>JBDTOD010000008.1:0-61469 GCA_039933415.1 bacterium
ATTCTCCACGACGGCGTCGGCCATCCTCGCGTGGCCGGCACGTTCGCGCGCGTACTCGGGCACTATGTGCGTGACGTCAAGGCGCTAACCCTGATGGACGCGCTGCGCAAGATGACCATCAGCCCCGCCCGGCGGCTGGAGCGCCGCGTCCTCGCAATGGCCTCCAAGGGGAGGCTCCAACGCGGGGCCGATGCCGACATTGTCCTGTTCGACCCGGTGCACATCCTCGACCGCGCGACGTATCGTGAGCCAACCCTACCGCCGGTGGGCATCCGAGACGTCGTGGTGAACGGCACTGTTGTGGTTCGCAATGGGCAGCTCAGGCAAGGCGTGCATCCCGGACGACCAGTTCGTGCGCCCGTGCAGTGATTCCTTCCGTGCGAGGCAGCTTCATGTTCACGCCGGATGAACGATCGGCGCTTCGGCAACACCTCGTCGAGACGGCGGCCGCGGACTCGCGAATCGTTGCCGCAGCGCTGACCGGTTCGGCAGCGCTCGATGCCGAGGATCGTTGGTCGGATATCGATCTGGCATTCGGGTACCCGGACAGCGTGGATCGTGACGTCATCATCGCCGATTGGACCGAGCGCCTGTATCGCGACCACGGTGCGGTACACCATATGGACGTCATCGCCGGCTCGGCCATGTTTCGCGTCTTTCTGCTCGCGAGCACGCTGCAGGTGGATCTCGGATTCTGGCCCGCGTCGGACTTCGGTGCGATCGCTCCGTCGTTCCGCCTTCTTTTCGGCCACGCGAACGAGCGACCAGCGGCGTCGCCCGCTCTCGCCCACCCACTATTGGATATGGGATGGCTGTACGCGTTGCACGCTCGATCGAGTCTCGCACGCGGCCGAATGTGGCAGGCGGCATACATGATCAGCGGCATGCGCGATCAGGTCCTCGCGCTCGCGTGCGTGCGCCATGGTCTGCCAGCGGTACAGGGCCGCGGTCTCGATGATCTGCCCCCTGCTGCGCTGCGCGACTTCGTGAAAACACTTGCGAGCTCTCTCGAGCACGCGGAGCTTTCCCGGGCATTCCGAGCCACAGGCCTCGCGCTCCTTGCCGAGATCGAACGGGTGGACTTCGAGCTCGCGCGGCGGCTACACGCTCCCCTTGATGAGATCATCGGACCTTGAGCTCTCGACGGAGCTTCGCGCGTCACGTCTCATAGGTCACCCGGCAGCTGGCACGCTCAACGGAGCAATGATGCGGCACATCGAGCGACATCGCACGGCACACATAGGCTGGCTTCGCGCCGCGGTGCTTGGCGCGAACGATGGCCTCATCTCCACGGCGAGCCTCGTCGTCGGCGTCGCCGCTTCAGGCACGGGCCGCGCAGCCGTGCTGATCGCCGGTGTGGCCGGGCTCGTGGCTGGCGCCATGTCGATGGCGGCTGGTGAGTACGTGTCGGTCAGCTCCCAGGCGGATACCGAAACCGCGGATCTGGCGCGCGAGCGCCATGAGCTCGCGACCGCACCGGGCGCGGAGCGCGCAGAGCTCGCCGGCATCTACGAGGCACGCGGGCTCACCCCATCTCTCGCGATGGAAGTCGCCGAGCAACTCATGGCGCATGACGCGCTGGGCGCGCACGCGCGCGAGGAGTTGGGCCTGTCCGAGCTGACGGCCGCGCGCCCGTTGCAAGCCGCTCTCTCCTCAGCGATCTCCTTCGCCATGGGCGCCGCACTCCCCGTCGCGGTCGCCGCGCTCGCACCCGCGACGCATGTTACACAGCTCGTGATCGGGAGTGCGCTGGTGCTCCTGATCGTGCTCGGCGCGATCGCGGCGCGCGTTGGCGGTGCGTCGATGGTGCGGGGAGCGCTTCGCGTCGCGTTCTGGGGCGCGCTCGCCATGGTGGCGTCGGCGCTCGTGGGCCGCATCTTCGGCACGACCGTGACTTAGTGGAGACTTAGTGGAGTAGTTCGCTCGCCGACGACGTCCACCACAATGCAGCACTCTCATTCGACAGCGCGAGTACACGAGGATCACACCCATGGAACGCAAAACCGCGCACGACTTCGATCAGGATCTGCTGGTGCTGTTCGACGCCTACGTCCATGGCGTGATCGACCGCCGAGCGTTTCTCGATCAAGCCTCCAAGTACGCCGTGGGCGGCGTGACGGCGGCGATGCTGCTCGATCAGTTGAGCCCGAAGTTCGCCGAGGCCCAGGTGGTGCCGAGGGACGACGCGCGGATCGCTGCGGAGTACGTCGAGTACGACTCCCCGAATGGCTACGGGAAGATGCGCGGGTACCTCGCGCGTCCGGACAAGGCGGTCGGAAAATTGCCGGCCATCCTCATCATTCACGAGAACCGCGGGCTCAATCCGCACATCGAGGATGTCACACGCCGCTTCGCCCTCGAAAACTTCGTCGCGTTCGCGCCCGACGCGCTCTTTCCGCTGGGCGGCTACCCTGGCGACGAGGACAAGGCGCGCGAGCTGTTCCCCAAGCTCGACCAGGCGAAGACGCGCGAAGACTTCGTCGCCGCGGTCGGCGTCCTGAAGGCGCGTCCGGAGAGCACGGGCAAGGTCGGCGCGGTGGGCTTCTGCTACGGAGGCGGCGTGGTGAACTACCTCGCCACTCGCCTGCCGGATCTCGCCGGCGGAGTCGCCTTTTACGGGTCCGCCCCGAACGTGGAAGACGTCCCCAAGATCAAATGTCCGCTGATGATCCAGTCGGCCGAGGTCGACGAGCGCATCAACGCGAGCTGGCCGACATTCGAGGAGGCACTCAAGACGGCGAACGTGCGGTACGAGCGCTTTCTCTATCCTGGCACTCAGCACGGTTTTCACAATGACACGACGCCGCGCTACAGTGCGGAGGCGGCCAAGCTGGCGTGGGAGCGCACGGTCGCGTTCTTCAACAAGAACGTTCGGTAGTCGCTTCACGTACGATGTGACATGGGGCCGGCCGATTCGCATCGGCCGGCCCCATGTTGCTCGAGGAGGTGCTTCGCGTTACGGCTTGCCCTTGAGCACTGTGTCCTTGACGCTCTTCCCCGCTTCGGTTGCCGCGCCGTGCAGATTGCTCTTCACGCGGTTCTTCTCGGCCTTGGTATCGCTCGCGGCCTTCTTGGACGTGTTGCTGATGTTGCGCGCGATCTTGTTCAGGCCGCCGGGCTGATGCGACTGCGAGCCCTTGATGCCCGTGGTCTTCTTGAGCACCGTCTTGGTCTCGTTGCCGGCATCCTTGAGGGTGTTGTGTGTCTTGCTCCCCGCGCGATGCACTTCGGCCTTCGTGTCTCGCCCCGCCTTCTTGGCGGTCGAACTGACGTCGTGCGCGACCTTGTTCAGGCCGCCTGGCTTGTGCTCTTCCTGCTGGGCGCCGGTCGTGGCGACGGCGAAGAGCGAGAGAGCAGCGGCGAACGCCGCGTTGCGCACATGATGAAGCACTGAAGAGCCTCCGTTAGATGAACGGAGACCATAAATGCAATTCGTGGGCTCGATTCAGAGGCCGAGTCCGCTAATATTTTCATGAGCGGACTCGACCCTTCTCGTGACTTCGACCTCGGATCGAATGAAAGCTGGCTACTGGCCCCGCCGAATCGCCCGCAACGCGGGAATCCTCGCGCTCGCGCTGCTGGTGCATCTCGTCGTCGTGACCGCGACGTCGCACTCGCAACAGGTGATGTATCGGCTCAGCATGGCCACCGGCTATGCGAGCGTGGTGCTCATCGCGTGGGCGCTGCTGATCGGACCGTGGCGCGTGCGCGCGGGGCGCGCATCGCCGGTGAGCACCGACCTGCGACGCGACGTCGGCATCTGGGGCGGACTTCTTGCCCTCGCCCACGTCGTCACCGGACTTCAGGTGCATCTCACCGGGCACATGCTGAAGTACTTCCTCTATCAGGACGACAAGCACGCCATGCCGGTGCGCTACGATCTGTTCGGGTTCGCGAACTGGACAGGGCTCGCGGCCACGCTCGTAATCCTGATGCTCATCGCCATCTCGAACGACGCATCGCTTCGCACGCTCGGCTCGCGCCGCTGGAAGTCGTGGCAGCGCTGGACCTACTGGATGGCCGCCCTCGTCGTCGCGCACACGCTCGCGTACCAGCTGCCGACCAAAGAGCACGGCGTGTACATCGGCGCGTTCGCGATCGTCGCGGTGATCGTGATCGCGTTTCAGCTCGACGGTCGGCGGCGGGTGTTGGCGAAAGCGCGCCGCGACGGAGCGTTCACAGCAGCCGCGCCTTCCTGAGATACGCGACCCAGCGCTCGTAACCTTGGCTGTTGAGATGCAGCCCGTCGCCGGTGAGCCGAGCATCGAGATGGTGCTTCGCATCGACGACGATCGGCCAGAGATCGACGTACGTCGCCCCCGTCTCCTTCGCCATGCGCCGCAGCAATCGGTTGACCGCGATGACGTGATCCTGCTTGTCGTAGTGCTGCGGGAAGTTCTTCACCGTCGGGTTGAGCGGCAGGATGCTCTGCACGTAGATCTTCGTCGTCGGACTCTGGGTGCGCACGCTGTCCGCCAGCGCGCGATACTCGGCGGCGATCACGGCGTCGGGGATGTCCTTGCTGATGTCGTTGATGCCGATGAGGATGAACAGCTTCACCGGCTTGCGACGCGTGACGTCGCCGACTCGACCGAGGAGGCTGGCAACCAGGTCGGCACCGATGCCGCGATTCGTCACCGTGCTGTCGCCGGTGAGCCTCGCCCAGTCACCGCCTTGCGTGATGCTGTTGCCGAAGAAGATCACGCGACCCGTCACGATCGGCTCCGCCTCGAACTTGGCGATGCGGCTCGCGTGCAGCTCCGGCATCGTCGTGACGGTGTCGTACAGGCGCTGGTTGGTCGGCAGCGCCTGTGCGCTCGCGAGCGAGGCCGAGGTGAACAGCGCGGCGAGCGCGAGGGCGGAGAGGACGGTACGGCAGTGCATGGCGGCGTGAAACGAGAGTGAGAGTGGCATCACTCATTTTGCGGCCGCGATACGGCGTCGGCAATATGGCCGGGATGGCGCGTCAGCTCGGAACGGCGCTCTGACGACGCTCCACGTCTCGTGTGCGGTGACCCTGGTCACGAAGTTCAGCCACGACAGACGCGCAGTACCTCCTCTGGCGTCGTCACGCCGGCGAGCACGAGGCGTACCCCGTCGTCCTTCAACGTCGGCACCCTCTGGGCACGCGCGATCGCCCGCACGGTCGCCGCACCGTCCTTCGCCGAGACGGCCTCGCGCATCGCGTCGTCGAGCACGAGCAGCTCGTACACGCCCGTGCGTCCGGCATAGCCGCTGTCTCGACATTCCGCGCAGCCTCGGCCGCGCGTCACGCTCGTCATTGCGGGCGCGCCGAGCGCTGATCGCTCCGCCGCGGTCGCGGACTCCGATGTCGCGCACGACTTGCACAGCGTGCGCACGAGGCGTTGCGCGAGCACCGCCTCCACCGTCGCCGCCACGAGAAAGGGCGCGACGCCGAGATCGACGAGCCGCGTCAACGCGCCCGCCGCATCGTTGGTGTGGAGCGTGGACAGTACGAGATGCCCCGTGAGCGCGGCCTGGGTCGCGATCTCCGCCGTCTCGCCGTCGCGGATCTCGCCGACGAGCATCACGTCGGGATCCTGGCGCAGCAGCGCGCGCAGCGCGCTCGCGAAGGTGACGCCGACCTTCTCGTTCACCGGTACCTGCGGGATCCCGGCGAGCTGATACTCCACCGGATCCTCCACGGTGAGGATCTTCTCACGCCCTGTGCGCAACCGCTCGAGCGCGGCGTACAACGTCGTCGTCTTCCCCGAACCGGTTGGCCCGGTGGCGAGCACGATGCCGTGCGGGATCGTCAGCACTCTCTGCAGCCGAGCGAGATCGGCCATCGACATCCCGATCGACTCGAGATCGAGCCGGCCGGTCGACGCCTCCTTGTCGAGCAGTCGCAGCACGACGCTCTCGCCGTGCAGCGTCGGCACGGTGGAGACGCGCACGTCCACCTGCCGGTCCTGCAGCGTCAACCGGATGCGCCCGTCCTGCGGCGTGCGACGCTCGGCGATGTCGAGATCGGCCATCACCTTGAGCCGGCTCACCACCGCGGGCGCCATGCTCTTCGGCGGCGACGGCGCTTCCTGGAGCACGCCGTCGATGCGGTACCTGACTCGGAGTGCGTCGGGATACGCCTCGAGATGTACGTCCGACGCGCGCGCCGCCAGTGCCTCGGAGAGAAGCATGCTCACGAGCCGGATCACCGGCGCTTCGTTCGCCAGCGCGCGGAGGTCGTCGATCGCCGGCGCCTCGTCGCCGGCCGACGCATCGGTCCCCATCGCCGCGATCAGCGACTGCGCCGACGACTCGCCGTACACGCGGCGTATCGTCGCGCGCGCGTCGTCCTCGTTCACCGGCTCGAGCGCCACGCGCGCGCCGCTCAGCGCCTCGAGCTGGTACACCACGTCGAGATCCACGTCGCCGCGCCATGTCCCGAGTCGCAGCACGTGATCCTCCACGCCGAGCGGAAGGATGCCGTGCTCCTCGAGCAGCTCGGGCGTGATGCGCGGCGAGAGCGCGCGCACGTGCTCCAGCGACACGCGCATCACGGAACGGGGCTCACCGGCGTCGGACGCTGCGGCGGCTGCCCCGCGCTCGGCGCCACCGCGGGATTGTCGCCGCGCCGCCCATCGATCGTATCGAGCCGCCCCTCGGTGCCGCGCCGGATGCGGTCGGCATCTTCATCGGTCGCGATGATGTGCGGCGTGAGGAAGAGATAGAGCTCGCTCTGGGTGTCGGCGTCGTGGGTGTTGCCGAACAGGCCGCCGATGAACGGAATCGAGCTGAGAAAGGGGATGCCGCTCCGCGTGCGCTCCACCTGTCGGTCGGCGAGCCCGCCGATGACGACGGTCTCGTTGTCCTTCACGAACAGATGCGTCGATGCCTCGCGGTTGCTGATCACCGGCGCGCCGAACTGCACCTCGTTCGTGGCCGAGCTGACCTCCTGCTTCACCTGCATGTTGACGTAGCCGTCGGGATTGATCGTCGGCAGCAGGGTGAGCGTGGTGCCGACGTCGCGATACTGCACCACCTGATCGCGCGCCGCGCTCTCGGTCGGCAGCGAGCGGAACACCTGCACGAATGGTCGCTGGCTCCCCACCGTGATGCGCGCCTCGAGATTGTTCTCCGCCATGATCAGCGGCCGAGAGAGGATCCGCACGTTGCCGCGCGTAGCGAGCGCGTTGAGCGCGACGTCGACGTTCACGCTCCCGCCGCGCGTGAGCCGGACGATGAAGTCCTGCGGCCCCGCATCGGCGGGCGAACCGGAGATGATGCTGGTGCCGTTGCCGTTCTTGTTCTGCGTCGCCGAGCCGCTGATCCCCAGGTCGAACCCGCGGTTGTGGCGCACCTCGGCGATCAGCACTTCGATGAACACCTGGAGCGGACGGAGGTCGAGCACCTCGACGGCCTGGCGAATCGTCTCGTAGTCGGCCGCCTGCGCGCGGATGAGGAGCGAGTTCGTCGTCTCGTCGGGGACGATCTGGATCTCCCCCTGTAGCGCCGCCGACAACACGGCTGCCGCGTTCGTTCCGGCGCCGCGGCCGATCGTGTCGATGTTGAGCGGCGGGATCTGCGTGCCGCGGAGCTGCTCGCTGAGCGTGCGCGCCTGCATGCCGCCACTGTAACTGCCCTCGACCGCGACTCTATTCCCATAGAGCGTCTGGAGCGTCGCGGCGAGCCGCGTCGCGCGCGCATGCCTGAGTCGGTAGACGAACAGTCGGACACCTTCCTGACGCACTCCGGTACTCGCGCTCTGCGCGAGCGCGCGCGCGTCGGCCGCCTCCACGCGCAGCAGGTTGCCATCCTCGACGATGCGCAGTCCGTTCGACGCCGCGACACTTCGCAGCAACGGCAGCATGTCGGTCTTGGCGACGTTCTGCCGCAGGTGCAGCGTCACGCGCCGGTTCGGCATCTCGCCGTACGTCACGTTGAGCGCCCCCGCCTCGGCGATCGCCGTGATCACCGCGCGCAGGTCGGCGTCCTGGAAATCGATGCGCGCGCCTGCACTCGGCTCCTGCGCGCGCACAACCCGAGCGGAGGAAGCGAGGGCGACGCTGATGAGGCAGGCGCGTGCCACGAGACGTGCGGCGCGATGGCTGTAGAGGACGTTCATGGTTGGGGTTCCGACCCCGGTGTGGGCGACCGCAGCGTGACGCGGTCGCCATGACTGTCATCGAACACCGCTCCGCCCGCGCTCACGGAGCGCAGCCTGAGCTCGCCCGCGCGCTCGCCCACCCGCACGACCTTCATCGTGCCGTCGGTCATCGCCATCATCACGAAGCTCTCCGCCCCGGCGACGACGGTGCCGATGAGCCTGGGCTGCACGGCGGGCATCGGCGTGGCCTGCGGAATCACGGTGCTCGCGCTCGCGAGCGTCTGCGTTGCACCCAGCGGCTCGAATGGCTCGCTCGCACGCGCTGAATCGATCAACGCTTCGGCCTCGGCCTTTCGCGGCACGATCGGCGTGACCGCGGCGATCCTCAACGGAAGGATCGTCTGCTCGTCCGGCGAGCGGGTCGCGCGCACCAGCAGACCGACGTCGGCGAGCAGCGCGAGCGCCGCGCAACCTGCCGCGATGCGCAGCGCCGGCGTCAGCGTCATTCGAGCCGCGCGCCTCACTGCGTTCCTCGGCTGTAGCCGGCCACCGTCACCACCACGCTCACCGTGGACGAACCGCCGAGCGCGCCACCGCCGCGCGAGGCGCGTTCCAGACGCACGCTCGTCACGTCCACGAGCTGCTCCGACTTCTCCAACGCGGCGACGAAGTCGAGCACCTGACTCCACGTGCCTTCTCCGCGCGCATCCACCATCAGCGTCGTGATGCCGCGTTGCGCGCTCGGTGCCCGCGCCTCCACGCTCGCCAGCCGCACGCTGGCCTCGTTCGCCACGTCGGCGACGTACGCCGTGAGCTCCGCCGTCGCGCCCACCGAGTCGCCGGCGAACAGCCGCGCACCCTCGGCCGCGAGCACGCGATCCGTCGCCTGCTGCATGGAGGGAAACGAAGGGGCTGCGGCAAGGAGCGCACGCTCGCGCGCCAGCAGCTCGCGCTGCTCGGTGAGAGTCCGCTCCCGCTCGCGCAAGTGTTCGTACGCGGGACGCGCGACGCGCGAGTAGCCGAGCATGAGCATCAGCGCCGCGCCGCCGAGCAGCAGCGCGCGGCGGTCCTGCGGCCGCATCGAGATGCTCGGCATCAGCCCAGCGAGTCGGGTCTCACTCATCGTTCGTCCTTCCGCAATCGTGCGACGAAGGCGAATCGTTCCACCGGCGTGTCGTCCGCCTGGCGTTCCTGCCGCAGCGGTCCGGCCAGCCGCACCGCCTGGAGCGTCGGCGCGCTCCGCAGCGCGGCGTACACGCCGGCGGCACGGTCGCCTTCGCCCTCCATGCTCACGCTGTCCCCCATGACCTGCAACATCGAGAGCGACGCGTTGTCGGGCATCGACAGCGCGATCGCCGCGATGGCCGAGCTGGCGTGCGACGCCTGCGCCTCGCGGGAGGCCAGCGCACTCGCCGTTTCGGTCGCGCTCTCGAGTCGGGTGCGACGAGCCACTGCGTCGCTCACGCGCGGAGCGATCGCCGCGCGTCGACGCGCCACGTCATCGAGCGCGACGCTCACCCGATGGTTCTCGATCGCGAACCCGGCGGCAATGAGCGCAATTGTCGCCGCGACGAGCCATCGCGTCGCCACCCGCGTCCGCGCGGTGCGCGTCACGCGCTCGCTCGGCGCGACGAGCGGCAGGTGCGCCGGATGAAGCAGTGCGGCAGCCGCGAGCAGCGCCGCCGGCGACTCGCTCGCGAGTCGCGCAATCGGCAGATGCTGCGCCTTCAATCCCTCCCTGCCGAGCTCGCGCGCCAGCGTCTCGGAGCGCGCACGGTCACCGAGCACCATGATCGTCGCCGAGCGCAGCGCATCGTTGGGGGCGGACGCGACGCGGCTCAGCGAGCCTCGTGCGAACGCCGCGATCTCCGCCGCCGAGCCCACGATGAGCTGTCGGCCGGCGATTGGCTCGCCGCGACGGAGATGCGTGACGTCCGTCGCGTTCCCAACGCCGCTCAGCACGACGAGCGCGTCGTCGATGCGCGGCAGTGTCGGCATCGCCTCGCGCGCGGCGGCGGCGAGCGCATCGTCGGTGATGCGGACATCGCGGACGCGCCAACCATGCTCGCGCGCGCCCGTCTCCAGCGCTTCGAGGGTGGCGACGGGCGCGAATGCGGCACGCCATCTTCCGCTCCCGTCGCTCGACGCGACCGCCACCAGATGCGGCTCGGCTCGGAGCCCGATCACATGGCGAGACCAGTCGCGCGCGAGCACGGCCTCGAGCTCCGCGCGCCTCATGTTTGGCAGCGCGATGGTACGCGCGGTCGCCAACGGCCGCTGCAGCGTGAACGCCACGTCGGCGCGCGCGGGCGCCTGCTCGGCGAGCGCGCGCAGCGCCTCGGCGATCGAGCCAGGCGTGCCGTCGCATGGAACGACGAGCGTGCGCCACGGCGCGCCGAGCGTCGTGCTCCAGACAGCGCTCAGGAGCGTGCCGTCGAGCGCAACACCGATCTGGGCGCGGCCCGCCTGCGCGGTGTTCGTGCTCATTGGAGGGTGCGTCTCCCGATGGTGAACATCGCGTCCCCTCCGCGCGCGAGCAGCGCTTCCTCGCGGGCGTGAACCGGACTGCCGTCGAGCCACCCTTCCGCCTCGACGACGACTTCGCGGCTCTCGAAGACGACCCGCCCCTGCAGCTCGCTCATCGACTCGACGAGCGACGACCGTGCGCCTGACGAGAGCATCGTCGTGAGCTCTTCGATCGATCGGATCGGACGACGGCTCACTTGAGCCCGAACGATGGCGGCGACCGCTTCGTCACCCATTCCGGGCAGGGAGAGCAGCACGGCGCGCGGTGCGGTGTTGACGTTGATCTGCCCCGTGCCGAGCACGGTGACGAGTGGCGAGATGCGCGCGAACAGATCCGGCGTCATGCCGTCCACGTCGCGCAGCTCCTCCACTCGGCTGAAATCGGCGTTGGCGGGAAGACGCTTGGCGCCCGCGCGCAGGTAGTCGTCGCGCTCGGCGCCGCGCGCACGGCGGAAGTCGTCGAGATCGCGCCAGTCCTGAATGCGTTGCGCGAGCCGGTCGGCTTCCCCTGCATCCAGCGGCAGCGCGACGAGAAAGCGGCGCAGGTCGTTCTCGGTCACGCGATTGAGCTGGATGCGTGCGCCGGCGTCGTACACACGCGGCCAGGCACGCGCCTCACCGAGCGTGATCGTGTCGCGCGAGAGGAGCCCCAGGTCGGACCACCTGTCGATGGGCGGCGTGGCGGTCGGTCGCGCGTCCAATGGCTGGCCAAGTCGCATGGCGAGCTGGCCGCGCACGGTTTCGAGCGCGGCGTCGGCGGCCGCGAGCGCGGCGGTGTGCTCGAGCATGTTCGCCACGGCGAGTCGCCGGCTGCGCGAGCGCACCGACAGCTCGTACCCGGTTGCGCCAACGAGCACGACGAGCCAGAGCGCCGCCATGAGCGCGAACCCTCGCCGCTCACCGCTCGAGTGGGGCGAACCACGTCGACGATTTGCGATCATTGCCGCGCCGCCAGCGCGACGACGAACGGCTCGGCGAGCAGCGTGCGTGCCGCCCGCTGCTCGCCACTGATGTTCGTGCTGTCGTAGACGATGCGCAGCTCGAGCGCCGCGGGCAGCACCGACGTCGTGACCCAGCTGTCGAGCCAGTTCCGTCGCCCGCTCAGGCTCGACAGATAGCGCACGCGCATCGCGGCGACGTCTCGCGCGAGCGAGAGCGTGACCGGCGCGCCCGCGTGGCGCCACGGCTTGAGCTCCGCCATCAGCCCGCGGCCATTGGCGCTGTCCGCGCTCGCGACGTACAACCGCACGATCGTCCCGCTCGCACTCACTTCTGTCGGCGCGGAGGTCACGAAGGTGAGCTCGTCCGACTCGTCCGTCAGTCGTGTACTGCCGCGGCCCGGTCGGCCGCGCAACTCCGCGTCGCCTTCCGTCGCGAGGCGCGCTTCCGCGATCCAGCCGCGCATGGTGCCGCGCACCGCGTTCGCGGAGACCAGCGTCTCAGTTCCCGTGCGCGTCTGCTGGTCGGTGAGGAAGCCGAGCACCGCCGCGCCGGAGGCGAGCGCCGAGCCGGCGATTGTCAGCGCGACGATCACCTCGAGCAACGTCATCCCCGATCGTTGCCGCCGGCGCGTCATCGCGCACCCGTCGCATCGGAGACCGGCGTCCGATAGCGCCGCGTGCGCAGCGTGTAGGAGTCGTTGGTGTCGAAGACGCGGACGATGATGTCCGTGAGCCCGGGCACCGTGTTCACCCCGTGCGTCTCGATGTCCCATCGCACACCGTCGTACGCGCCGACGTAGGTGCCGTGCGCCGTGGAGTCGGGCAGACGCGCCAGATCGCCGCTTGCCAGATCCACCGTCGCGAGCCGTTCCACTGCGAGCGCGGCGAGTGGCAGCCGATCCGCCGCAACCGTGTCCGCACGCAGCGAGCCGGCATATGCGCCGAGCACGCCGACGCTCACCAACGCGACGATGGCGAGGGACACGATCGCCTCGAGCATCGTGAAGCCATACCGCGCTCGGTGCGCGCGCGTGCGCGCGCGCTCAGGTCGGCGCGGCATCGCCAATCGTGATGTCACCGCTCCATGCATCTACCCGGACCGCGAGGCTGCGCGTCCCCTGGATCGTCACCACGAATGACGTCGCCGTACCGATGGGGGTGAAGCGGCATTCCATTCGTTCCGTGTGCTGCGCGACGACGTGTACTCCGGGCGCCAGTGGGATCTGCTCCACCATCGTGGAGTCGCGCCACACGAGCCACATGCGCCCCTCCGCCGGCGCCAGCACGAGCGACGCCGGTGCGCCCGACGCTCGTGCGCCGTCGCGCACCCGGGTGAGCGCCATCGCGACGGCCGTTGCCGTCTCTCGCTCGGCAGCGTCCGCACGCTCGCCGAGAAACGCCGGCACCGCCGCGGCGGCGGTGATGGCGAACAGCACGAGCACGACGAGCAGCTCGAGCAGCGTGAACCCTCGGCGCTCGCGCGACGTGAGGCGACTCATCGCCCTCCTCGCATGGGCGCCAGATTGATCCCATAGATCGCCTGAACGAGCGCCAGTGCGATGAGTCCGACGACGATGCCGAACGCGACGATCAACGCTGGCTCGGCCAGCGCGACGAACCGCGCCGCCGAGCGCTTCGCGCGCTCCTCGAACAAGTCGGCCGCCTTGCCGAAGAACGTCTCGAGCCGCCCCGACTCTTCGCCGGCCGCGACGAGCCGCGTGAACACCTCGGGAAAGAGCGTCCCCTCACCCATGGCCGCGGCCGCGCCGCTGCCCTCGCGCACGCGGCTGCGAATGCGCAGCACCTCTTCCTTCACCGACGGATCATCGAGTGAGCGCGCCGCGTCGTCGAGCGCGACGACGAACGGCGCTCCACCGGCCAGCAGCACCGAGATCACGCGCGCCGCGCGCGCCGCGAGCACCTCGCGGTAGAAGCCGGACGCGAGCGGTAGCGAGAGCATCAGTCGCGAGCGTGTGCGCGCCGCGTCGCGCGACGTCGCCAGCCACACGCTCGCGAACGCGAGCACGGCAGCCGTGACGAGTACCGGTATCGCATTGGCGCGCAGTGCGCCCGAGATGCCGAGCACGATCGCCGTCGACGTCGGCAGCGCGCTCCCCGATGAGGCGAAGAGCGCGCCGAAGCGCGGCAGCACGACCATCAGCAGCACGAGGATCGCCGCGCCGCCGACGGCGGTGAGCAGCGTGGGATAGATCGCCGCGGTGAGCAGCTTGGACCGGAACTGCTGCTCTGATTCGATCGCGTCCGCGAGCCGTCCGATGGAGTCGGGCAGGCTGCCCGCGCGCTCACCGGCGCGAGCGAGCCCGACGTATGACGGCGGGAACGCCGACGGATGCGCCGCGAGCGCATCGGCAAAGGTGCTTCCGCGCTCCACGCGCGTCTGCACGTCCGCGAGCGCGGCGCGGAGCGATGCGGGCGCGATGTCGCGCGCGACACCGAGTGCCTTCGGGAGCGACAGACCGGCCGGAAGGAGCGCCGCGAGCGCGCGCGTGAACTCGGCGAGATCGCCACTGCGCACGCGACCGCCGAACCCGCCACCGCTCGGTGCCGTCGGCACCACCTCGAGCACGGTCAGTCCGCGCGCGCGCAGCGATTCGGTGGCGGCGTCAGTGGTCGCGGCGTCGATCGTGCCCGCTTCGCGAACGCCCGCGCGCGTGACCGCTCGGTACTTGAGCGAGGCCACGGCGGCTACTGCTTCCAGCTCGTGACGTCGGCCGCGTCGCCTGTGCCACCTTGCGCGCCATCGGCGCCCATCGACGAGAGATCGAATCCGGTGGGCAGATGCTCGCCGGGATAGCGATAGACGAACGCTGCTCCCCAGGGATCCGCCGGCACCGGCTGGCGCAGATAGGGTCCGCGCCAGTTGGAGGGTCGCGGCTCGGTCGTTGGCTGCTGCCAGAGTGCGACCAGTCCCTGCTCCGTAGTTGGATAGCGGCCGTTGTCCAGACGATACGCGTCGAGCGCCGAGCCGAGCATCGCGATCTGCGCCTTTGCCGTGACGCTCTTGGCCGTGTCCACATGGCGGAACACGTTCGGCGCGACGATCGACGCGAGCACGGCGATGATCACGACAACGACCAACACTTCGATCAGCGTGAAGGCGGATCGACGGTGGCTCCGGGTGGAGCGCGTCGCACAGATGGTGAGATGCGTCACGGGGCTGGGAACCGGGGATTTACGGCGCGCGCGCGCCGTGGAGATAGACGACCGGGTACAGCGGATGTCAATTGAGCTCGCCCTGGTCTGGAACATGCGCCGGCCCCATCCGTCCGAGGTCGGTCACACCCCCAGGTGCAGGAGCCAGTCATGCCCCAGATCGAGACCACCGCCGCGCCGTCGACAACGCTTCACTATGAGGACGTCGGCAAGGGTCGGCCTGTCGTGCTCATCCACGGATGGCCGCTGAGCTACCGCATGTGGGAATCGCAGATCGTCGCGCTCACCGATGCCGGCTACCGTTGCATCGCGTACGACCGCCGCGGCTTCGGCGAATCGGGCCAGCCTTCGGGCGGCTACGACTACGATACCTTCGCGTCGGACCTGAACGACCTGATGACACAGCTCGACCTGCGCGACGTCGTGCTCGCAGGCTTTTCCATGGGCGGTGGCGAGGTCGCGCGCTACCTCGGTCGCTACGGGGCCGCACGCGTGTCAAAGGCGATGCTCCTCGGCTCCGTCACGCCGTTCTTGCTCAAGACGAAGGACAACCCAGGTGGCGTGGACCAGAGCGTGTTCGACGGGATGGTCGCTGGCGTGAAAAAGGACCGCATCGGCTTCCTCGAACAGTTTTTGCCGAACTTCTACAACTACGAGGCCGGCAAGGGCGTGAGCGCGGATCTGATCCCGTTCAGCAAGTGGATCGCCTGGGGCGCGTCACCGCTCGCCACGCGAGAGTCCATCGTCGCCTTCGGCACGACCGACTTCCGCGCCGACATGAAGGCGTTCACGATGCCCACGCTCGTCGCGCACGGCGACAGCGACCGCATCGTCCCGTTCGAGGTCTCGGGCAAGCTCGCTCACGACATGATCCCCGGCAGCCGCCTCGAGCTGTTGAAGGGGTTCCCACACGGGTACGCGGCGACGCACGCGCAACATCTCAACGCGCTGATGCTCGATTTTCTTGGCTCGTGACCTTCTCGTAAGCGATGAGGATTGCGTCGCGTGGCGTCAAAACGATGCGAACGCGGATGCACTGCACGATGACTCAGTTCAATGGCAATCGACAACAGCTGCCACTCCCGCCGCGGTTTTCACGCGGAGGCGCGGACCACAACGCCGAGCCGCGGAGGAGTGCAACATCCAAGGCAACAATAATCGCTTTGACGGTTTGGGGGCTTTGGGGCTGCGATCTCTCCGCCGCACACATAAAAAAGCAGGGCCAGCCGTGTGAAGGGGCCTTCTAGGAGGCAGTGGCCCTCCGCGGCTCGGCCGTTCCTCCGCGCCTCCCGCGTGAACGAACAGCCATAGCGCGCGCCAAGAGTAGCGTCTCGCCAGAGTAGAATCGTGGCGTTTCCGTGCAGAATCGGGCCCTACACCGCACACCGCCGGTACGCGTCCGCCAACGACGTCATCGGATCCTTCGCCGGCACGAACTCCTGCGCCACGTATCCGGTGAATCCCGTCTCCTGAATCGCCCGCATGATCGCCGGATAGTACAGCTCCTGGCTCTCGTCGATCTCGTGCCGGCCGGGATTCCCGCCCGTGTGATAGTGCCCGATCGCGCGGTGGTTGTCCTTAATCGTGCGGATCACGTCGCCTTCCATGATCTGCATGTGGTAGATGTCGTAGAGCAGCTTGAACCGGGGCGAACCCACCTTCTCCACGAGCTTCACCCCCCACGCCGTGTGGTCGCACTGGTAGTCGGGATGATTGACCTTGGAGTTCAGGAGCTCCATGCAGATCGTCACGCCCTCTCGCTCCGCCGCCGGCATGATCTGCTTCAGCCCCTTTGCGCAGTTCTCGAGCCCTTCGTCATCGCCCTGACCGGCGCGGTTCCCTGAGAAGCAGATCAGGTTCGGAAACTTCGCCTGCGCCACCTTCGTGATCGTCTCGTTGTACAGCGGGATCATCCAGCTGTGGTTCTCCACGCGGTTGAAGCCCTTCGGGATCCGCGTGCGCGGATCGCCCGGCGCGTTCGTCATCGCGCACACGAGCCCGTGCTTCGTCACGGTCTCGAAGTCCGACGGGTCGAGCAGCTCCACCGACGAGAGCCCGATGCGCTTCGCGTTCGCCGACAGCTCGTCCACCGTCATCTTGTCGTAGCACCACTTGCACACGGACTGCTTGATGGGCGACGCGCGCGTCGGCGAGGTTGGCACGTTGGACGTCGCGCTCATCGCGGCGCCCGATGTGCCGGCCGCGGCGCCGGCCGACGCGCACGCGCCGAGCCCGGCGATCGCGCCGCCGAGCACGACGCCACTCTGCACGAACTCTCTCCGGGTCGGCATGGGCTCGTCACTCGGCCGGCTTCGAGCTCGACATCGCGCGTCGCGACATCAGCAGCATCACCACCCCGAACACGAGCATCGTGAGGCCCCACCACAGGTTCACGTTCGTCCCCGACGAGAGATCGGACGCACCCCCACTCCCCGAGGCGAACAGTCCATATCCCGCGAGCATCGCGCCGAGCGTCGTGAACAGCCCGCCGATCGGCGCCCGGATGTCCATCCCTTCCATGTTGCTCATGACTTCGCCGCCTCAGAGAAAGATGAGATTCAGCCCGACGATCAGCACGACCACGATCATCGCGAGCGATGCAGGCCGCTTGATCCATGGAAGGTCGCGGTCCTTTGGCTTCGGCGTGAGCGAGTAGACGAGCCCTTCGAGCTCGCTCTCCACGCGCGGCCGCGTCACGAGACTCACGATGATCGTTACCAGGAAGCACGTCGACCACGCGACGATCGCCGTCCAGAACGTCTGCGCCAGCTCGCTGGGATACGTGTGCATCAGGCCGAAGTATCCCCCCTTCACACCAGACGTCGCACCGAGCGGCAGCGTCAGCCCATGGTGCAGCGCGGCGCCGACCGTGCCGGCGAGCAGGCCCGTGAACGCACCGTGGCCCGTCGTCCGCTTCCAGAACATTCCGAGCGCGAAGGTCGCGAACAGCGGCGCGTTCACGAACGCGAACACGAGCTGCAAAAGGTCCATGATGTTGTTGAACGAGCCCGCGACATAAGCCGCGGCAATCGACAGGAGAATGCCCCCGACGGTCGCGACACGTCCCATCCACAGATAATGCTCGTCAGACGCACCCGGCTTGATGTGGCTCTGGTACAGATCGTACGTCCACACCGTGTTGAACGCCGTCACGTTGCCAGCCATCCCCGACATGAACGACGCGAGCAGCGCGGTGAGGCCGAGTCCCAGCATGCCGGAGGGAAAGAGCTTCACGAGCATCATCGGCGTGGCGAGATCGAAGTCGAGCACCGTGCGGCCCGCCGCGTCGAGCAACGGCGCGCCGTTCGCCCCGAGCTTGGCGGGAATCATCGCGGTCTCGGGCGAATGCCCCACCGTCAGCGCCAGCGCGATCATGCCCGGCAGGATGACGAGGAATGGAAAGACCATCTTCGGAAACGCCGCGATGAGCGGCGTGCGCCGCGCCGCCGTCATCGAGTCGGCGGCCATCGCGCGCTGCACCACGAGGAAGTCTGTGCACCAATAACCGAACGACAGCACGAAGCCGAGCCCCATCACCAACCCGAACCATTCCACGCCGATGGGGTTCGTCGCCGCGTGTGTCATCCCTCGCCACGCGTGCGTGTACGCGCCCTCCGGCAGTCCGTTCGCCACCGACGCGACGTTGAGCTTCGCCGTCAATCCGTCCCAGCCGCCGACGGAGCGCAGCCCGAGATACACCAGGGGCGCGAAGCCGAACACGATCAGGAAGAACTGCAGCACTTCATTGTAGATCGCGCTCGTCAGGCCGCCGAGCGTCACGTACGCCAGCACGATGGCCGCCGACGCGAGGACGCTCGTGTTGAAGCTCCATCCGAGAAGGAGATGGAAGAGCTTCCCCATCGCGTACATCGAGATTCCCGAGGAGAAGATCGTCATCACCGCGAACGTCCCCGCGTTCAGCGTGCGCGTCTTCTCGTCGAACCGGAGCTTGAGATACTCGGGCACCGACCGCGCGCGCGAGCCGTAGTAGAACGGCATCATGAACAGCCCGACGAAGAGCATCGCCGGGATCGCGCCGATCCAGTAGAAGTGGCTCGTGGCGATCCCGTACTTCGCGCCCGACGCGCCCATGCCGATGACCTCCTGGGCGCCCAGGTTCGCCGAGATGAACGCGAGCCCGGTCACCCAGGCCGGCAACGTCTTTCCGGCGAGGAAGAAGTCGGTGCTCGTGCGCATCACGCGCTTCAGCGCGAAACCCACGCCGAGCACGGCGACGAAGTACACCGCCATGATCGCGTAGTCGATCGCCGCGAGATGAGTGATCGGATTTCCTTCCATTGGTCACGCGCGTGGTCAGAGGGGACTACGAGGCGTCTCGAAAGCGCCGCCGAGAATATGCCGCGTGGCGGCCTGGCGGAAGGTGAGCGGGGCCGCCAGCCCCTCGAGGTGACGCCCGCTACGGGATCAACCGCCGCACCGAGGCCCGCTCGATCAGCTCGGACTCGAGCATCGCATGCTGCGGGGGCAGCACCATCTGCGCCTCGACGTGCTTGATCAGCATCTCCGCCGCCAGGGCGCCCATGCGCGCCTTGGGCATCCGGATCGTGGTCAGCGGCACCGTGAGATATTCGGCCAGCGGAATGTCGTCGAACCCGATCACCGAGACGTCGTCGGGCACGCGCAGCCCCAGCTCGGCCAGCGCGCGATAGAGTCCCGCCGCCACGAGGTCGTTGTAGCACGACACCGCCGTGGGACGCGACTCCGCCGGACACCTGCTGAAGTATTCGAGTCCTGCCCGATACCCGTCGGCGAGATGCGCTCCGGCGCGAACGATGTGGTCGTCGGTGAACAGCAGTCGCGACGCGCTGCACGCCCGCAGCGTCCCGTCGATGCGCTCCTGGCTGTGCATCGAGTAGACGGGCCCTGAAAGATAGAGAATGCGGGTGTGGCCCTGCGCGATGAGATAGTCCACCGCGCGCCGCGCGGCGTCCACGTTCTCCACGTCCACCAGGCTCGCCCGCACACCGATCACCTGCTCGATCAGCACGAACGGATAGTTGCGCCGCTTCAGCTCGAACAGGTGCGACAGGTCGGTCTTCTCGTGCAGCACGGGGGTGACGATCAGCCCGTCGATCCCCTTCGTGCGCAGCAGGTCGATCGCGCGCCGCTCGGCCTCGTACTCACCCTCGGAGCTGGCGACGAACAGCGTGTAGCCGTGCTCCTCGGCGACGCCCCGCGCGCCGAGGACCACCTCGGCGTAGTAAGGATTGTCCACTTCCTTGATCACGATACCGAGGCTCTTCGCGCCATTGGCATAGGCGTGCCCGTTCACCACGGGCGCCGGCCGGTAGTTGAGCAGCTCGATCGCGTTCTCGACGCGTGCGCGCGTCGACTCCTTCACGAGCGCCGTTCCGTTGAGCACCGCGGAGACGGTGGCTTTGGACACCGCCGCCAAACGCGCCACATCGCCCATGGTGGCCCGCTTCATCTGGCTGGTTCCCATGCAATCGTCGACGGAAAGAGGGATCGGCGACCTCGAACAGCGAGCCGTGGGCGCAGCCCAGCTGTCCGGACTCACCAGGAAGAGCGGCTACCAGGTGGGGTCCGGGAGTTCGACACGAACGACAACAAACACGTTAGACGCGCTAGCGTACGCGTGCATGCGGCAGGCGTCAAGCACCCTGCTCACGCTAGCCTGACATTCCCGACGCCGGAGCGCCCCCCGGTCACCCCCGCCCGACAGCCCCGGAGCGGAGTCGCGCAAACAGTGTACAGGTCAGCGTTTAGGGCCGTTTGAGACGCTGCACCCGCCCGCCCGCCCGCGTGACTACACTTCGCGTCATCCGGTCATTCCGCGCTCGCTGACATTCTCCTCGCACCTCGGCACACCGAACGCGTCGCCCGTTGAAATCGAACGCCCCGACGAGGGTGCTGGGTGTCAGAGTCGGGGCTCTGACCCGGGCTCTGACCCCGGGCTCTGACCCCGGGTCACTTTACGGGGAATGTCTGTTCAATATTGAGAAAGTGTTCCGCGTTGTCGCGAGTAGTTGAATGCCGACCGGAACGTGAGCGACCCGACCGCGAGACAGATCGCCGCGATCGCCGCCATCGTCAGCGCGTCGGGCACAACGGCCACCAACGGCGCGCCGTCGAGCACGAGCTGGCGCACCGCCCGGAGCCCGTACGTCGTCGGGATCACGACCGAGAAGGCGTGAATCCACCCGGGGATGATGTCGGTCGGATAGTACACGCCGCCGAGCAGCGTCGACCCCATCATGATCACGCTCTGCGCGGGACCGATCGTGCGAAAGGCGAGGAACATCGACGCGAGCACCAAGCCCAACCCGAAGTACGCGATGCAGAGCATGAACAGGATCGGCGCACCGAGCAGCAGCCCCGACCAGTGCACATGGACGCCAAGGATCCGGCCGTAGATCAAGAGGATCGAGACGCGCACGAGCGTCCAGAGGAAGTCGTACGCCGCCATGCCGACGAGCAACACGGGGATGCTCGTCGAGGTCCCCATCTGGGCCTCGAGCCATCCCGACGTGACGGAGCCCGATACCGTGGTGTAGACGCCCGTGAGCGAGGTCGTGAGCAGAGAGATGGCGATCAACCCGAGCAGCACGAAGCCGAAGTAGTCGCCCCCCTGCTGCTGCACCACCTTCCCCATCGTCGGCTGCAGCGCGTGCGCGGCGAAGTAGAATGGGATGGTCGTGAAGAAGAGCGCGATGATCGAGAACATCAGGTTGATCTTGTAGCTCTTCGCGATCATGAAGCTCGCGCGCACCATCTCGGCGATCTTATACATGGGCGTCTCTCGCGGGTTGCTGCGCGAGCACGCGCTCGATGATGTCCGCCACCGAGACTGGAATTCGCTCGATGCGCGCCACGTCCACGCCGTCCTGCACGAGCGCGCGCACGACTTCCGCCGCGCTCTCGTGCCCGCCGGGCACGTTGAGCGAGAACTCGCGCCACGCGCCGTCGCGCCCCGGCAGCTCCGTCGCGTCGCTCAGGATGCCGCGCGCCATCAGCTTCCCGAGCGCCGGCGTCACGTCGCCGGTGAGCCAGGCACGGTAGGTGTCGCGCGTCAGGTCGGCGCTGAACTCGGCCGGCCGGCCGACCGCGAGCAGCTTGCCGCGATCGAGCACGCCGATCCGGTCGCACAACTCCATCGCCTCGTCGGTGCTGTGCGTCGCCAGGACCACGGTGCATCGCGCCTGCTCACGCACGAGCCGCGTCATGAAGCGCCTGAACTGGCGCGCCGAAACAGGGTCGAGGCTGCGCGTCGGCTCGTCGAGCAGGAGCACGCGCGGCGTGCCGAGCAACGCGCGCGCGATCAGCAGCCGCTGACGCATCCCCGATGAAAACTCGCCGACCATCTTGTGGCCGGTGTCGTTCATCTCGACCAGCTCGAGCACCTCGTTGATCCGCGCCGTCCGCGCGGCGCCGCGCAACCCCAGCAGGGCGGCGAAGTACCGCAGGTTGTCGCTCGCACTGATGCGCCAGAGCAGCGCGCGCTCGTTGGCGACCACGGATGCGATCATGCCGCGCACGGCGCGCGAGTCGCGCACGACGTCGGCGCCGTGCACCGTCGCCGTCCCCTCGTCGGGCAGCACGGTGGTCGCGAGCATGCGCATCAGGGTCGTCTTGCCCGCGCCGTTCGGTCCGAGCAGCCCGAAGAACTCGCCCTGCCTCACCTCGCAGCTGAGATGATCGGTCACGAGCTGCCACTCCGAGGCGAACGGATGTCGCATCGCCGCCATCCACGTGCGCCGCACCGGAAAGGATTTCACGAGCCCGCGACAGACGATCGCCGTCGGACCGACCGATGGCGCCACGCCGGTCGCCGCCGGCAACCCCGCCGCCATCGTCATGCGAGATCCGCGTGCGCGCGACCGTGCCAGGCGAGCAGCTGTTCCACCACGGAGGGCAGCAGATCGAGGTCGCGCGGCACGTCGAGGCTCCACACCGGCACGTGCCGCGCGACATCCGACACCAGCGTGAGCAGGCGCTGCGATTCCTCCGCCCACAGCAGCTTGGCGAGCTTGGCGTTCCGCAGCAGGTGCACCGTCGCCACCATCGGCGGCAGCTGCGCGCGAGTCAGCGGCGTGGCGACGTCCGGTGTCACGGGATTCAAGAGATAGATCGCCGTGAGCGGTCGCTCGCGAGCTTCGATCACGTCGTCGGCGAGCTGCTCGCCCGAGGAGACCTTTCCGTTGTCCAGCGTGATCGGGTTCGGCAGCAGGTCCTGGAAGCGTGCGAACGAGTCCTGGCGGAAGCGCGGGCTCGGCACACCAGGCGAAGCGATGACCTCGGTGCCCACGACACGAACCGGCACCGCGTCGTCCGACATGAAGCGCGCTCCGGACACGGTGAGGCTCATCGCCAGCGTCGACTTGCCAAATCCCGACGGCGCGAGGAACGCGATGACGCCCGACTCGAACGCCACGGCGCTGCCATGCAGCGTGAGGTGATCGTTCAGGTGCAGGGCCATCGTGAGCAGCGTGCCCAGCACGTCGAGTCTCGCGTTGCCCAGATCCGGGGCCGCGGGACGGTACCACGTGATCGTGTGGCCACCGTCAGTCAGATCGTAGGTGCCGGTGTCCGAGTACGTCACGCGGATGCCACCCGCCATGCTCGACACGGTGACGCTGAGCTCCTCGCTCAACTGCTCGGACTTGAGCTCGCTCGTCTCGCGCTCGGGCGCAGGGGCCTCGAGCACGTGCAGACGCCAGGTCGGCACTGCCGACGGGGGCGCCGGAGGCAGCGTCGGAAATTCGAGGTCAGACCGGAGAAATCCCCCGAAGACCTGGTAATCCATGGATGCGGTGATCACGGGTGACACGTTCCAAACTGCGTCGAGCTAGCGCAATGGCACGCATGACGGCGTCCCCCGCAGATCGCAGCTTGCCAAGGGACCACGGATGGACGAGCCGTTGCCGGCGCATCCATCCGTGGTTCACCTAGGCTGTGAAGCAACAGCGATTACGAACGCGCGTTCGGGATCGGCATCCAACACGCCGGTGAGGACGTGTTGCAGGTGCTGTTGTTCAGGTTGGCGAAGTCGTAGTTCGCCGACGACCCGCCGAGCGTAAGCTCGCGGAGCGTCCCGAATCGCTGAACGATGGGGCGGTTGTACATGGAATCTCCTTGTTCTCTTGCATGCGGCCCAAACCGGGGACGCGCGGTTCCGCCGTCAAGTGACGGACGGGGACTTTCAGGCGATCAGAATCTCCTTCGGCGAAGCCACTGCGATTCGTGCATCGTCGAGCGAAGCGCCTTGACCAGCAGACGACAGTCGAGCGCGCAGCCAGTACTCGACCTGGAACGTGAAATAGAGATGCGCCGCAATCCAACCCTTCCGGTCCGAGGCGCTCTCGGCAATCGCTCGCTCGAGGTGCGACGGATCGATCACCCCGAGATCCGCCAGCACTGACTCGCGACGCAGCGCGGCCGCGTGCACGGGAAACTCCTGCTGCACGCTCCGCATCAGATAGTCCTTCGTCAGCCCCGTCTTGAAGAGCCGAGGCAGCAGCACCTGCTCTGGAAGCATGCCCTTCATAGCGGCCCGAAGCAATGACTTGGACCGAACGCCGCTCCGTTTCTCCCACCGAGGGCGCGTGGCCGCCAGGGCCAGCACCCGCGGATCGAGGATCGGGGTGCGATACTCGATGCCGACTTCGCGAGCGACCGCCGTGGCGGCTTCCTGGGACTTGATGAAGAACGGATAGGTGAGCGACCAGCGAGCGACCGCGCTCGATCGTGACTCACCGGACCGCCGGTCCATCGGCATCCAGCCAGTGTTGGCGATGGCGCGGCTGACAGGCTTGGTGATCCACGGAGCCGGCTGGTGGAACCGCTCTTTCGAGCGCCCCAGCAGCTGCATGGTGGACTTGGCGAGCTCTTCCGGCATGAGCGGCCCGAGCGTCTCCTGGACCAGCTCCATCGGGCTCCACATCGCCTCACGCGACTTCTTCCATTCCTCGAGCAGGGTGCGCACGTGCAACCCGCTCACGAGGTCGGCGAAATACACCAGCGGAGAATCGAAAAGGATGTCGCCGCCATGCCCACTTAGCGCCACCCGAGCGCCAAGATCGCGACTGCCTCGCGACGCTCGACGGAAGAAGCCGTCGTACATCGCCGCGAATGGATGGTCGCGACGGGCCGCGTTCCGGACGACGTCGCCAAGAAGTGGCAGCTCCGAGCTGTCGATGTAGTGGCCCTTTACGCCGTGATGAGCGAGGACGAGATCGATGATCTCGTCCTCCCGTCCCTGGTCCCCGACGGGGTAGCTCACCGAGAGCGTCTCGAGCGCTCCAGGCGCCCCGCCGGCGAGCACCGAGCGGGCGATCGCGAACACGGAAGTTGAGTCGTAGCCGCCGCTCATCCACACGGTCGACAGATCCGGCGCCATCCGTTCGGCGACTGCCAACCCGAGCAGCTCCCGCAGCTCGTTGGCCGCGTCGGTGAACGTGGCGGACGAACCGACCTCGAAGGTGGGCGCACTCCAGCGCGCCACTTCCTCCACCCGCAGCGACGAGCCGACGCTGAGCACGCGTCCCGGCGGCACGGCCATCACGCCGGTGTAGCACGTGCGGCCAGAGGCGTGCGACAGCCCGGACGCCGCCTCGGCGAGCGCCAGCCGATCGAAGCTCGGCGGGCTGCCGCCCGATGCCGAGAGGACGCCCGCGAGTGTCGAGGCGACGATCAGCCGTCCCTTCTCGACGGAGTAGTAGAGCGTGCGCGATCCGACGAAATCGCGGCCGAGCAGCATGACCTGACGTTGCGCGTCCCAGAGGATGAACGCGAAGTCACCGTTGAGCGCGAGCAGTCCGGCCGCCCCGCGCGCTCGGTAGCACGCGGCGATCAGCGCGGCGGGCGACTCGTCCGCGACCGGCTCACCGGCTCTCGTGAGTTCGGCAACGAGAACACTCCTGCCGTACAGCGACGCATCGGCGACCACGGACACGGCGCCAAGCGTCGCGACGTCGGCCGGTCCGGCCAACCAGGGACTGCACTCCCACTCCTCGCGCGCCACAGCCAGTCCCGCGCGCTGGTCATCGCTCGTCCAGGCCCCGACGCGCGACGGCGAGTCCCCAAGCACCGAACGAAGCGTCGCGCGAAGCGCGGCGCTCGCCGGAGCGGGACGGTTGTCGGGCCCTGACAGGGTGGCCAGCAGAGAGCTCACGATCGCGTTGCTGGAATTGACGAAGGATTCGGCCGGGGCTCGTCCGATTGCGTCAAGCGGCCACTTCGATGGTGACGCGTCGCATCAGCCCATGCTTGACCAACTCGTCGAGCAGGTCGCCCAGATCCGTCCGAAGATCGGACTCGGGAGCCTCCGGATAGAGCGCGACCATCTTCCGCAGAAGTTCCTCGAAGCGCTCCCCTTCCTTGGGAAGAAGGTTCCAGACCTCAGCCCCGGTTCCGTTCAACCCGAAATAGCTCTCGTCGCCCGGCGAATAGACGACGGCTCCGTCAGCGAAGCGTTGGAAGAGCACGCCGGAGTTCGGGATGTACATGTCGATCAACGCTGCCATCGCGGGTGAGGAAGTCATGAAGTCGAGATCAGTTGCTCGGAAGCCGGACATTGCAATTCACAGGCCCTAGATCCAGTCTCGTAACTTGTTGTCATGAATACAGTTAGCTCATCATTACCACTGCCGAGTATCGAGAGGTGGGCATTCTTGCTGGCGGGGTTCCACACGCCGTTGCGCTACGGCCACATACGGTGACGCATGCCCTCCGCGTGGGGAAAGACACTCCGGACGGCACAGATCGAGCGCGTGCGTATACACCCACTTGGCGATTCCGGCCGCCTGCGGCGGGCTCTTTCACCACGAGGCCACGAAAGGGCTCCGGCGCATTCGGTCTCCGGACGTCGTTGCGACATCCCTACGAATGTTGGGCGTTTGAGCACGCCGCGCCATATCCAACGTGGCGGGGAGGCCGTCTCGAGCCTCACCGCGGGCAATGCGTCGCCTAGCGCCGGAGGATGTCCTCGAACAGCGCCACGCCCCGAGGATCGCCACTCTCGCCCAGCCAGAACGGATCGTCGCGGTCGTCGTCATCATCGACGACGCTGGCCAGATCCTCCGCGTTGCCGCCGGTCGTTTTCGCGGCGGTGAATCGACCGACCCAGAACAAGGCGTCGTGACGCGTGGCACGCGGGCGGTCTGCGCTGTCGCGCACGATGGCGAGCAACTGGCGCCACATTCTCGCACTGTCCGCTAGCACGGCAGCGGTGATCGCGCCATGCGCCCCCCGCCCGTCACTGGTCTCCGCGATACGAAGGAAGAGCTCCGCCGCCTCGGCGCTCGGCACGACACCGAGATCCGTGTCGGGCGCGTCACCGCGCGAGGGACCCCGAACACCTGGACGTCGGTGATCACGCCGCCGGCCAGACCGGCGGGGGCACGCTTGTGAAGCCATTCGGGCACCGCGATACTAGGGCTTCCCGACGACGGGCTCGGCCGGCACCATGCGCATCAGCGGGAGCCTCTCATGAGCAACCAGTTCCAGGTCAGCGGTCACAATCCCCACGCGCTGTTCACGCTCAAGGTTCATCGGGGCGACGGGATGTCGCTCCTCGCCATGAACTGGAAAGCGGGGCGTCCGCCGAACGATTTCGCCGGCTTCGCCATCGAGTACCGTGAGCCTGGCGGGCACAAGTTTTTCCCCCTTCAGAATCGCCTCTGCTTTCCCGATGCCAGCGGCGGCGTGAATCCCAATCGGCTGTCGACGCGCTTCTCGCCGATCCAGAAGTTCCGCTGGGTCCACTTTCCGCGAAACGCCGAGATGCTCGGCGACTTCGACTACCGTGTGTGCCCGGTGTTCATGAGCGCGTCGGGAGTGCTCAGCTACGGTGATCTGCAGGAGGTGTCGATCCAGCTTCGTCGCGAGACGTATCCCGGCCAGCTCAATGTCTGTTTCACGCGCGGGTTCGTCTCGTCGCAGGCGTTCGTCGACAAGTACGTCGTCCCGGGACACGGCATCGAGACGCTCATCCCCGATGACGCAGAGACGGGCCTGACGTTCGTCCCGACGCATCCGAAGACAAAGGAGGCGCTCGCCTGGATGGGCTTCGAGGCGCGCAGCGCGATTCTCGAGGTGCTCGATCAGGCGATCGCCGATCCGACCGCGCAGGTTCGCGTCGTCGCCTACGATCTCAACGAACCCGGGCTGGTCACACGGCTCGAGCGACTCGGCGCGCGGCTCAGGGTCATCGTCGACGACAGCGACAAGCATGGACTCGCCACGTCGGGCGAGACGCAGGCGACGCAGCGCCTGATCGTGTCAGCGGGCGCGGCCAACGTCATGCGACAGCACATGGGCGATCTCCAACACAACAAGACGATCGTGGTCGACGGGACGAACGTGCAAGCCGTCGTGTGCGGCTCGACGAACTACTCGTGGCGCGGCTTCTTCGTGCAGGCCAACAACGCGGTCGTGCTGCGTGGCGCGTCCTCCGTCACGATCTTCCGCGCGGCGTTCGACGCATACTGGGCCCACAGCGACGCTGGCGGGTTCGGGAAGACCGGCTCGGCCATCTTCAACGATCTCGGCCTGGAGGACATCGATGCCAAGGTGGGCTTCTCCCCATACGCCAAGAAGAACGCGTTGCTCGCGACGATCGCGGCCGACATCGCCGATCACACGACCTCGAGCCTCTTCTATTCGCTCGCGTTTCTGTATCAGACGCCGGGCGTCGTGCTCGACGCGATCAAGAAGGTGACGCTGGATCCCGACCTGTTTGTCTACGGCATCTCCGACAAGCGTGTCGGCGGGTTGAACGTGCAGCTGCCCGATGGCAAGATCGCGCCCATGAGTCCCTCTGCCCTCGGGAAGAACGTGCCCGAGCCGTTCAAGTCGGAGCCCAAGGGCGGAAGCGGCGCGCGCATGCATCACAAGTTCGTCGTGATCGATTTCGACAAGCCGACCGCGCGCGTGTACATGGGATCGTACAACTTCTCGGCGAGCGCCGACCGCAAGAACGGGGAGAACCTGCTGCTCATCACCGATCGGCGCATCGCGGTGTCGTACGTGGTCGAAGCGCTTCGCATCTTCGATCACTACCACTTTCGCGTCGTGCAAGCTGACGCGAAGAAGGCGAAGAAGACGCTCTCGCTGCAGAAGCCGCCCACTCACGCCGGCGAAAAGCCGTGGTTCGCGAAGGACTACGAGGACGTGCGGCGCATCAAGGATCGAGAGCTGTTCGCCTGACGCGAGTGTCCCCCGCGAGTGACGTCAGCCGACGGCGCGCATGTGGCGATACCGCGCCGTCGCGAGCTGATAGACGCCGTACGCGACCAGCCCGAATGCCACCGCACCGAGGACGACGCCACCATGGCTCGCGCCGGCGAGCGCATGAAGCGACTGGGCGATGCCTCCGGCCTCGCCCGAGTCGGACTGCTTCGCCGCGCGCATGAGGAACACGCCGATCATCGCGAACACCACGGCCCGCGCCGCGATGCCGAACCGTCCGAAGCGGACGATCCAGGTCGCCTGCGTGGCGCCCGCAGCGGCGAGATCGAGATGCTTCTGCACCTTGTCCGTCGTGGCGCGATAAAGCTGGTAGCCCGCGTATCCGATCACGCCCAGACCCACCGCACCGACGATCATGCGTCCGAACGGCAGCGCGAGCAGTCGCGCCGTCCAGTCGCGCGTGGCCGTGCTCTTGGTCGCGTGGCGCCCACCGAGCAGACGCAGCGCCTGCACGCCGAGCACGCCGTACACGATCCCGCGCCCCGCCTGCATGGCGCGCACCGCGAGGCTCGTCGGCGTCTCTCCCTTTCCCTCGGCGTCAGTGATCGCGGCCACGAGGCGCCACGCCGTGTAACCCAGCAGCCCCACGCCGATCAGCACGAGTGCCGCCGCGCCGAACGGGCCGCCTCCGATCGCGCCGATCGCGCCGCGCGAATCCGTCGTGGCGCCGCCGGTGCCCATCGCCACACGGGCCGCGAGCGCGCCGATGACGACATATACGATCCCCTTGGCCGCGTATCCTGCGCGTCCGAGCATCACGAGCGCGGGCGACGCGGAGCGTAGCGAGCTTGGCATGGAGATCGATCTGGCGTTGACGGTCATCGGATACGACGAGAGGCACCATCCGTGCCGCCGTTGTCGCTACCGAACGCGCTCTCCGGCAACGACGAACGCGCGGCCGGATCGCGGTCCATTCACCAGGCTGTACGCCGAGGTGACGAGAAAGTCGACTCGTCCGTCGCCGTCCACGTCGCCGATGCCGACCGAGTCGAAGCCGAGTGTCTCGCCGGCAACGCGACCGGTGATGCGCCGCAGCACGCGGCCATCCTTTCCCGAGTAGACGGTGATCTTCCCGCCCGACCACGCGGCGTCGCCGAACTGCCACGATCCCACCGCGAGATCGGCGCGGCCGTCGCCGTCGACGTCGCCCGCGCGCGACGCGCTGGTGCCGAGCGCTTCGCCGGCGCGCTCGCCCGTGAGCGTGAGCAGCGTCATTCCGGTCGCGCCCGAGTACACGTACACGCGCCCGGTCGCCGCGCCGAGCGCGCGGTTGGCGAAGTCCGACGCGTACACGTCGGGCACCGCATCGCCGTCCACGTCGCCGACGATCGACACGAACATCGCTCCGAGTGCGACGCCAGTGGAGTCGGCGTCCTCGATGAAACGCGGCGCGGCATTCCCCGCGTCGAAGATGTAGACGCGACCCTGATGCGCCGCGCCGGCTCCAGCGGCACCGACGACGAGCAGGCGTCCGGCGCCGCCGGCCACCGCGGAGCCGAAGGCGTCGTTCGCGTGCTCGCCCTCGAGCGTGAGGAGACGTGCGCCGCTCTTGCCGGAGAACACGACGGCACGCCCCGCGCCGGAGAGTCTCGTGTTCGCGCCGGACGCGCCGACGATCACGTCAGCGTAGCCGTCGCCGTCCAGATCGCCCGCCGCCGCGACGGCACCGCCGAAGTTTCCCTCTGTTGAGTCGCCAGTCATCCGGCGGATCTCGCGGCCGTCGCGCCCCGAGAGCACCATCGCCATGCCGACACCAGGCGCGCCCGCCACCACGTCCGGCACGCCGTCGTGATCGACATCGCCCGCGGCCTCGACGCTCGTGCCGAGGACCCATCCGCGCTCTCCATCGCGACGCCACAGCAGCTTGCCCGATCGGCCGGAGTGCACGCGAAGCGTGCCGCGCGTCGAGCCGTACGGCGGATTCTGGGTGCCGGAGATCACGACGTCCGTTACGCCGTCGCCATCCACATCGCCGATGGCGCGGCCGATCCACCCGAGCTCGTCGCCCGTGCTGTCGCCGCGCCACTCGTGGATGATGCGGACGTCTTCCACGAACGGTCTCGCGAACGCCGGCGCGCTCGGAAAGAGCGCCGAGAACCTCGCGTCGCCACGCAGTGATGCGATGTCCGGTCGTGCGGCGATCGCGCTGAAATCGGTACCGCGCAGCCGTGCCCGTGTGAAGGCTCCGTGCGCGTCGTCGAGACGATGCAGGCGCGCGTACACTCCGACGAGCTCCTGGAGCGCGCGCGGTGTGGCGGGGCGTCCATCCGCGACGAGCTTTTCGAGCACGACGACCGCTGAATCGTATGAGCCGGCGCCGCTGAGACGGAGTCCGACCTGGAGCGGCGTGGGTTGAGCGGTCTGCGCGTACGCGCCGACCATCGGGGCGGCGGCGAGCGACGTGAGGGCTGCCGCGACGTACCGCGCAATCGTGCGCCGATTCATGATCATGATGAAGTCCGTGAGAGATCGCCGAGCGCGCTCTGCGGCGCGCCGCCCAAGTCGAGCAAGAGTGGTCGGAGTCGCTCCCCTGTGCCATCGCGTGCGGGGATGACACCTTTCGTCCGCGCGATGACGCGCGAGCAGGCCTGCGAGCCACGGACGCTCGCGACGAACCCCGGATGTATGGCGAATGATCGAGTGCATTGGCTTGGATGATGTTGCGGGGAGTTGGCGACGGTGACGGCCGTGAAGATCTTCCTCAGCTATCCGTCCGACGAGCGGGCGGTCGCCGAGCGGTTGGAGTTCGCGCTCCTCGCGCTCGGACACGACGTGTTCTTCGACCGCGCCGATCTCGCACCTGGCCTCGAATACGACCAGGCGATCGTGCGCGCGGTCGAGACGAGCGACCTGTTCGTGTTTCTCATCACGCCCATGTCCGTCTCGGCGGGGCGATACACGCTGACGGAGCTCGGTCTCGCGGAGCGCCGATGGCCGCATCCGAGTGGTCGCGTCCTCCCGGTCATGCTGCGCGCGACGCCGATCGACGCGGTGCCCGCGTACCTGCGTGCGGTGAGCATCTTCACGCCGAGCGGCGAGGCCGTCGCGGAGACGGCGCAGGAGACGCAGCGGCTCGCACGTGCGCTGCCTTTTGTCACGAAAGCCTCCCGACGGCTTCGCACGCGCACCGGAGCGATCGCGGCCCTCGCCACGATCGCCGTCGTCGGCACGGCGCTCTGGCTCGTGAGCGATCGCGCCGTCCCTCCACTGTCGAGCGACGTGCGACATCGCGCGCGCGCTGTCGCGCCGACGGCCGATAGCGGCTTCGTCCTCGCCGTCGCCGCGCCCAACCAGGTCCTGCGCTTCTCCGCGGCCGGCGCTCCCATCGGCCAGCCCATCGCGCTGATGGGCGAGCCCGTCTCGGCCACGCGCATGCCGCGTCAGATGCTCATCGTCACGCGCGCGCCGGACGGAGTGACGGTGCTCGATTGGAAGTATCTGCACATCGTCGATACGATCCGCCTCGATGCATCACGTCTCGCGCCCCTGCCGAAAGAGGTGCGCCTGCCCAGGCTCTCGACCGACATCCAGAGCGCGGCGGCCTGGACACGCGGGATGATGTGGGCCGTGACCGGCGAGCGAGATGGCGACGCGGCGATCGTGCGGTTCCGGCCGGGCGAGCGGCGCTGGGAGGTGCCGACATGGGTACTGCGGCCGGAGGGAGTCGTGGGCGCCGACGCGCGCGGTCTACTGCTGCGTCTCGTGAAGAACGACCTGTGGGCGGTGACGGCGCACGCGTCGCCGTCCTCGCTCTATCACATCGTCGACCCCATGCGCATCGACGAATTCGGCGGGCGCGACCTGAAAATGGTGAGCTGTGCGCACGACGTCGCCACGAGTGCGGCGGGAAACCTTCTTTTGTTGTCTTGCGACAATGAGCTGCAGGAGGTGTCGGTCGAGGGGAAAGCCCTCACGCTCGTTTCGGCGCGGCGCACGCTTCCGAGCGAGAGCGCGCCGGGCAACTGGACCGACGAGATTCTCATTCCCGACGGCCGCGCCGTGGTCGTTGCGCTCAACACCGAAGTGAATCAGCCGAGCGGTCGGCCGAGACGCGCACGCATCGCGGAGATCGACAGTGCCGGCGCGGTCGCCACGCTGCTCGATGTCCGCGACGCGGTCGTGCGCTCGATGGCGGTGACGACGACGATGGTGATCGCGGTGCTCAGGCGCGCGGATGGATCGACGGACGCGATGCGCCTCACTCGGCGCCGGCCGTGACCCAGCTCGGCTGCTTTGCTCGCGCGTCGTAGCGCGCGCGCGCCCGGTCGACCTCCACGAGATGCGCGCCAGACCACTCGATCAGTTCGTGCACGATCTCGCGGAGCGTTGCGCCGAGTGGCGTGAGGGCGTACTCCACGCGCGGCGGGACTTCGGGGTACATCGTGCGCTGCACCAGCCCGTCGCGCTCGAGCCCGCGCAGCGTCACGGTGAGCATGCGCTGGCTCACGCCGTCCACCCGACGGCGTAGCTCGCTGAAGCGGAGCGCACCGGCGTCCGCGAGCACATGGATCACGTACATCGACCACTTGTCGGCGACCCGTATGATCATCTCGCGGGCGCGACAGTTGGCCGCCGTGTGCTCGATCTCCGCCGGCGGCGGCGGTGCCACCGCACGCGCGCGCGTTCGCGTCGTTCGCGTCGTTCCCTTCGTCACCATGGTTACTCCCGAGTCACCGAGGCACGTTCGCGTGCGTTCTTCTCGTCCAGGCGGGTCTCATCTAGGTTCCTTGCAGTTACGTAAGGTAACCTAGGCTGCATGAGACACCAAGGCGCGATCCGATACCATGTCGGCGCGCCGGCCCGGTGCGATCACCGGCACCCTGACGGAGGATTCGACGATGGACACCACCTTCCAGCCTGACCCTCGGATGGTCGGCACCGCGCTGCTGCTCGCCCGCCTGGTGCTCGGACTGATCATGACGGCCCACGGGACGCAGAAGCTTTTCGGATGGTTCGGCGGCTATGGGCTCAACGCCACGGGAGAGTTCTTCGGGCAGCTCGGCTTCACGCCGGGCCGATTCTTCGCCGCCGCCGCCTCGGTCAGTGAGGTGACGAGTGGCCTGCTGCTCGCGCTCGGATTCCTTGGCCCCGTCGGGCCGGCGATCATGATCGCCGTGATGATCGTGGCCGCCATCACCGTACACTGGGAGCACGGACTCTTCGCCGCATCGAATGGGATCGAGCTGCCGCTGCTCTACGCGACCGGCGCGCTTGGCATCGCGCTCGCAGGTGCTGGTCCCTATTCACTCGATGCGTTCCTCGGCCTCACCACCCTCTGGACGCCGAAGCTCGTCGCGGCGATCCTCGCCATCGGTGTCTTCGGCGGCTTCGGCAACCTGCTGATGCGTCGACGGCCGACGCAGGCACGACGCGTCTGAGGAGATGAGCATGTCCGATACTCGCCGCATCGAGCGCTCGATCGCGCACGTCGTCACGACAGCGCCGCCCGCGCCGGGCTTCGCCGGACCTGGCCATACGGCGGTCGTCGTCGTCGACCCGGCAGAGTTCGCGCTTCAGGATCCGTTCATCGTGCTGATGGACGATCGCGTCGAGATGCCCGACGGCGTCCCGATCGGCGGCGAGCATCCACATGCCGGCTTCGAGATCGCGACGTTTCTGCTCGAGGGAGAGATCCACGATCAGGACGAAGGCGTGCTCCGCGCGGGCGACGTGCAGTGGATGCTGGCTGGACGCGGCGTGATCCACAACGAGCACTCGAGTGCTCGAAGGGCGAGTCCGCCTGGGCGCGGATGACGGCACCGTTCTGCACTCGGGACAGGTCGGATGGCTGGACCGTCCCTCCGCTGGCGACCCGAGCGTGCTTCGTCTTCACGGCGAAGACAGTCGGGCTGCGCGCGTCGTGCTCTACGCCGGTGAGCCGCAGGGTCGACCCATCGTCACGCACGGCCCGTTCGTCGGCGAGACGCGCGCGGATCTCATGCGAGTGTCTCGGGATTACATGGACGGAAAGTTCGATCGCGTGAGCGCGCTCGTTGGTCACGATCGTCGTCTGGCGCGTCCCGAGCCCTAGTCGTATTGTGAGGAGATCGCAGCAGCATCGTGATCTGCGTCACACAATTGACTCTCCCTTGCCAAGGCTTCGCGACGATGCGACGTGCCTCTCATCCACTGCCCGCTGGCGTTGATCCGGGATCGAAATCGGCTCAGCAGCGTGAAAGAGAGGCCGAGCGGCGCACAACGCTGCCGAGCATTCTGGTGCTGACGCCGATCTATCCGTGGCCGGGCAATCCCGCCGAGGGGATCTTCGTTCACCGGCAGGTACGGAACCTCGTCCGCCTCGGTCACACGGTTCGAGTGCTGGCGTATCATCCGGCGGTTCCTGGTCTGCCGAGCGCGCTCGCTCCCGTGTCCTGGTGCCGATACCACCCTCGCTGGCTGTTGCGGGGTCGCGAGCAGGATGGCGTGCGCGTCGAGCACATCTTCTTCCCGCAGCGACGATTCGATCGCGGCGACGTCGTGCCCGACATCGCCGATACGGCCGCGCGCTTCATCGACGAGTCACCGGAATTCCAGCAGACCGACGTGATCTACGCGCATTGGCTATGGACGGGAGGCGCTGCCGCCCTTTCGCTGCGCGACCGGTTCGGGTGGCCCGTCGCCGCGATCGCGCGCGGGAGCGAGACGCATCGCTGGCAGTCGGTGCACCGGCACTGTCGCGCGCACGTCGAGCGCGTGATCGAAGGAGCTGACCTCCTGCTCGCCAACTGCGAGCACCTGCGATCGCGATTGGCCGAGCTTCAGCCGTCGGGCGCGCGGGCGCGCGTTGCGCGGAACGGGTGCGATCACGACCTGTTCCGACCCGCGCCTGATCGCGATCTCGTGCGGCGCCGCCTGGGCTTCTCGCCTCGGCTCAAGTACTTCCTCTGCTGTGCGACCGTCGTCGAGCACAAGGGTGTGCTCGATCTGGCGGTCGCATGGCGGACATTCGCGGCGACGCATCCTGGCTGGAGACTCATCCTTCTCGGCCCGGCGCCACGGTGGCGGGTCGCTCGTGAGTTCACGCGCATCGCCGGCGGCACTGCGGAGCTTCGCGGCAGCGTGGCCGCTCATCAGGTGTTGACGTACATGCAGGGCGCCGACGCCTATGTGCAGCCGAGCCGCCTCGAGGGTCTCTCGAACGCGACGATGGAAGCGATGGCGGTGGGATTGCCGGTCGTGACGACGAACGCCGGCGGCCAGCGCGAGCTCGTGCGCGACGGTATGAACGGGCGGCTGGTTCCCACCTCCGATCCCGATGCGCTCCATCGCGCGATGGACGACGTGGCGCGGCACCCAGAGCAGGCGAGCCGGCGCGCGGCCGCGGCTCGGCGCACGATCGTCACGAGCTTCGATCCGCTGGTGGAGGCGGCGCGGTTGAGCGGCATGCTCTCGGCGCTGCATTCGGGGTCACGCGCGACGTTGGAGGGATGGAGGCAGGCGATCGAGACGAAGGTCACGTCGGACGATCTCTTGACCGGTCTCCAATCGACGGCGTGAGGTTGAAGTGCGCCGACGCACTTGACCGAAACAGCAGGAACGTGACGAACCCGAAGATCACGAGATGAGCGACCAGCGCGGTCGGTTGTCCGATGCTGATCGCCACGTGCAGCACCATCCAGCCCGCGAGCAGCCACCGCGCCCAATTCCGCCCTCTAAGCACGAAGATCCCGCCGATCAGCGCGGCGATGCCAATCGCGAGCACCTGGACATCGTCGCCGGCCAGATGCGACGGTGAAGCGGATGCGAACAGCGGTGCGACACCGCGATAGACGTCGAGAACACCGAGCGCCAGGAAGAGCACACCGACGCCGATGACGGAAGCAATGGACGTTCGCATCGGTCAGTCCCTCCCCGATGTCGAGCGCATGGCGCCGTGCGCGTCGTCAGATCCCCGCCGCCACTCCGCGAGGATCTCGAGAATGCCTTCCGCTGGCTCATCGCCCGGCTCCCACTCCACGGGCGAGCCGGCGTCCAACAGCAGCTGGCCAACCTCGGCGTAGTCCCGCGCGCGCTCCTGGTGCGACCTCGACCCTTCGGCCGCCCAGACGAGCGGCTGCCCGTGGAACTCCCGGTCGCGAATCTGCGGCGACGCGCCGCGCGCCAGGAGGATGCGCACCGCGTCGGGGCGTCCCGCCATCGCGGCGCTGTGGAGCGCCGTCTTGCCGATCCCTTCGTCGCCAACGTTTGGATCGAAGCCGCAGTCCAGCAGGAGTGCGAGCGTGCCGACGTCTCCCTGCTCGGCTGCGCGATGAAGCGCGGCGTAGTGATCGGTCGTGATCTCGGCGCGCAGTCCCGGGTGCGCGGCGAGCATCGCCTCCGCCGCCGCGCGATCGCCGCGACCGCATGCCGCGACGAGTCGATCCACCGGCTCGAGCTCGTCTGACGCGCCGCGTGCCCGCAGCCACTCGGCGACGGCGCCGTTCCCGTTCAGCTCTGCCACGGCGTACGGCGTGCGACCATCCGCACGACGCCGGGAGATGTCCGCGCCGCGCTGTACGAGCAGCTCCATCGTCGCCACGTCCCAGCGTCGCGCGGCGATGTGCAGCGGCGTCTCGCCGTTCGTGGCGCAGACCGGATCCGCGTCGGCGCCATGTTCCAGCAGCCAGCGGACGCCGACGTTGGTCGTCGACCAGTCCAGGATGGCGTAGAGCGTGGCGGTCCCGTCGGTGGCCCACCGTTGGTTCGGGTCCGCTCCATATGTTCGCAGCAGCTCGAGCGTCTCCAGGTCACCGGCGCTCGCGGACAGCGGGAGCGTGACACCGTCGTTCGGGTCGGCGCCGGATTGCAACAGCAGCTCGGCGAGCGGCAGCAGTCGGGTGACATGCGTCGCGCCCCAGAGCACCGGGCGTCGCACCGCGTGGTGCTCCCACGGAAAGCGAGAGTTCGCATCGGCGCCGAGCTCCAGCAGACGGCGCGCGATGGCGACGAGGCCGTCGGCGCTCGTGATGGACGTCCGGCCCAGTGAGTCGTAGCAGACGTAGTGAAGCGGCTCCCAGCCACGCGGCCCGCCGGCCTCGCGGACGAACGCGGGATGCCGCGCCAGATACGACTCGACCGCGGCGACGTCGCCGAGCACCAACGCGGTGTGAACGTTCGCGCCGGCGATCCGCGGATGCAGGGCGAGCAGACGCTCCGCACGTGTCGTCCGGCCGTCGGTGGCGGCCTCGATGAACTCGCGTACGGCGTCATCGAAGCCGAGCGTCAATTCCTCGACGCGTTCGCGGAGCGCATTCCACGATGCAAAGCCGTGCTCGCGCGCGATCACCGATTGCGCATCGTGCAGTGCGAGCGACGTGCGATCGAGCTCGTCGTCGCTGGTCTGTGACAGCGACGGGAGCATCCGGAAGCGCGCGAGCGCCGTGGGATCTGCGGCGCGCGCGGCGCGCAGGAGATCCTTCGCCTGTCGCTTGAGCTGTTCGAGGTTGGGGGAGTCGGGCAGGGGGCGGGTGGCCGGCATACGTCCTCCATGCTGAAGGCCGGCGGTCCGCAAGCTGGCCAGCACGGAGACGATGTGCCGTCACCGAAGCCATCGACGGGAGGACTCAGCCCTTCGCGCGGACCCGCGGGCGCCCCGAACGCCCACGGTATCATGCCTCCGCAGTGGGCTTCGCGTCAAGCGCCGGGCGGCGACAGATGCGTGTCTGACGCACGCGTTCGCTCGTGAATGACCCTTCGGAATCGAGGCGCTCGACGCCATCGATCCAGTGAATGGCGGAACCGATCCCTTCCCCATCCCATGGCTCGACCGGAACGGCAGCCACAATCAGCCGCCGCCGTCTAGCGTTCGGCACGAAGAGCACGGACTTCTCGTTCATGGACGGCGAGTATTTCGCGGGGCGAGCAGCCCGCCGAGGCGCGATTGGCCACATATGACTCACGCTCTTCGAGTGGTCGGCGATTCCTGAGCACACGATTCACGACTTCCATCCGACGATTACGCCGAGTGGATTGTACTGGGTGACCGTGATTCCAGACGGTGCGCTCACCCGGCGATCGCGGCACGCATGAGCTATCGCATCGGGTGGGAGGCCACCGGCGAGCAGGTGAGCTCTACTGACGCGACCAAGCAATTCAGGTTCACGGGCTGGCACGCATCGACTCGGCTCGAGGCCGCCGTCGAGGTACCGTCGACCGGCTTTTCCTGAAAGTCGGACCCGATCGCAACGTCGAGCGCGGCGTTCAGCGTGATCGGCGAGGAGGCCAACGGGCGCTACTTCGCGATGTAACGATGGCAATGGATGCCGGGTGCGGAGCCCGCCTCGACCACACTGTGCCAGGCGCGCCCAACGTCGTCCGCGGGTGGAGAGTCGCGCCGCTCATTTCTTCTTCACCGCCCGCGGAGCGCGCGCTGCGGCCGCTTCTGCGGTAAAGAGATGATCAAGACACCAAAGCCTTCCGGCGGAGCCACCGTGGTTCCTCCCGTCGCAGCACTGACACCGGGCGCTGAGAGGCGACGATCGTACGGTACATAGAGCCGACGCGTGCGCTCATCCAGAGCCGAGGTCCGTGATCCGGCCTCTGTGCGCACGGATTCACGGACCGCACATTGGTCTGCGTGGCACGTCGCGATGGTCACAACACCATCGGCCGTCGATGCGACGATCATGTTTCCGAGCACCGAGACTCCGTCCACACGTGGACCAATCGGAAACCCCATGTGAACGACACCCGATCGGCGATCGACGAGGATGGTCGTGCCACTATCGCATCCGAGCACGATCCGCTCATGCTCGGCGTCGAATGCGATGGCATCGGGTCGTACGCACGGCGCCAGCGGCCACCGTTCCTCGATCACGAGCCGGCGCGCGTCCAAAACGAGAAGCTCGCTCCGATCTTTGAGCGCGACGAAAAGCTTTCCCGCTCCGTCCGGTACGCCACCGTCTGGAGTGCCTCCCAGCTCGAGAGATCTCAGAACGGTGTCCGCTCCCGCGTCGATGACCGAGAGTGCCGGAACGCCGCCGTGCATGGCGAAGACCCTTCGACTGACGGGTTCGAACACGATGCCGTCGGGTGCGTCCTTGGAGAGGTGCAGACGCGTGAGTGTCCGGAGTGTTCGCGTGTCGAACACGGTCACGGACGAATCGCCGCCGTTGCTCGTGTACACACGGTGCGCCGCCCCATCAACCGCCACGCCATGCACGCCTGGTAGGGAATCGAGGACGGTGATCAGACTGTCGCCGTCGAGGTCGACCACGTCGATGTGAGCTTCGTGCGAGACGTACAACCGCCGCTCCGCGACGTCGGCGATCACGTGGTCCCACGAACCACTGCCAGGGAGCGCGATTCGGCTCGCGACGGCGGGTGCTTGCTCTTCCGAGCTGGCGACCGCGATCGCTCCAGGAGACGCAACGGGTGCGCTCGCGCGACAGCCTGGCACCAGCACACACCACCAGACCAGCGTCCATCGAACAACACAGCGATGCCGAACGCGAACGGCGTGACACGAGTGCACGTTCACGCGGCGCTCGCGTGCTCACGTGTCACGGCGCGCTCGATGGCGCGTCGCCGGATCGCCGCGACCACCACCGGCACCATGTACAGCGTCACGGGAGTCGACAGCGTCAATCCGCCGATGACGGCGAGCGCGAGCGGGCGCTGGAGCTCCGCGCCCGCACCGATCCCCAACGCCAGCGGCAATAACCCGAACAGCGTGCACAGGGTCGTCATCAGGATCGGACGAAGCCGCGTGCGTGCAGCCTGGCGGATCGCCTCCTCGAGTGGCATGTGCTCGTCCTCGACGAGCCGTCGCGTGAAGTCGAGCAGAATGATGCCATTCTTCACGACGAGGCCGACGAGCAGAATCAAGCCCATGAAGCTCGAGACGTTGAGCGGGACGCCAGTGACGATCAGCATGACGAGCGCTCCCACGAATGACACCGGCGCCGCGAGCACGATCACGAGCGGCTCGACGAATGACTCGAACTGAATCACCATCACCGCGACGACGCAGAACGCGGCAAGCAGGAGCACAGTGAGCAGAGCGCGAAATGCGCGTTGCTGCGCTTCGAATTGACCGCCGAGCTCGACCTGCACGCCCGGAGGGGGCGGATTCTCCGCGATGATCTGCTGCACCTCGCGGATCACATGGCCCAACGACGTTCCCTCGACGCCGGCCGTCATCGCGAGCATGAGTCGCTGGTTCTCGCGCTGATACTCCGTCCGGCTCTCTGATTCGCGGAACGAGGCCAGCGCCGCGAGCGGCGTCGAACGACCCGACCCCTGATGCGTGACCGGCAGGCCGGCGAGCGCTGTCGCGGTGAAGCGCGTCGAGTCCGGTGCACGTGCACGAATGTTGATCGTGCGGTCGTCGGTTCGTAGCACGCCCGCCTGGGCGCCCAGTTGCGCGCTTTGGACGGCTCGGGCGACGTCCGCCGCGGTCAGGCCGAGGCGTGCAGCTTCAGGACCGTTCACACGCACCAGGAGATCCGCGTTGCGCTCGACCACGCCATTGAAGAAGTCCACCAGCCCCGGTGCGGCCTGGAGCTTTGGGCTCAACTTCTCGGCGTACGCCTCCGACGTCTCGAGCCGTTCCCCAAAGATCTTGATCTCGATCGGCTTGGGGGCGCCTTCGAGATCGTTGATGAGGTCGGACAGGATCTGTGTCATCTCGATCCGGAGTCGTGGCACGCGAAGCGCGATCCGCCCACGTAGGTCTTCCATCACATCGTCGATGTGCCGGTCGCGTTGGCTGCGCGGCTTGAGCCGGACGACGATGTCCCCGCGGTTCTGCTGCGACGCCGCAAAGCCCAGTCGCGCACCGAGCCGTCGTGAGGTGCCATCGACCTCGGGCGTCGCTGCGAGGATGCTCTCGACGATGCGCACCTGCCGATCTGTCTCCGCCAGCTCCGTTCCACCAGGCGCGAAATAGTCGAGCACGAACGCGCCTTCGTCGGAGCTCGGGAGGAAGCCAGTCCCCACGAATCGCCACGCCACGCCGCCGGCGACGAGCAGAAGGGCGGCTACCAACGCGACGCGGCGCGGATGCGCGAGCACCGAGGTCAACGACTGTTCGTACTGCTCCGAGAGGGCGTCGATGCGCTCGCCGAGTCGGGCCAGGAGACCAACGAATCCAGTCCGGTCGCTGGTCGATGGCTCCGTGCCGTGCTCCGCATCCCCGTCGGTGATGAATTGATCGCCCAGAAGCGGAATGATCGTGAACGCCACGACCAGCGACACGAGCACGGCGATCGTGAGTGTGATCGACAGCGTTTTGAAGAACTGCCCGGCCACGCCCTCGAGCAATCCCAGCGGCAGAAACACCACGACGGTCGTGATCGTGGACGTCGTCACCGGCCAGATGATCTCCTGCACCGCTTCGCGGAGCGCCTGTCGCCGGTCGGTCGTGAAGCTCAAGTGTCGTGCGATGTTCTCGACCACGACCACCGCGTCGTCGATCACGAGGCCAATGGCGATCGCCATCGCGCCGAGGCTCATCAGGTTGAACGTCTGTCCCACCAGCTGCATCACGAACACCGTCAGCGCGAGCGTCAGCGGGATCGACGCCGCGCTGACCGCGGTGATACGGCCGTGACGCAGAAACGCCAGCAGGACCACCACCGCGAGGAGGGCGCCGATGATCATCGCGTCGCGCACGGAGTTCACGCTCTCGCGCACCAGTGCCGCCTGGTCATACAAAGGTGTCACGCGAACGCCCGGCGGCAGCGTGAGCCGCAACGACTGTATCGTCTTCTCGATGCTGTCGGCGATGATGAGCGTGTTGCCGCCAATCTGGCGAGCGACGGTCAGCAGTGCGGCGGGGCGTCCGTCACCAGCGATGAACGCTGTGGCGTCCTCAGTCCCAAGCGACACGGTCGCGATGTCGCCGACCCGAAGACCTGCACGGATCACGACGTTTGCGACGTCCTCCGGGGTGTGTGCCTCCTGATCGGTGACCACCAACAACTGCTTGTAGTTCTTGGCCACTCGCCCCACGGCTTCCACCGCGAGCCCCTCGCGAATTGCCGAGGCGAGGTCGGCGTACGTCATCCCGAGCGCAGCCAGCCGCGCCGGATCAGCCACGACCTCGATCTCACGTGTGGCGCTGGCCAACAAGTTGACGCGAGCCACACCCGGCACGCGCGCCAGCACAGGCTTGATCTGATATCGCGCGACGTCGTTCAGCGTCGCCGGGTCGCCGCCCTCGACGTTGTACGACAGAATGGGAAACAGTGCCGGAGTGAGCCGTTCGACCTCGAAATCCAGGCCGGGCGGCAGCTGCCCTCTCACCTCGTTCACGCGCGCCTGCACCATCTGGAGCGCATACGCCATGTCGGTCGAAGGCTCGAAGTAGATGGCGACTTCGCTCACGCTGCGGAGCGAATGTGTCCGCACCTTCGACACGCCGGGCACGACGCTGACCGCCTCCTCGAGGGGCCGAGTGACGTCGAACGCAATCTGGCGCGCGCCGAGTGCGGTGCCCTTGGCGAGGACGGTGATGCGCGGAAAGGTCAGTTCGGGATAGATCGACGAGGGCAGTGTGACCGCGGCCCAGATACCAGCCGCGCACATTCCCGCGATGGCGAGATAGACGAAGCGCCGGTGGCGCAACAGCACGTCGAAGAGCATCACGGTTTCGGTTCGATGATCTTCACACCCTCGTCCACACCGAACGCGCCGTGTGTCACGATGCGCTCACCCGCGGCGAGTCCCTGACTGATCTGTGCCACCTTCTCCGTCTGCGCGAGCACCTTCACGGGGCGCGAGTGAGCGAGACTCTTGGCATCCACGACGAACACATGGAACGTTTCGCCCTCCGGAATCAGCGCCTCCGACGGAATGGTGATCACCCCTGCGGTCGTCGTGCCCGCGATTCGTCCGGCGACCGACTCGCCCACCCGGAGTGAGCCCGTCGTGCCGCTCAAACGGGTGCGTACAGTCACCGTGCGACTACCGGCGTCCACCGTGCTTCCCACGGCCACCACGCGCGCAGTTCCCATCGTTTGGCTCTCGGCATCGACACCCGAGTAGAGTTGCACGAGGCTGCCGGTCGCGACGAGCGCTGCGGTGCGTGGAGGGATGCCGAACACGACTTCCAGTGCACGAGGATCGACCAGTTCGACGACCGGTTGCGTCGGATCGACGGATTGGTCGCGGATGACGCGAACCGCCGACACCACTCCGGCGAGCGGCGCACGAAGTACGGTGAGCGACTTTTCGCGGCGCGCCATCGCCAGCCCTGCTTCCGCATCCGCGAGCGCGGCCTCCGCTTGATCCAGCTCCTTACGTGGGGCGACTCCCGCGGTCGTGAGACGCTCCGCGCGAGCCTGCGCGTGCCGCGCGACCGTGAGCGCGGCCGTCGCTCGGGTCACCGCAGCGTCGAAGGTGATCGGGTCGAACGCGACGAGAGGATCCCCGATCTTCACCCGGTCGCCTTCCGCCACGTAGACGCGTGAGACGCGGGCGGCCGAGGGAGCGCTCAGTGCCGCGGACGATCCTGGCGCGGCGAGGACGGTTCCCGTCGCCGTGATGGTCTGCGTGAAGTTGCCCGCCTGGACGCGTTCGATCGTCGCGTGGACCTCCGGCACCTTCGCTGAGTCTGCATCGGCGGAGGCCGCGTGCGTGCAACGCGTGAGCGGCATCGCGAGTGAGGCGGTCAGCAGCGCCCCGCGGAGAAGCCGCGGGCAGTCATGGCGTTGAGTCATGGGATCGTGACGAGGATCGAGTGTAGCGCGACGCCAGCGTGCGATGACGCGAGCTCGGAGAGGGCGGTGATATATCCATCGCGAAGATCGCGAGCACGGCGCGTGGCTTCCAGCACAAATGAGAGCGGCACTTCCCCCTCGCGATAGGCGACCAGCGTGAGTGAGGCGATGCGTTCCGCGCTCGCGAGCAGCTCCCGGGTCTGCGTGACGCGAAGTGCAGCAAGGTCTCTCGTCCGCTCTGCAGTGGCCAATGCCGTCGCCGCGTCGCGCTTCGCGATCTCGAGTGCGGCCACCGCGCGGGCGCGCTCCGTCGTCGCGAGTGCGATCTCGCCACGGTTTCGCGTCAGCAACGGGAGTGGAAGAGAGATCCCTACGGTCGGGAGAAGACCGGTCGTTCCCGGATTGCCCGCCTCGAAGCCGACGCTCACGGCGGGCGCGCCGTACGCGCGGCGGTGCTCGGCGGTGAGCGCAAGGGTGCGTGCCTCGACGTTTCGTGCGGCCGCGGCAACGAGCAGCGGCCGGCCCGTCATCGAATCGCCGAGCACCGACGGCGCCACGGCAGCTGCGATGGCGGGGAGCGAGTCGGTGAGGCTGATCTCGACACGATCGGGTGCCATCGCCATGAGGCGTTGTACTTCGAGCACTCCGGTCGACGCGTTCAGCGAATCCTGGGACGCTCGGATGTGCGCATCTCCGCGATTGATTCTCGCGAGCTCGACCTCGAGCCGGCTCACGTCACCGGTGCTCTCTCGGAGCACGGCCATCTGGAGAAGAGAATCCGCATCTGCCGCGGTGCGCTCCGAGAGCCGCGCCCGGGCGTTCGAGGCAGCCGCTCTCGCATACGCTCCGACGACTTGATAGCGCGCCGCTGCGACCTGAAACGCAAATTGCAATCGGAGCACATCTGCATCGCGCTCGGCGGCCTTGACGCGCAGTCCGCGGAGCCAGACGAAGTCCAACGGCAGTGCGAGATCGACGTGCTGGCGTGGTGTGTTCTCGGTGTAGGAAAGACTGAGGATGGGATTGCCGATCGACCGAGCCATGGCGAGGCGCGCGCGGCCTGCCGCAGTATCGAATGCTGCGAGGGAAACCGAAGGACCGCGGGTCGTCGCCGCTTCCACTGCATCGGTGAGTGCTACCGGAATCGTTCGCCGGAGTGGCTGTTGCGCATGAAGGGCCGACACAACGAGCGTGGTGAGTGCCAGGCTCGCCAAGTGCGTGCGAACTGAGGTCCGTGACAGCATGAAGTTTGGACTGGGGCGAGGTGCGGCAGGCGGGATCCCACTTGGGTCTGGAGCGCGTCCCGCCAGATCAGGATAGCACGAAAAAAAACGACCCCGCCGAGATGCCTACCGAGTGCACTCCAGGACGGGTGCACGCAGGTAGGCGTCATCAGCGCGGTCGGAAAGAAGAACGTCCGAACGGCGGTCAAAGGCGGCACGCCATCGCCTATACAATAGCCAGTCTAGGCGTGTTGACGTGCTGCAGCAAGATCGGAAGCCTGGATTCGCAATCTGCGAATCCAGTTGTCGATGCCGTGGTGCAGTTCGACTGGCCTCCAACTCGCTAAACCACCTGATACGCTACCAGTGCGGCGTCAGCGACCACGCGAGCGCAGTCCCATTCGGCGTCGGGACGATGCTCGCAGACAGCAGGATGCGGTCGACCCGATTTCCCGGATGATCGTGATTGAACTTCACGACGTTCAAGCCACTGAACGTGCCGATGCGCGCCACAGCCAGACGCAGATGAGCGCCGTCACCGTCAGGATGGGCAGAGTGGATCCAGCGTTGGTGATCCAGGTGAACAGCTGAAACAGCTCCGGTCTCCGATGACTCAGCATCCAGCCCTGCACTGCGCCATCGAAAGTTGCGCTTTCGTGCTCGAACACATCCTCGCCGACCTTGGCGAAGAGGAGTAACGCCGAAGTGGCCACTCCTACGGCGACGAGCACATGCCACGCTACACTGCGATCCTCTCGACGCTGCTCGAAGTCGATCGAGCCACGTTGGAGACAGTTCGCGATCCGATCTGCGAGTGCCTGTATTCCCGCCGCTGTCTACTACGCTCATCGCATCCTTGATCGATGGATATCGCGCGCGCGCGCGGCTCGTCGGTCGTGGCCTGCGAGACGCGGGACTGTCTGCCAAATCCCGACCGAGGTCGAGAAACGAGGAACTCCACGCTGCTCCCAAAAACGAAAAAGCTCCCGCTTGCCCGTGAGGGCGAGCAGGAGTCATTGGTCATCCGACGGTTTTGGCGGACTCCACCGCCTGGTTTTGTCGCGATGAAGTGCACGCGTCGTGCCAGGACATGCGCGGCCGTTGCGGTCATAACACCAATGCATCTATGCTCCCGTTGGGCGGGTTCGAGCCAAGGTTCGGGGAGCAGCAGCTCGGCACCTCGGATCGCGCCGACGCGCGTCTTCAGCTCGTGCGCGACCATCCGATTGAAGCGCCGCAGGCGCGCTTCGCGCTCGTTGACTAGTTGCGCCGACAGGCGGAGACAATGGGTCATCGTGGCCTGCCGGATCAGCTCCACGGCCTGCGACACCTGCTGAAAGCAAAGCGCGAGCTCGCGCCCGGACCAGGGAACGTTGATCTCATCGATGACGCCGGTGAGAAAAACGAAGATGATGCCGCCAAGGATCTCGTGCTCCTTCAAGATCTCATGCGCATTGAACCCTTGCTTGTGTCGAAGCGCGCCGAGCTCCATCGCCTTCGCCGTGACGGGTACCTCTGCGTCGAGCTGGCGTACGGGCTTCTCGACGTAGTCGCTAATTCCGTCGATGAGCATCGGAACGTGGTTCAACGACGCGCTGACTAGGCGAGAGCGACCCGGCACAAGCAATAGACGAACGCCTGTGCTACTCCCGCGGGCGTGTGATGTTCTTCGTGCACGCTGTCGAGCAGTCGGAATCCGGCGCCGAACTGGGCGTGCATCGCGTGCGGCGAGTAGCGCACGACATCGAGTCCGCTACAGCGGTCCGGCCCCTCCAGAGCGAAGCTCGCCACGATCACGTGTCCTCCCGGCCCAACCGCCTCGCGGACCTTGGCGACGTACCGCTCCCGATCCTTCGGATCGGTCAGGAAGTGGAAGACGGCCCGATCGTGCCATACGGCGTATCCTGCCGAAGCCAGCGGCGCGGTCAGCACGTCCGAGTCCAGCCAGCTCACGCGCGCCGCGTCATCTCCAAGTCGCTCCCGAGCGACGGCCAGCGCCGCCCCGGCGATGTCCAGCACCGTCACGTTGCGATAGCCCGCCTCGAGCAAACCGTCCACCAACGTGGAGGCCCCACCACCGACGTCGATGATCGCTGCATGAAGGTCGGGTGTCGCCCGGCGAATGAGATCGAGGGAGACGGTCGCCTCGGGCTGATACCAGCTCGCGTCCGACGCCGGCTGCTGCCGGTAGATGCGATCCCAATGCGCGCGGTGTGTCATCCTGTGACGCTAGCAGTTTCCGCCGTGGCGTCAAGCCGAGCGCATCGCGTGCGCGACTGGGTGCGGTCAGCTCTCCTGCTCGGCGACGGGCGCGCTGACCTTCGCTGCCTCGTCGCCGCCGTGCCCGTGTCGATGATGGATGTCCGGCGCGTGCGCGTGGCTGTGGGCGAGCGGCGCATGGGTGTGGCGATGCGTGTGCGGCTCTCCCGGCAAATCGTCGCGAGCATGCGCGTGTTGGTGATGCTCGTCGTGCACGTGCCGATGGGTGTGCGTCAGTGGCTCGTGCACATGGACGTGCTCGTGCCGCTCGGTGAGATGCAGCCATAGCCCGAGCGCCATCAGCGCGACCGCCGCGAAAAAGAGCGGCGTCACGCGGTCGTGCCACAGGAGCAGCCCGCCCGCAGCGCCGACGAAGGGCGCGAGCGAGAAGTAGGCGCCGGTGCGTGCGGTGCCGAGCGAGCGCATGGCGAGCACGAACAGCACCAGGCTCACGCCGTAGCTGAAGAACCCGAGTGTCATCGCGCTCCCTACGCGCGGCAGTGATGGCAACGTTCCGTGGAGCGCCAGACCAATGAGGAGGTTCACGGCGCCCGCGACGAGTCCCTTGATCGCCGCGATTTGCACCGGATCGCTCGCCGACACCTTCTGTGTGAGGTTGTTGTCGATCGCCCAGCCCAGACAGGCCACTACGACCAGGAGCGGACCGGCCGCACCGCCCCACACGAGTCGCCCTTGCCAGGAGAGCACCGCTCCGCCGCCAACGATCGCGAGCATGCCCAGTGCGATGCGCCGATCCACGTTCTCGACGAACACCACCCACGCGATGAGGGCGGTGAACACCCCCTCGAGGTTGAGAAGCAGTGCGCTCGCCGACGCCGGCGTCCGCGACAAACCCATCATGAGCGCGAGCGGCGCGAGCACGCCACCAAACAGCACCGCGCCGGCGAGCCAGCCAAGGTCGCTCCGTACGAGCGGCGCCTCGCTTCGTCGGCCACGAGTACGCTGGACCATCCAGAGCGCACCGAGCCCCGCGCCGGAACCGAGATAGAGCAGTCCGGCGAGTAGCTGTGGCGATGTGCCGACGAGCAACCCCTTGGCGATCGGTGTGCTGATGCCGAACAAGGCGGCGGCAAGGAGCGCCTGCGTGATGCCTGCGGTTGCGCGCGGAGATGGATCGGCCATCGAGCGTCCTCAGAATTGGCGGCCCACGGCGCCGGTGCAATGCCGTGCGCCATGAATGGCGCACGGTCTCCCTGGTCAGTGTACAACACCTATGGACTGGGGGTATGAGAAGCATCGGTCTTACTGAAGCCGAACGTGGGCGCAGGCGGGTAGACTTCGACCATAGGAGCGCCGATACCGCAATCCTGCCTTCGTTGTCCGAAGTGCGGCCATAGTGAAGAGTTCGCAACGCGCGCCAGCTGGCTCGCGAGACTCATCGACGCCGCCGTGACTCCTGGCAGCCCCTTGAGACCGCGTTGCCGACTTGGAGCACGTGCACGCTCTCGACCCCTGAGCGCTACTCGAGCAGCGCCTGCCGGCGCGCGACGCACGCATCGCGCTCGTCCTTGATGCCGGGCAACACGATCGGGAGATCGAGTCGCATCGCCTTCGTCGCCTCAGAGCGCACGATGTCCCTCCTCCATGGTCCGCACGCGAATCACGCGAGCAAGCGGCCAGAGAAAGATCTTGCCGTCGCCGCGGTTGCCGGTGTGCGCCGCCCGGGCGATGACGGCAGCCACTTCGTCGGCACGCACGCGGCCCGTCACGGCGATGTCGAGTCGGAGCTTCGCGGTGAAGTCATCCAACGGCTCATGCGCTGGCCCTCCGCGCGCTGGCGCGCGGTGCGCCGCCGCTCGATCCTCGAGCTTCTCACGCCCGAAGCCGCGAACGGCCGTCACGGTCATCCCGGCGAAACCAGCGAGCGCTTCGAGCGACCTCGTCACGGTGTCGAGCTTGAATGGTTGGATGACGGCCTGCACCATCCACGGCTCGTCGTGGTCGTCAGTCATTGTCAGTACTCCACCGTCGCGCCTTCGAACCACCCATAGATCGTGGGGAGGAGGAGGAGCGTGAGAAAGGTCGAGGAGATGAGGCCGCCAACAACAACGGCGGCGAGTGGCCGCTGAACTTCGGAGCCGGCCCCGCTGGAGAAGAGCAACGGCAAAAGACCGAGGATCGCGACCGTTGCGGTCATGAGTACCGGTCGTAGCCGCAACACAGTGCCCTCGTAGACCGCGTCGGCGACGTTCTTGCCATCGCGCCGGAGCGAGTTGATGTAGCTCACGAGCACCACGCCGTTCAGCACCGCGACGCCGAACAGCGCGATGAAGCCGACGGAGGCAGGCACTGAGAGATACTGACGCGAGATCGCGAGCCCGAGGATCCCTCCGATCAACGCGAAGGGCACGTTCAGAATGATGAGCCCCGCCTGCTTGAGCGAGCCGAAGCTCGAGAAGAGCAGCAGGTAGATCAGCCCGATCGTGATCGGCACGATGATGGCCAGCCGCTTCATCGCGCGCTGCTGGTTCTCGAACTGCCCGCCCCACTTGAGGAAGTACCCGGTGGGCAGCTTCACTTTGGCGCCAATCTGCTGCTGCGCTTCGGCGACGAACCCGCCCATGTCGCGGCCTCGTACGTTGAGCTGGATGACGATGCGCCGCTGCCCATCATCGTGACTGATCTGCTTGGGGCCGATCACGGTCCCGATCTCGGCGACCTGCGCCAGCGGCACGCGTGCACGACCATCCTTGGTGGGGACGAGCAACGCGCGGATCGCCGTGATGTCGTTCCGATATTGCTCCTGAAGCCGCACGGTGATGTCGAAGCGCCGAATCCCTTCGAACACCTGCCCCGCGTCCTCGCCGCCGATCGCCGTCTCGATCGCTTCCTGCACGTCGTCGACGTTGAGGCCGTAGCGCGCGATGGCGTCGCGGTTGATCCTGATCTGTAGCTGCGGCTGCCCTCCGACTTGTTCCGTCTGCACGTCCGCCGCGCCAGGGATCGCCGAGACGACACGCTGGATCTCCTCGCCCGTGGTGACGAGACGGTTGAGATCATCGCCGAACAGCACGATCGCGAGCTGCGCCTTCACGCCGCTCAGCAGCTCGTCGACACGGTTGGCGATGGGCTGCGAGAAGTTGAGCGCGACGCCGGGCATTCCGCCCAATGCGACCGAGAGCGAATCCACCAGCTCGGGTTTCGACTTGACCGTCTTCCACTCCTTCTCGGGCTTGAGCGTGACGATCGCCTCGATGTTGTTGACCGACTCGGGATCGCCACCAGCTTCGGCGCGGCCCGTCTTGGACACGACGTCATCCACTTCCGGAAATCGTCGTGCGATCTTCTCCAGCTCTGTCGCGGTACGGATGGCTTCGTCGAGCCCCGCCGAGGGAGCAAGCGTCGCCCGGTAGAGGATCGAGCCCTCTTCCAACACCGGCACGAATTCGGAGCCCAGGAACGGGACGATCGCGAGACTGAGCACCAGCGCGATCACGGCGGCGCCCACCGTCTTCTTGCGATTGATGATCGACCAGCGAAGCGCCGGCAGATACGGCCGCTTTATCACACGCATGATCCACGTGTCCTCCTCGCTCCCACCCTTCAGAAAGTAGGAGCAGAGCACCGGGATGATCGTGAGCGAGAAGATCAGCGAGCCGATCATTGCGAACACGACGGCGAACGCCATCGGCCGGAACATCTTCCCCTCGACGCCCTGCAGCGTCAGCAGCGGGAGGAAGACAAGGATGATGATCGCGATGGCGAAGAGGATCGGACGTCCGACTTCGCTCGCCGCGCGAAGGATGATGTGCAGCTGCGACTCCGGATGCGCGACCGCCATCTCGGCCGTCGCCGTCATGGGCTCGTGCGGTGTTGAGCTGCCATCGGTGGCCGACTGCGCGCCATGCGGCGCGTCCCGATGCGCGCTCTCCGAGAGATGGCGGTATACGTTCTCGACCATGACCACGCCGCCATCGACCATCATGCCGATGCCGATGGCGAGCCCCCCCAGGCTCATCAGATTCGCGCTGAAGCCGAAGTACTGCATCAGCATGAACGCCAGGAGCAGCGAGAGCGGCAGCATTGCCGTGACGATGAGCGCGCTCCGCACGTTGCCGAGGAACAGAAACAGAATGACGACGATCAGCACCGCGCCTTCGAGCAGCGCTTCCTTCACGGTGCCCACGGCGCGCTCGACGAGCTCCGATTGGTCGTAGAACGGCACGACTTGCACCCCCGGCGGCAGCGATTTGTTGAGCTCTGCCACCTTGGTCTTGACCGATGCGATGACCTGCGACGTGTTCTCGTAGATGCGCTTGAGGACGATACCCGTAACGGCTTCGCCTTTGCCGTTCATCGTCACCGCGCCTCGCCGAACCTCCGGGCCGATCACCACCTCGGCGACATTGCGCACGTAGACCGGCGTCACGCCGCGCTGCGCGACGATGATGTTGCCGAGATCGCCGACCGTTTCGGCGAGGCCGATGCCGCGGATCAGGTACTCTTCCGGGCCACGCGTGATGTAGCCGCCACCAACGTTGCGATTGTTCGCGCCCACCGCCTGCCGGATGTCCGACAGGGTGACGCCATACTGAAGGATGGCGTGCGGATTGACGCGCAGCTGGTACTGCTTCACGTCCCCTCCGAACGACAGCACCTCCGTCACGCCAGGCACGGTGCGCAGGTTGTACTTGACGATCCAGTCCTGAATCGTGCGAAGCTCGGTCGTGTTCTGTCCACCGCGCACGACGTACTGATAGATCTGGCCGAGTCCTGTGGTGATCGGTCCGAGCTTCGGCTCGCCCAGTCCCGGCGGGATCTCCGCCTTCGCCTGCTGCAGTTTCTCCAGGGTGAGTTGCCGGGCGAAGTAGACGTCCACGTCGTCGGTGAAGTAGACGGATACCTGGCTGATGCCAAACGCGGAGATCGACTTGACCTGCGCGACCTTGGGCAGGCCGTTCATCGCGACTTCCACGGGGTAGGTGATCAGCTTCTCCACCTCTTCGGGCGCCAACCCCGGTGCCTCGGTGACGATCTGCACCAGCACCGGTGAGACATCCGGGAACGCATCGATCGGCAGTCGTGTCAGCGCGAACGCGCCGCCACCGAGCACCGCGATCGACATGAGGACGATCAGCAATCGGTTCGTGAGGGAGAACGCGAGAAGACGCTCGATCATCCGGGCTAGTCCTCCCCGAAGGTGGACTTCAGCAGCTCGGACTTGAGCTGAAACGCGCCCTGGACGACGATCAGCTCACCGGCGCGAACGCCCTGACGGACGAGTACCGTGCCTCCCGCGCCCGCGGTGCCGATCGTCACGTGGCGCGCAACGAAGCGGCCCGGCGCAGTCTGCACGAACAGCACGGGTTGGCCGTTGAGATCCTGAACCGCGACCTCGGGCACCGTCACGGCAGATGCCGACGTCCCATCCACTCCGGACGGCGCGGCGATGCGCACCTGCGCGAACATGCCGGGCCGCAGGCGGCGCGATTCGTTCTCGACCGTCACACGCAGCTTGATCGTGCGGCTCGTCGAATCGACGACGCCGCCGGCGAAGGTGACGCGTCCCGCGAACGTCTCGCCCGGCAGCGCGGTCGGCGCGACGGTCACGGCTGCGCCACGGTGCACGCGCTTCAGATCCGCCTCGTATACGTCCACCGCAATCCACACGTGCCGGAGGTCGGCGACGGTGAACACGTTCGAGATGGGGCCGACGATCAACCCCGGCGAGGCGTTGCGCTCGACGACCGTGCCAGCGACCGCGCTCCGGAGTCCGTAGCTGCCACCCGAGCCCGACGTGGCGCCGTAGGTGCGCAGCTTCGACTGCGCGCTGCTGAAGTCGGCCTCCGCGGTGCGATAGATCACCTCGGCGTCGAGCATCTCCTTCTGCGGTGAGATCTCCTGTTCGAACAGACGCTTCTCGCGCTCGTAGTTCCGTTTCGAGACGGAGACGGCGGCACGTGCACGTTCGAGATCGCCGCGCGTCGTTCCGACGTCGGGGCTCTCGACGATGGCCAGCACCTGACCCGCGCCTACTTCCTGTCCCAGATCGGTGAGCACTTTCGCGATGCGGCCCTCGGCGCGCGGGGCGACCACGGCGAGGCGATCGGCGTTGTAGACGATCGTGCCGTTGGCAACCAGCTCGTCGGTCACCGACGCGGACGCCGCGATGACCTTCACGCCGGCGAGTCGGAGCGCAGCCGAGTCGAGCGTGACGGAGGTATCCCCGGCGGTGGCCGACTTCGCCGGATCGCCGGGTGTGTGCGAAGCGTTCGCCGCCGGAGCGGGAACACCTGTACGGCGCGCGAGGAGAAGCAGCAGGACGATGAGTATCCCCGCGCCTCCTGCGAACAGTGGCCAGCGCCGGACGAGCATCTCCTGCGCGCGCGGCGGGATCGGCGAGCGAGATCTGCGTGAAGGAGGATTAGTCGAGGAAGGATCGGACACTTACATCACCAAGTCGGAACGTGGACGCGGACGGAGATGTGATCTGCCGACGCGAGTTGGATGCGATGGATTTGGGGACGGAACGCGAATGATCGGCGGCGCTTGCCTGGAGCGGGTGGCGGCTCATGGGCCGGTCCGCGTTGTCGGTGTCGACGCGGCCCCTATCGTATCGTTCACGACGGAGTAGCCGAGAGCAGCCGAGAGCTCAGCTGCTGCTTCGCGTTCCGCCAACCACGCCGTCCAGTATTCCTGCTCGGCGTCAGTGACCTGGTTGCGAATCAGCAGTAGTACCGGAAGTCCGACCTTGCCTTCCCGGTACGCGGTCTCGAGAAGACGGCGATTGTCGCGTGCTGGTCCCAGCACCGTCCGTTCGAACACCTCGACCTCTCCAGCGGCCGACTCGTAGGCCCGGGTGGCCGCTTCCACTTCGGAGCGAACACGCGTTGCTGTGGCAACACGTTCGAGCGAGGTGCGGCGCGCCACAGCGCGGCGCGCCTCGAGCTCGCCCTGATTGCGATTGAAGAGCGGCAGCGTGATGCCGATCCCTGGGCGCAACACGCGTGTGCCCGACGCCTCGCTGTGCTCCGAGACGACTCGCGCGATCAGATTCGGGAACGCTTCCCGTCGTGCGAGCGCGACGTCTGCATTGGCCTGCGCGACGGCGGCGTCACGCTCGGCCAGATCAGGGCGCTGGGCAAGCGCGCGTTGGGTGTACGCTGCAACCGCCGTATCGCTCCCGAGGCCGAACGCGGAGAGATCGACCCGGGGCGTCGCGCCGTCGCTGTCCAGCGGGACATGGTGATGGACTGTGCTGTCGAACACGGCGCGCAAGGGCGCGGCGGCCGGAAGGCCGAGCAGCCGGCGGAGCTCGATCGTGCTCCGCTGCTGCTCGCGGCCCGCGCCAAGTGCTCGGGCACGTGACCGACCGAGCTCGATGACGGACAGGTTGTAATCGAGCTTGCTGATCTCACCCTCGCGCAGCTGCTTCGTCGCGGCTTGCGCCAACCGTTCATTGAGGGTCAACACCTCGGCGGCCAATGCCGCGCGGCGATCCGCCGCGACGGCGCGATAGAATCCGCGGTCCACGTCCGCAAGCGTGAGACGCACCACGTTCGAAACTGACAGCTCTGCCCGCGCGACGCCTGCTCGCGCGACTGCGCGGCGTGCGCCGCGCTGTCCCGCCACCTCGATCTCTTGCGTCAGGGCCAGCTCTGATAGAAGGCCGCCGTTGGCACCGAGGACGTCCGCGCTGGGATTGGTCCGGAGTATTCCTGCCTGCCGGAGCTGGCCTCGCGCGATGTCGATGTCGCTCCGCGCCGCGACGAGCTCCGGGTTTGCCCGCAGCGCGGCAGCGCGAGCCGCCGCGATCGTGAGGACGAGGGTATCGTGTTTGGTCGGGGTGTTATCGATTCGTGGCGCGTTCTGCGCCAACAACATCGAGCTCGCGAACGTGGACACGAGTGCAGCGGCAATCGTGAGCAGCGCGAGCGCCGCGAATCGGTGAGGCGGTACAGATTGCAATGCGTGCACGAACGTCACGGATCAGGCGACGCACGCGCCACGGGCGTGCCGGTCGGCACGGGCCGTGACACGCGACAGGTCGCGTGGCTTCAGGAGATCGATTGTCGGGTGGAACGAGGTGCGGCGAGCCCGTCAGTCGCGGACGACGACGGGTGGCACCAAGGGCATCGGGAAAGCGTGGTGCGCGCAGATACTCAGCAGGCGCACACGCTCCCAGCGATGCGCGTTACGCGATCGGTGGGCGGAGTGCGGGTGCCGACCGGACGCTGCGCAGCATCGCGACGCGCGTGATCGGCGTCGTGCCGGCCCAATGCTCGTTCACTTCGAGGCGCGGAACCGCGGCCGGCGTTGCGGTGTGCTCGTGGCCGCAGTGCTCTAGATGGAACGCGTGCGCCGGTGGGGTCGCACCGTGCTCGCGACCGTCTCCCTCGCAGCGTGGCGACGACGCCACCACGGCGTCAACAGCACTCCCGCGTCGGCCGTCGGATTCGCTCGCGGTGCGACACGCAAGCGCACTGGGGGACTCCCCGCCCGTCAGCGAACTTCCAACGGAAGTCCATGCACGCCCCGCCGCGTCCCCATCGTGCACGTCGGGCACCATCGCCTCGATCGTTCTCGCCGAGAAGGCGAGGGCGATCGCGACGGCGAGTATCCGTCGGAGCTGGCGAAAGGAGCGAACCGTGCGAAGCATTGGTTGCGCGGTGCTGTGGACGGAAAATCGAGCTGACGCAGACGTCCAAGGGCCGAGCTCATCCCTTGTCGGCGCGCCGAGGCCGGAGTAGGCTGACCCCAGCTGGGCTCTCTTGGATCCTAAGGCAGGCTGGTGCGAGAAGCAACTCGGGATCCACGCCTACCAATCGTGACACCGAGAGTGACTCTCTCGGACGCCGCTGACCTTCAACGCGGGAATCTCAGACATTGTGCTGATCGGGATCTTGCATGTGTTGCTGCTGTCCCTCATTCCGATCGGCGCGACCGCCATCGGCGCGGCAGCGGCAGCGATTCGGCCTCCAGGTCCGGGAATACGGAGCGGCATTCAGCATTTTGCGGCCGGTGTCGTTTTCTCGGTCGTAGCCGTTGAGCTCCTCCCCGATGTGGTGCGTGGCCAATCCGTTGTTTCCGTCACGGTCGGCTTCGTCTGCGGTATCGGGATCATGCTGCTGTTGCGTCACTTGACTGCCGCCGCCGAGGGAGACGGACCTGACGAGGCGGGGGATGGAACTCCACGAGCGATTCAAGATCAGATCGCGCGCGCGACTGCTCGCTCTCTGCCGATCGGGATGCTCGCCGCCATCGGGGTCGACATCCTCCTCGATGGAATTCTCCTCGGCATCGCCTTCGCCGCCGGCACGAAGGAAGGGGTTCTGCTCACCGTCGCGCTCAGTCTCGAGCTCCTGTCGCTGGGATTGGCAACCTCCACGAGTCTCATCGACCGCGGCGCCTCGCGCATCCGTTCGGTGGTGATTGCCACCGGACTGTCGCTTTCTCTGGCTATCGGGGCGGTGGCCGGCGACACGGTTCTCCACAACGCACCGGCTGCCGTGTTGGCCGGAGTGCTCTCGTTCGGATGCGCGGCGCTCCTCTTTCTCGTGACGGAAGAGCTGCTCGTCGAGGCGCACGAGGTGCCCGAAACTCCTGCGGCCACGGCGATGTTCTTCGCTGGGTTCCTCCTGTTTCTGATCCTAGGAATGCTTGGATAGAACATCGAGCATTTGCCGGCGCCGCCAACTGGTCCGGTAGCGGGATGTGGATCGCTTTCAAGTGGAATGGCCTGGCGAAGCGTTAATCACATGAGGTCGGTGAGATCGTCGTGCGAGGTCCAAACGGAAGAGCCCAGCGGGAGCCGGATCTCTGGCGCATCTCGATGCGTGCCGTGAGCCGTCGCTGCTCTCGTCGCCCTCGACAGCAGTAGCACAGTGCTCTGGGCAGTCGTGCAGCGCGCGCGCTCGGATTCATCTGCGGCGGTCCGCCAAACCGCAGTTCGCGCGCTCGCAACCACCGCTCCGACACCAACTGAGGTTCTGGTGGCGTTGACGCGGGCATCCCTCGATCCTGTTCCGGGTGTCCGCGCAGTTGCCTACCGCGGTATGGGCGCGCTCCTCAAGGGCCAGCTCGGCTCGCAGGCTCGCGCACTCTTGCTTCAGGCGGCGCATGATTCGGTCGAGAGTGTTCGCGACGCGGCGAGCGTCACGCTCTCGCCTCCGGCACCCAGGCCGGCGAACTATTGAGCGGTCGCTGGATGCGTCAAACGGCGTGGCATCGACCGATTGAATCCACCGGCCCTCTAGCGCACGTCACACGCAACAGGGAGTCGCGCATTCCAGATGGTGGCGGCGAACAGGCTCACGGTGCCAGCGCCGATGAAAGCCTTGGACGCCACACCGTGGAGCACGACGACGCCTGCCACCAGCGCGACGGAGCCGAGGACTGCGAGCACGAGCGGTCCAGACACACCGTGCACGCGTTGTCTGCGCCAGAGGCCCCAGAGTGCGAGTCCAAGCGCGACGGCGATGATGGGGAGCAGAATCGCGTCGTTGCGGAGCCAACTGAGCCCCGCGGCAGAGAGCACGCTCAATGCGATCGGCGCGCCCGCGCAGCAGAGCGCTGCGCACGAGGCAGCGACCACGCCTGCACCACCTGCGAATCGACCTGCGTCACGTCGAACGGTCGTCATCGGCTCAGTCATCGGCACTCCGACGCATCGGGTAGGGTTTCGGCAGGGCCTTGCAGGAGTTCCCATCTTCTTGCACCGAAGGGCACGCAGCGCTTCCGTACGAACAGAAGACGCAGCAATCTCCCACGAGGGGGCGAAGCAACACGTGGCACGCGGCGCACTCGTGAAAGAACCGACAGGCATCCGTCGGCATGACGAGGGCCACCGCGTGTCCACACTCTGGACAGGTCAGCATCGACTCCAGCTGAGGTGTTGTCATGCGTGCTCTTTCGCTCTCGGCGTCGAATCAGGCGGTGCCGCGATGGCGGACAGCCCCTCGCGCACGCCGGCTCCGGTGATTCGCAGCGCGATCGCTGCGCCGTGAGATGGCACGTCGATGACGAAGCTGAGATGGGCGCAGCAGCGTCGTTCGTTGGCAACGAACCGCGCCACCTCGTCGAAGCGAGAGGCGGGAAGCTCGAACGCCAATCCATCGTGCAGTTCGGTGACGTATTGATCGGCCACGAATAGCAGCGACCTGGCGAGTGTGAGGTGCTCTGTCCGAGTGAGCGGAGGAAGTACGAACAGGTCGCACGCGACGGGGGATTCCTGCGCGAGGGTTCGAGTTCGTGCCGTGTGATCAACGGTGTGATCGATGCTCATGAGCCACTTGCCGTGGGATGGATGGTGCAATGCGTTGGCGCTCGTCCGTGCTCGACGGCATTGTCCGGTTGCGGGGTGACGATAACATTTGAAGTCCACTTTAAGTCAAGGGAGCCCGGCGATGTCACCTTCGGCGCGACGAAAGACCGTCGAGAGTAGCGAGCTCACGATCGGCGAGGTTGCTCGCCGTGCGGGAGTTCGCACGTCCGCCGTGCGCTACTACGAGCGCGTTGGCCTGCTCCCCGTGCCGCGGCGCCTGAATGGACGTCGTCGCTACGGGGCCGATGTGGTGAGGCTGCTGCACACCGTTCGCTTCGCGCAGGGCGCAGGCTTTTCCGTGGCGGAGATCAAGACCCTCTTCCACGGCTTCGAGGCGAACGTCAGGCCGTCGATGCGCTGGCGGGCTCTTGCCGCGCGGAAGATCGAGGAGCTCGACACCTTCATCGCACGAACGGAGCTGATGCGCGAGGCATTGAGAACGGGGATGCGGTGCGGGTGCCTTCGTATCGAGGACTGCGACTTTGGTTCGGGTGAGGGCTGTACTGTGCCAGGACCGGTGATGCCTGGGCGGCGCATCGGGCGCCGGCCGTCGCGCACCTAGAACCAACCGAGGGGCGAACTGGCGGAGTTCGTTCAGCGACGCGGCGAGTACATCATCACCGCAATGCCGGCCAGACAGATGAGCGCCCCGACAGCACTAAGTGCCGATTCGCTGGTTCGGCGAGCGATGAGCAAGTGCGGTCGAGGGGATGCCGACGCGTGGCTCCAGTGTGGCCGTCGCCAATAACGGTCATCGCCTCGCAGGCTTTTCCGCAGACGGACGAAGTGGCAGGCACGATGAGTTGCTCCCGTTTCGCGAGTGTATGGCCAGGGGGTGAAATCGAACCGCCGACACGCGGAAAGAGCGCTGTCTTCTTCAGTGCACCTGGCGATGACCTGGGACCTGTTCCGACGAGTAGTCTGCGGTCGAGCTCAATGCGCAGAGGAGCCGAGTGACTCCGCACTGCGGCCACCCCGATACCCGCTCGCGACCACGAGCGCGTCGAAGTCGTGCGTCGTGAGCAGCTCGTGCACCGCTGCCGTCTTGTCGAGGCTGCGGTCGTAGTACGCTTTCGCAATCCGGTATCCCATCCAGTAGCCAAGGTCCGGGGGATGCGTCGAGATCCCTCGATTCGCGCCGTTGTAGAGCCAGTCGCTGTGATCGTGCCCGTGCATATCGTGCTGGAACGCCGCCCACAGCTCGGACTCGTGCGCCTCGCCATACGCATTGTGTTTCGGCTCGCCGGTCAAGAGTTCTCCGACGAGATCTGCTGTGCCCTCCACGAGGCTCTGATGCAGCAGCGTCGCCTGAAGAAAGCGTGGTCCTGACGAGATGCCGCGGAAGGGAAAGCGCTGTAGCGTGTGCGCGAGCTCGTGCGCAACCGTCCCTGGGACGCCCTGCGCGCTGCCGAGCAGTTCGGCACCGATGAGGATCATCGGTGCGGCACCGCGCGTGGTACTACCGCCGGAGATGCCATTGCCGACCACCATGTACACGTCTGGTGCGCGCGCATCGGGCACGAGCTGGCGCGCACGCCCGACGATCTTCCCGATCCGGTCCATTGCGGAATCGAGTCCCGGTGCGACGACCGACAGGTGCGCGTACCGCTCCGGATTCTTGTGAATTGCCGCGCACAGCTCCGACCGACCGACGTCGAACTTTCGACGGTAGGCCGCGAGCCCTACGCTTCCTTCATCTAGATAAGCGTCCAGTGCGACGCAGCCCGTATCGCTCGGCGGCATCCGGCGCACCGCGGCGAGGAAGCGGTGCACGTCCGCCGTGCTCATCGTGGACGGCGCGGCCGCGTCACGCGCGTCGCCGCGCCCCGAGTCGCAACCAGGGGCCGCGACGCTCATCGCCACGAGCGAGAGGATCAGGACGCGCGAAGTTCGAGCTGTTCTGCCGTCCACGATGGAGTTGCTTCTACCTGCCACAGCGGCGACTTCCGATGAAGAGCGCCCAATTTCACGACAAGTCATGCGGCTAGTACCTCGCACGTCAAGCGAGAGAGTGGCCAGCAACCCGCTTAGTCCATCCGTGCGAAAGAGGCATCATCTATCGGCCGCTGTGACGTGACCCCCAACTCGGATCCAGGAATTATGACAGTCCGGTGGGGTGGGTGA
>JBDTOD010000009.1:0-54776 GCA_039933415.1 bacterium
TGAAATCCGCCCATGGCATGGGCGGATTTCAACGATGCTGACCCCCCCCTTGAAATGGATCAAAACACCTCGCGGCCCGAGTCGATGATCGCGCTACGTCGTCGTGCCAATCGGTTGGCGGTCGTGGTTGCCGCGGCGCTCGCCTGTCACGCGCCCACTCCACGCGAGCCGCTGCCCGCCGGCGTCGGTGCCGACATCGCCTACCTTGCCGATCCCGCGCGCCAGGGACGCGGCGTCGGGTCGCCGGGGAGCGCCGCGGCCGCGCGGTTCATCGTTTCGCGATATCGCGCGCTCGCGCTCGACGGTGCGTTCGCCGAAGAGTGCGCCGCTCCTCAGGTCTGCCCGTCGACGTTCTTTCAGCCGTTCATGGCCGAGGGGACGACTGCTCGCAACATCGTCGCGGTCATTCACGGTGCGGACTCGCTACTCGCCGGCGAATATGTCCTCGTCGGCGCGCACTACGATCACCTCGGCGTCTCGCCGGCGTTCTCGAACGACCAGAATCTCGGTGTTGCGGTGCGGCCCGGCGCCGACGACAACGCGTCGGGGACGGCGGCGGTGCTGGAGCTGGCGCGACGCCTTGCGGAACGACCAGCGGCACGCTCGATCCTGCTCGTCAATTTCGATGCCGAGGAATTCGGCATGCTCGGCTCCGCGCTCTTCGTGCGCTATCCGCCCGCGGCGCTGGACTCGATCGTCCTCATGCTGAACCTCGACATGGTTGGGCGGCTGCGCCGACGGGATCTGTTGATCGACGGCTCGGGCGCGAACGACGCGCTGCGTGCGATGGCCGACAGCGTCGCGAAGTCGAACGCCGTGCGCTCGGTGCGATGGAGCGGATCGATCGGCCGCTCCGATCACGCGAGCTTCGCGGCGATGCACGTGCCCACGATCATGCTCACGAGCGGCGAGCACACCGACTACCATCGGGTGACCGACCTCGCCGCTCGCATCGACGTGAAGGGCCTGCTCCGCATCGTCGACGTCGCCGAGGGAATCATCCGCACCGTGGGGGCGCGCGGATGGATGCCGCCCGCGACGACGCAGGCGGCACCATGACCTGTGACTAGGCCGACCAGCCGGCCGACGACATCTGCGTGCCCGTCTCCAGCAGCGACTTGAGGTCGCTGAGAATCCAGGTCCACCCCGCACCAGCGCCAGGGCCCTGCTGATCGCCGGCGATCATCGCCGCGTGACCAGGTCTGCCGGCGACGTCGTGGATCACGCTGAGTCGGCTCACGCCGTCGCGCCCCTCGACGATCTCGTACGTGAGCTTCGTGAACCCTTCGGCCGCCATCGATGGATCGATCGCCATGCGCCATGTGACGACGAGCTTGCGCGGCGCATCCGCTTCGATCACCTCGCCATCGACGATGACGCCGGACATCCCCATCGCGATCATTCCCTCGTTGGCGAGTCCGCGGTACGCGCCCTTCGGGCGCAGCTCGTACTCGTCGCGCAGCCCATAGCCGAAGCGCTGCGTCCACTCCGGCTTTGTGATGGCATCCCAGATTGCCTGCGGGGTCGCCCTGATGAAGACGCGATAGATCTGCGTCGTGGTGCTGTTGCTCGTGCTCGTCTCCGTCTCCGCGATGCTCGTCATGCCGACTTGCCCTCCAGTTCGCGCTTGAGATCCGTGAGCGCCGACACTCGGCGCTCGGTGAACTTGTCGATCCATCGATCGTGGATGAGGCGGATCGGCACGGGGTTGAGGAAGTGCAGCTTCTCCCGCCCGGACCGACGCGTCACCACGAGTCCCGCCTCCTCGAGGAGACGGAGGTGTTTCATGACCCCGAACCGTGTCATCTCCAGCTCCGACTCGAGCTCCGTGAGCGTGCGGCCGTCACGCGCGAAGAGCCGGTCGAGCAGGAACCGACGCGTCGGGTCAGCGAGCGCCTTGAACACGCGGTCGTCTGTCATGGATCGAAGATAGGTGACCGAATGGTCACATGTCAAGCGGCGAAGAACCCGGCAACAACGGGGTCAGAGTCCGGGGTCAGAGTCCCGCCTCTGACCCCGGACTCTGACCCCAGCCCTTGCGAGCACCTACAGGGAGTGGCAGCGAAAGGTCAAACCGAATCCGCCATCTCACTGATCTCCGCGGTCACCGGATCGATGATCGCGCCGATCTCCAGCACGCGATCGGCGGGGAACCCGCCGCGCCGCGCGTGCTCGCGCACCAATTCGGCGTTGGGTGCGATGTAGATGCAGGTGAGCTTGTCTTCCGTCACGTAGCTGTGCACCCACTGGATGCTCGGACCGAGGTCGCGCAACACACTGCACGAACGCTGCGCGATGCCCTGGAGCTCCACGGCGGAGAACGCGCCGGCGTTCGGGATCTCCCGCTCGATCAGATACTTCGGCATGGTGGTTTCTCCGTTGGCTGTTGCGAATAGGCTAATGGTGCTTCGTCCTGACCGCGCCTGCAGCGTACGCGCACGAGACGCGTGGATTCCAGTCGGCGTAGAGGCCACTCGGATTCTCCTTCCACACCCACACGTGCAGCGCCCACACGCTGAACACGGTGTTGTACGTGAAGTGCTGGCCGAACAGCACGGGCACCGGATCGGTCGGAACGCCGGGATAGATGAACTCGGCCCCAACGAGCTTCATCGAGCCATCCTGCTGCGGCTCGTACATCACGAACTGGGGCCTGGACGGGTCGAGCGTACCGACGTTGGCGGCATTCACCCAGTGGAAGCCCATGCCTCCGGCGGGGCTCGCGAAACAGCCGGCGGGTGACTGGTCGCTCCAGCCGGCCGCGCGTGCGGCCTCGAGCCGCTGAAAGGGCGCCGTTGCGGCACGCAGCGCGAGCAGCGCCCGCGTCTCGCTCTCGGAACGGACGGCCAGCGCGGCAGCGCCCGGCTCGAGCGCTGCCTGCGTTACCGGAGTGGTGGTGTGCGTCTCGGTGGTCTCGCCGCAGCCGGCGAGAAGTGCGAACGTCGTCAGAAGTCCAGCGATCCGTCTCATTGTGGCCTCACGTGGTGGGAGTAAGCTTGTACGGACACGCAACATGAGCCGGGGCACTTAGCCGCTCCTTGCGCCAGGAGTTAGCTGTCGATTAGCTGCCTCACAGAGACGATGATCAGGGTTCAACTGCTCGGCGGTGTTTCGTTGCGCTCGGGAGACGTTCCCCTCGGCGGGCCGCCGGCGCAGCGCCATCGCATCGCCCTACTCACACTCATCGCCGCGTCGTGGCCGCAGCCGCTCGCGCGCGACCGCGCGATGGCGCTCCTGTGGCCCGAACGTGATCTCGCCAACTCGCGGCGGCTGCTCAACCTCGCCGTCCACGTGCTACGCGCCGCGCTCGGCGACGCCGCGATCGCGTCCACCGGCGACGGTCTGCTACTCGGCCCGTCGCAGGTGAGCTGCGATCTGCACGACTTGCGCGCGGCCATCGCCGAAGAGGCACACGAGCGCGTCGTCCGGCTCTACACCGGTCCGCTCCTCGACGGCTTCCACCTCGATGATTCGGCGGAGTTCAGCTACTGGCTCGACGACCACCGCCGCGAGATCGAGCACGCGTACGTCGGCGCGCTGCTGGCGTTGGCGGAGCGTCAGGAGCGGTCTGGCGACGTGCACGGCAGAGTGGGCACCTGCCGGAAGCTGGTCGCGGCAGATCGGCACTCAGGCGTTCACGCGCGCGCCCTGATGCGCGCACTGGCCGACGCTGGCGACTGGGCGGGCGCCACGCAGCATGCAGCCGAGCATGCGAGCCGGCTCCGGGCCGACCTGGAGATGGAGCCCGAACCGGACGTCGTCGCACTCGCGCAAACTCTGCGTGCAGCCGCCGCCCGGCGTGTCACGTCGCCGGCTCCCCCGTCGCCCCGTCCCTCCGCCTCGGTCGCGGTGCTTCCGTTCCGCAATCTGGGGGTGGGCGCAGAAAACGAATACTTCGCCGACGGGATCACCGAGGATGTGATCGCACACCTCTCGAAGATTCGGGCGCTCAAGGTCATCTCGCGGACATCGGTGATGCGCTTCAAGGCGCGGGAGGAGAGTCTGAAGGAGATCGGGTTGCTGCTCGGCGCCACGGCGTTGCTGGACGGTAGCGTGCGCCGCGTAGGGGACCGCGTGCGCATCGTCGCGCAGCTCGTCGACACGGAGACCGACCGGCACCTGTGGTCGGAGACCTACGACCGGCGCATGACCGATATTTTCGGGATCCAGACGGAGGTGGCGCTGCACATCGCCGCGGCGCTCGAAGCGGAGCTCTCGCCGGACGAACGCGAACGCATGGGGCGGGAGCCCACGAAGGACGTGCTCGCGTATCAGTTCTACCTGCAGGGCCGGCAGTGGCTGATCAAGTACACTGCCGAGTCGATGACGCTCGCAGTGGGGTGCTTCGATCGCGCCATCGCGCGCGATCCAGACTTTGCGCTTGCGCACGCAAGTCGCGCCATGGCGTACGTCGAGCTGGTCGAGCTCGGTGCGGTCGCGCCGAACGTCGGATATCACAATGCGGTGGATGCCGCGCGCCGCGCCGTGGCGATCGATCCCGATCTGGGCGAGGGGCACTGTGCGCTCGGGTATCTGGCCGCCGTCGGTGAGTTCGACTGGCCGCTTGCCGAACGCGAGTTCGAGCGCGCACTCGAGCTGAGTCCGAGCAGCGCTGATAGCCATGACCTGTACGGCCGAGTGTGCTCGGCGCTCGAGCAGTACGATCGGGCGATCGCGCTGCTGCTGCGCGCGCAGGAGCTCGACCCGCTGGCGCATCGGGTGGACATCGCGACGACACTGCTTCGCGCTGGTCGCTTCGTCGAAGCGGTGCGGCGCGCAGAAGAAGCGGTCGACCTCGATCCGTTCGACCGCGCGCACGCCACGCTCGGCTGGGCCTATTTTCTCAGCGGCCGGCGAAGCGAGGGAATCGCCCAGATGGAGAAGGCAGCGGCGCTTTCTCCACGCGGCACGATGTGGCTCGCGCAGCTTGGCGAAGCCCATGGCCTGGCGGGCGATCTGCCGATGGCGCGCGCCATACTCGCCGCGCTCGAGGACCGCGCGCGCGTCTCTTACGTCTCGCCCTACCACTTCGCATATGTCTACACGGGGCTGGGTGACGCGGATCGCGCGATGGACAATCTCGAGCGCGCGGCCGCAGAACACGCGGGCCCAGCCTACGCGATCAAGGGCTCGTTCCTGTTTGCGCCCCTCCGCGAACATCCGCGATTTCACGCGCTGCTTCGGCGAATGAATCTGGAATAGCGACGCGACGTGACCTCACCGGTCATTCGAACGGCATCACGGGGCTCGTCGACGCGCCCTAGCGAAGCGTCACCCGGCGGGATTTGTTCTCACCGCGGTTCGGCGCGGTGCATCACCAGAGGGCACAGCATGGAGACGGCCATCGGACGCGGACGGCGGGTGCCGATATGGTGGTGGCCGGCGGCGATTCTCGCTCTCGGCATCGCGGCGTATTCGCTGCGCTACGTCGTGCTCGGAGCGCGCGCGTACGTGCCGGAGCTCGCGACCTCGTTCGCCGAGCGACCGGTGTTGGTCGTCGTCCACACGATCTTCGGGCCTTTGGCGCTCGTCCTCGGACTCGTGAATCGGCTCCCGACGATGCGGCACCGTCGCTGGGCCGCGCATCGACTGGTCGGGCGCGTATACGTGATCTCGTCGCTGACGCTCGCGTGTGCCGGCTTGGCGCTCTCGATGCACGCCGCGGGCGGAGTGGTGGCTCGCGCGGGCTTCGCGCTTCTGGGGGTAGCCACACTCACCACCACGCTCGTCGGCTACGGGCACATCCGCCACGGGAGCGTGCGCTCCCACCGCGAGTGGATGCTCCGGAGCTACGCGTGCATCTTCGCCGCCGTCACGCTGCGTATCTGGCTTCCGCTCCTCATCGGCGCGTACGGCGGCGCGTTCGTGCCGGCGTATCGTTGGGTGGCGTGGATCTCGTGGGTGCCCAACCTGCTCTGGGTGGAATGGGTCATCCGACGCGGATGGAGTCCTGCGTTCACGCCGCTGGGAGCGACGTCATGATTCTCGTCGTCGGTGCGACCGGGCTCCTCGGCATGGAGGTGTGCCGGCGGCTGCGCGCGCGCGGGTTGCCCGTCCGCGCGCTCGTGCGAGCGAGCTCTCCCAGGGAAGCGATGCTCCTCGAGCTTGGCGCGGAGATCGCGCGCGGCGACCTGCGAGATCGCGCGTCGCTCGAAGCGGCGTGTGCCGCTGTGGACACGATCATCACGACCGCCACGGCGATGGGCTCCAAAGACAAGACCATCACGCTGCGCACGGTGGATCTCGAGGGCCAGCTCCGTCTCGTCGACGTCGCGCGCGCGAATGGAGTGCGGCGTTACGTGTACCTCTCCGCGTCGCCGAACCTTCGGCCCACCGTGCCGCTCGTGCGCTACAAGCGTGAGGTGGAGCACGCCATCCGCGCGAGCGGCATGCAGTGGACGATCGTGCAGCCGTCGGTCCTGATGGACGTCTGGCTGAGCAGCCTGCTGGGGTGGGACCTCGTCGCGGGCCGCGCGATGGTGTTCGGTGCGGGCACGGCGCCGCTCTCCTGGATCACCGTCAGCGACGTCGCCGAACACGTGGTGCGCGGTCTCGACGATCCGCGGTGCATGAATCGCGATCTTCCGCTCGGCGGACCCGACGCGATCTCACCGAACGCGGTGGTGCAGTTGTTCGAGTCGGTGTCCGGCCGGCCGTATCGAGTGCGGCGGGTCCCGCGCCAACTGCTCGCGCTGATGGCACCGCTGCTCGCGATGTTCGACGAGGGGATCGCCTCCGGCATGGGCATGGGAGCGCAGACGACGCGCGGCGACGTGATCGACTCGCCCATACAGCGCGAGATCGGGTTGCCACTCACTAGCGTGAGAGCGTACGTCGAACGCGCCCTGACGAAATAGTAGGCTTCACTCACCCACTCGCTGATTCCGGATGATCGATCGCTTCCGCACGCATCGCTTCGCCTGCGCTGTACCCGTGCTGACGTTTTCGCTCGGCGTTGTGAGTCGCGCCGCTGCGCAGCAGCCGAGCTTCATCCCTGACCACGCCAGCGGCATCTACGCCGTCAACGAGCGCGTCGGCTGGACGCTCACACTGCCGAAGGGCGTGGCGGCGACGGGCCCCTACAGCTACACGATCAGGAAGAACGGTGGCGAGACGCTCGGCACCGGATCGGTGACCCTCGCGAAGAACCGCGGGCGCATCGAGACATCGCTCACCGAGCCGGCGATGGTCGTCGTCGAGGTGAAGCCGCCCGCGGGAACCGCCGGATTCGGCAATCAGAGCACCGGCGGCGTTGGGCGCGTCCTGCTCGGTGCCGCGGTCTCGCCGACGTCGATCACCGCAGCGGAGCCCAAGCCCGCCGACTTCGACGAGTTCTGGGACGCGAAGCTGAAGCTGCTCGCCGCGGTGCCGATGAACGCGCAGGTCACGCCGGGCGAGAGCGGCAAGCCGGGCGTGGAGTACGTAAAAATTCGGCTCGACAATCTCGGGGGCGCGCACGTGTTCGGGCAGCTCGCCAAGCCTGCGCGCGAAGGAAGGTTTCCCGCGATGCTCGTGCTGCAGTGGGCGAGTCCACCCTATCCGTTGCAGAAAACGTGGGTCACCGATCGTGCCGCCGAGGGATGGCTCACGCTCAACGTCGAGCCGCACGACGTGCCGTTTGACATGCCGCAGCCGTTCTACGACGCGCTGCCAGCGATCATCAAGCAGTACAACACCGTCGGCCAGACGAGTCGCGACGAGAGCTACTTCCTCCGCATGTATCTCGGCGACTACCGCGCGGTGGAGTATCTCGCGAGCCGCCCCGACTGGGATGGCACGACGATGGTGGTGATGGGCACGAGCATGGGCGGCCAGCAGAGCTTCGCCACGGCGGGGCTGAATCCACGCGTCACCGGTCTGCTGGTCAATGTGCCGTCCGGCGCCGACGTCACGGCCACGCTGCATGGACGACAGCAGAGCTACCCGAGCTGGAACGTCTCTCGGTCCGAGGTCCTGCAAACGGCGCGCTACTTCGACACGGCCAACTTCGCGTCACGCATCACGGCCACGTCGCTCGTCGCGATGGGGTTCATCGACGAGGTGTCGGCGCCGGCGGGCGTCTGGTCGGTGTACAACCAGATCAAGGGCCCAAAGGAAGCGGTGCCGCTCGTGGATTCACCGCACAACCACCTCGCCACGCCGCAGCAGTCGCAGCCATGGGTGGCGCGCTCCGCCGTGTGGCTGAACGCGCTCGTGCACGGTGCGGATCCGATGACGAAGCACTAGGCCGGGTTGGGGTCAGAGTCGCAGACTCTGACCCCGCTCGCGCGGCGGCCCGGCGTTCAAGCCTCGATCTTGTAGATCTCGCGCTTGCCGTGATCGACGAGTTCGTGATAGCCCGTCATGATCTCCTCGAACTTCTTCATGTTCTCCTGGAACTTCTTGGCGTCGTCGCCCGAGCCTTGTGGCGGCGCCATCATGTTCTCGAACGCCTGGAGATCGGCGACTTCCATTTCCGAGACCACGGTCCAGTACCGCTCCGCGCAGAAGTCGGTCATGATCTTCATGCGCGGCATGCCCATGCCCTCGCTGATCCCATTCATCGCCTTGAACTTTTCCACCAACGGCCGGACCTTGCCTGGCTTGCAGTACATGATGTCGCGAATGAGGTACATGGCGCGCTCCTGGACGGGGATGAGTGACGCAATACGTGAATGTCCCGCGCCCGGTTGCCGCGTCAAGGCGAGGAGCGACGCCGGGTCAGCCACACGCTGCTATGGCGACTTGCATATGAAAGAAAAAGATAGTATTGTTGCAAAAGAATGACATCTCTCCGGTCTGTTCGCACCGCTCCGCGTCCGGAGCCTGGTCCGGTCCTCGCCAAGGCGACGCTCGCCGCCGCGGCGCGGCTCGGCCTGAGGAATCGCCATGTGGCTGCGGTCATCGGATCGAGTGAGGCGTCCGTCTCACGTCTGCAGAGCGGTCGTGGGCTCGATCCGGTCAGCAAGGAGGGCGAGCTCGCGCTGATGCTCGTCCGGCTCTACCGCTCGCTCGACGCGCTCGTCGGCGGCGACGAGGCGAAGGCACGTGATTGGTTCCATGCCGCCAATGACCACGTCGGTGGCGTTCCCGCCGAGCGTATCCGTTCCGTCGAAGGTCTCGTCGATGTCGTCCAGTATCTGGACGCGATGCGCGGGCGACTCTAGGCTCCGCGAGCTGCGGCTCGCGCCGTGGCGAGTGGTCGAGGCGCAGCATCACATCTCCACGCGCAAGCTCGTCGACTCCGCCGAGGAGCAGGAGCTGCTCGAGGAGCTCATCGAGCGCGTAAAGCCGCCCGACGCGACGCGCGGCAAGCTGCACTATCTCCTCTCCACGCCCTTCCGGTATCCACCGCTACACCATGGCTCGCGCTTCGGCGGCCGGCGCGAGCGCGGCATCTGGTACGGCTCGGAAGATCGGCGCACCGCGTTCGCCGAGGTCGCGTACTACCGGCTCGTCTTTCTCGAGGGAACGCGCGCGGCATTGGGCACGCTCACCACCGCGCTCACCGCGTTCACCGTGCGCGTCAGGTCTCCACGCGGCGTGGACCTCGCCGCGGCGCCGTTCGACGCGTTCCGCGCGACGATCGCGTCGGCCACCAGGTACGACGCCACCCAGACCTTGGGCGCGCGCATGCGTTCCGCCGGCGTGGAGCTGTTCCGCTATCCGTCCGCGCGTGACGCCGAGGGCGGCATCAACATCGCCGCGCTCTCACCGACAGTATTCGGTCGAGCCAAGCCGCTCGGCCTCGAGACCTGGCACTGCACCGCCGCGCCGTCCCATGTGGAGATGGCGCGCGCCGACTTTCTGCGTCGTGAGCGGTTCACCTTTCCGCGAGAGCAGTTCCTCGTGGACAGCGAGCTGCCCGCACCCGCACTCTGACTGGGAGTAAAAGCCGAGGACGCTCCGCTCACGGATGCGTAAACATCGGCGCAACGCGTGGGGCGAACGGGTCGCCGCGGCGATACGTTGAAGGCACCACCGACATCGGGAGAAGGCCGACATGTGCCGGAACATCAAGACGCTCGCGAACTTCGAGCCACCCGCGACCGACAACGAGATCCGCGCGTCGGCGCTGCAGTTCGTCCGCAAGCTCAGCGGCGCGACGCACCCGTCACGCGCCAACCAGGAGGCGTTCGACCTCGCGGTGGAGGAGGTGACCGCGGCCGCCGAGCGGCTCATCCGCTCGCTGGAGACGAACGCGCCGCCGCGCGATCGGGACGAAGAGCGGCGCAAGGCGCAGGAGCGCTCGAAGAAGCGGTTCGGCTGACCAAGTCGGCCTTGCGCGGAATCGCGGCGGGTTGGTCCTCGTCAGTCTCGCGGCCATCGTGTGGGCGACGACCGCGTCGGGATCGTTCGTCTGGAACGCCGCGCTGGCCGCGATGCTGATTGGGGGGCGCCAGCTTCTCCGCGCCGAACTCTTGCTCTAGCGGCCGGCGGTTCGCGCGGAGTAGGATGGGCCGATGACGACCGCGGACCATGATCCACACGCGCGCCGGTTGCTCCGGCACTTTCTCGCCGCGCTCGCCTATCGCACCCAGAAGGCGCTGCGCGGCGCGCCTAGGGACCATTGAGTGATGCGATGACCCACGCTGGGCAGCTCGCGCTCCTGCGACGGCTCTCCAGTTCTCCCGAGGCGTCGGAGGACTTCATCTTTGCGGACGTGCGCACCGATCGCGTCGCGGAGCAGCAACCTGATCCGGTCGCTCCCGACGCGAGATGGCGACCGAGCGGGATCTGGGCTGCGTCCGACCCCGACGCGAGCGACGCGGACCAGTCATGCTGAGTGGCATCGCGACACGCCGTGCGATGTGCGCGCTCGTGATCAGCGCGGCACTCGCGTGCCGTGCGCCCTCCGCCGAGCCAGGCGCCCCGAGCGAGGTCATCTTCTTCGATGACTTCTCCGCGAGCTCGCTGGACCGCGCTCACTGGACGGTGCGCACCACCGGACCGACGTACAACGAGGAGCAGCAGGCCTACGTCGACGACGGCACGACGATACGCCTCGTCTCGGGCGCGCAGGCGATGGGTGCGTCGAACGGCGCACTCGAGATCCGTGGTCGATCACGCCCCGGCTTCGTCACGCCGCAGGCGAAGCGATTCGACTTCGTCTCCGGACGTCTCGACACGCGGGCCAAGATGGAGTTCACCTACGGCACCGCTGCGGCACGCATGCGACTACCCGATGGCCCCGGGCTCTGGCCGGCGTTCTGGGTGCTCGGCGCAGGCCCATGGCCGGCGACTGGCGAGATCGACGTGATGGAGAACGTCGGCGACGCGTCGTGGGTGAGTGCGGCGATGCACGGCCCGGGCTACTCGGGCGACACGCCACTCGTGAAGCGGGCGCCATTTCCCGACGGCGAGAGTGCCACGGGATGGCATGTGTACTCGGTGGACTGGACGCCCCAGCAACTTGTCTTTCGTATCGACGCGCGCGAGACCTACCGTGTGACGCGACCGATGGTCGAGAAATACGGACGGTGGGCGTTCGACCAGCCCAAGCATCTGATTCTCAACCTCGCGCTCGGCGGCGGATATCCGCGCTCGGTGAACGGGGCGCGCGGTGAATACGCCGGCCTCCCAGACGCGACGGTGCGCCTCATCCAGTCCGACAGCGTGCGAGTACTCGTCGACTGGGTGCGAGTGACGCGGTGACGAGTATCGCAATGCGCTGCCGCTGACGCGCTGATGGACGCATCATCGATGGGCGAGCCGCCGTCCGACACACTGGCATTGCATGAGTACCACCTGCAGCTCGGCGGTCGCACGTGGACGGTGCGGCACACGGGCGCCATCCTGAGCTACGACGACGAGCAGCGCTTCCTCGGCATCGCCACCGGTCGGCCGCCGTATGGCGTGGCGCTGTGGCCTGCCGCGATCGCGCTCGCGCACGATCTGGCGGCGCGCGCTGACTCGTTGCGCGGATTGCGCGTGCTGGAGCTCGGTGCCGGTACCGGACTCCCCGGCATCGTCGCCGCGTCGTTCGGCGCGCACGTCGTCCAGACGGATCGCCAGGAGCGCGCGCTCGAGCAATGTCGACTGAACGGAGCAGCGAACCATCTCGACACGATCGAGTATCGGCTCGCCGACTGGACGCGCTGGAGCGACGAATCGCACTACGACCTCATCCTCGGCGCCGACATCCTCTATGCGGAGCGACTGCATCCGAGTGTGCGCGGCATCTTCGAATCGAACCTCGCGCTGAACGGTCGCGTCCTGCTCGCCGATCCGTTTCGCTCGCCGAGCGTCTCCTTTCTCGAAACGCTCGACCCTTTCGGTTGGTCGATCGCGCTGAGCAAGTGGAGCGTCGGCGAGGACGTTGCGCCGCGCCCCATTGGCGTGTTCGAGCTCACGCGACCGTAGCGCGCCAGGTTCGTTCGCAACTACTGACGCGCATCGCGCGCGTTCCCTCGTGCCGCGATGCGAGACATATTGCGACGAGCGCGCGACTCGCGCCGGCGAGCGCGATCACCCTCACGACGGATGCGATGGGAACGGGACGACTCGAAGCATTCAGCGATGGCGTCATCGCGATCCTCATCACGATCATGGTGCTCGAGCTTCGCGTTCCGCACGGCGATACGTTGGATGCGCTGCGTCCGTTGTTTCCCGTGCTGATGAGCTACCTCCTCAGCTTCGTGTATCTCGGAATTTACTGGAGCAACCATCACCACATGCTGCATGTCACTCGCCAGGTCGACGGTGCGATCCTGTGGGCCAACCTGCACCTGCTGTTCTGGCTCTCGCTCGTCCCGTTCGTCACGGGCTGGATGGGAGAGAACCACTTCGCGTCGCTCCCCACGGCGATGTACGGTGTCGTGCTGCTGATGGCGGCCATCGCCTACTACATCCTCGCCCGCGTCATCGTCGCGCGAGAGGGTCCCGACTCGGTCCTCGCCCGAGCACTTGGCGAGGACTGGAAGGGCAGGCTCTCGCCAGTCGCGTCCCTGATTGCCATTCCCGCTGCGTTCGTGCATCCCGGCATCGCCGGAGCGCTCTATGTGGGCGTCGCACTCATGTGGCTGGTGCCGGATCGCCGGATCGAGCGCATGATCCCGAGTGCAGCGGAGCAGGGGTGAGCCGCGTCGCTCTGCGTTGCCTACGCGCTGGCGACGCGGCGACGCAGTCGTGACGCGAAGCTGGACACGCGGACCTCATTCACGAGCAGCACGCTGCTCAGGATCATCGCCAGCCCGACGAGCATGCCGTTGGTGATCGGCTCGCCGAGAAACAGCGCACCCCACACCGTGCCGAAGAGCGGGATGAGATAGGTCACCGTCGTCGTGTTCGTCGGACCGACGGCCGCGATGAGATGGAAATACAGTGGGTACGCCAGCGCGGTGCAGAGCACGGCGAGCCCGAGCAGCGCAAACGTCGCGAGCCCCGTCGGATGAGCGCGCGGAAGTTGCCAGAGTGCCGGCACCACGAGCCACACCGAAGCGCCGGCCTGCTGGCCCAGCGCGAGCGTGGGCGCTGGTACTCCCGTGAGCCGCTTCTTGGTGTACACGCCGCTCAGTGCGTAGCAGCACGTCGCCACCAGCATCGCCGCGATGCTCGCGATCACGCTCGGCGTCAAGACGATCGGGCTCCAGCCCACCAGCACCGCTATTCCCGCGACACCGAGCACGAGACCCATCGCCCGGCGCGCATTGATCCGCTCGTCGAGCCAGATCACGCCGAACAGCGCACCCCAGAACGGCACGGTCGCATTGAGCATTGCCGCGAGCGACGCCGTGATCCGCAGTTCGGCCGCGGCCATCAGCGCGAAGGGAATGGCCGCGTTGATCGCGCCGAGCACGAGGAGCGGGCGGACGTGCGCGCGAAGCTCGGTGCGCTTGCCCAGGCCGCGCATCACCCCCCACAACAGCAGGCCGCCGAGCATCACCCGCCCGCCGACGAGCGGGAACGGTCCCAAAGGGGCGACCGCAATGCGAATGAACAGGAACGAGCCGCCCCAGACTGCCGCGAGCCCGAACAGTGCCGCGAGATCCTTTGCTCTCATGATGCAGTAAGAAAGGCAGAACGGGGAAAGTTCGCCACGGGGCGATGTGGATGATATCGTGCTGCGTCATGAGACTCGTCGTCCTGCTCGCGCTGCTTACGCTCACCATCGGCGTCCCGTCGCTCGGTGCGCAGCTCGTGCGCGGTCACGCGCTCGCCGGCGCCGATTCCGCACCGATCGGCGGCGTCGTCATGCAGCTGGCGACGCCGGCCAACGTCGTCGTCGCGCAGTCGCTGTCGGACGCACGCGGCGTCTTCACGCTTCGCGCACCGGCCGCGGGGCAGTATCGGTTGCGCGCATTGCGTCTCGGCTTCCGCCCCACCCTCGGCGGCCTGTTCGCCGTCGTGGACTCCGGGATCACCCAACGCTCGCTCGTGCTCAACGGTGCGGCGGTCACGCTGACGACCGCGCGCGTGACGGCGGACGAGCAGTGCGCGGCCGGTGGCGATCCCACATCGCTCGGCTTTCGCGCATGGGAGCAGGCGCGCACCGCGCTCGCCGCAGCACTCGTCACGCGGCAATCGTCCACCTACGAGATGCGCTTCGTCACCTCCGAGCTTCGGCGAGGCGCGCGCTCCGATGCCGTGCTCACCTACACCGAAAAGGAGGCCGCCACTTCGGCGATGCGTCCGTTCGCGGCCTTCCCCCTCACCCGCCTGCGCGACAGCGGTTACGTCACGCGGGACGAGAGCGGGGTGACCTACGCCGCGCCCGACGAAGAGGTGCTGCTGTCGGAAGAGTTCGCGGTGTCGCACTGCATCCGCGCGGGCTCGTCCTCGGGCGACGAGCTGGAAGTGACCTTCGAGCCCACCCGCGATCGCACGCTCAGCGACGTCGCTGGCTCGCTCGTGCTGTCGCGCTCCACGGGCGAGCTGCGGAGTCTGACCTACGAGTACGTGAATGTCACCGCCGAGGAGCGCGCCGCGCACGCCGGTGGAGAGCTGACCTTCCTTCGTTTTCCGAGCGGGGGATGGATGGTGCAGCGATGGCTCGTGCGCGCCCCACAGCTGGAGATGCGCGAGCGTCGTACCTCGGGTAGTTCGTACGTGGCCGGAGGCCTCGCCGGCGGCACCTACGTGGGCGGCGGACCCTCCCGTGCCGAGCGGCAGTATGTCCTCGCCTCCAGGCAGGAGTCGCGCGGCGAGGTGTTCCGCGTCCAGCAGAATGGCACGCTGATCTGGGCCGCGCCGACCGTCTCGCTCACGGGGGTCGTGGTCGACGACAGTCTCCGCATCCCCGTCGCCGGCGCCGACGTGCGCGTCGCCGGTCGAGCGGCGGGCGCGATCTCCGACGAGCGCGGCAGGTTCCGCCTCGACAGCGCGCGGATCGGGGACATCCTGCTCCAGATCACCGCGCCCTATGCAATCCAACTCGGCGTGCCTCCCACGAAAGTGCACTTCGCGCTCGATGCCGTTCCCGCCGACGTGATGCTTCGCGTGCCCAACGTCGACCAGGCCATCATCGAGGCGTGTCGCGCGGCGAATCAGCCGTGGTCCGATGGCACGCCTCCCAGCATCGTGCGTGGAATAGTCCGAGATGCGTACGGTGGCAGAGCCGGCGTGGCCGATGTCAGCGTCACCTGGCTGCACGGGATGCACGCCGCCGTCGAATCGCGCGAGCGACGCGCGCACAGCACCGCGTTCGGCGACTATGTCGTGTGCGGCATCGAGCTCGGGAAGCAGCTGCTCGTCCGCGCGATCGTTGGCAGAGATGTCATCGCGTCCGCGAAGACCCTCATCGAGCCCGGAAGGCGGTGGGTAACGCTGGATCTGCTGCCGCCTGCTCCCGCGGCACCCTGACGCTGGCGGCGCCGGGGAACTCTCCATGCAGTACGCGGACTGTGGATGCGTGCGACTCGAACGGGGGTCGTTCCAACACTTCTTCCAGTGACTGTGAGATGAGTCCAACAACCGGCCTACCGCAGGAGACCGCTGCGGCGGGCGGCGCACTCGCTACGTCCGATGCGCGATTGCCCGCCGCGCTCCGACTCGGCCAGGTGCGACTTCAGGTCGGGGACCTCGAACGTTCGCTCGACTACTACACCAACGTGCTGGGCCTTCGCGTGCTCGAGCGAGACGCGCAATCCGCCACGCTCGGTTCGGCGGATGGAACGCCTCTCGTCGAGCTGTTGGCCGAGCCCGGGACCCGTCCCATCCAACCGCACGGACGCTTCGGCCTCTATCATTTCGCGATCCTTCTGCCGGATCGGGCCGCGCTCGGACGATTCCTCGCACATCTCGCGCGCATCGGAGCGCGACTCGGCGCATCCGATCATCTCGTGAGCGAGGCGATCTATCTGCGCGACCCCGACGGGCTGGGAATCGAGGTCTACGTCGACCGGCCACGCTCCACGTGGCGTCTCGTGGAAGGCCAGATCGAGATGGCGACCGCACCGCTCGATACCGAATCGGTGCTCGCCGCGGCGGGCGACCAACCGTGGACCGGGATGCCCGCCGGAACGGTGATGGGTCATCTGCATCTGCACGTCGCCGACATCGACCTCGCGTCCCGCTTCTATCACGAGGCGCTCGGGCTCGACCGCACGGTCTGGAACTACCCCGGTGCTCTCTTCCTCTCTGCTGGCGGCTATCACCATCATCTCGGCCTCAACACCTGGGCCGGTGCGCACGCCGGCGTGCCGGCGGAAGACGAAGCGCGCCTTCTTCACTGGCGCATCGTCCTTCCATCGTCCGACGACGCGCGCGTTGCGGCGTTGCGGCTCGCCGATGCCGGCCATGTCGTGACGGCCGAGAGGGACGAGTGGCTGGCGACGGATCCGTGGGGAACGCGGCTCGTGCTCGCCGGGCCTTGAAGCGACGCGCGTGCTGAGTCTGACCACGCTCTCCGGGTGGGAGGAGGCGGTGCTCGCAAGCGTCGCCGGTGCATCCGGCTCGCTCGCCGAGCGTGACTCTCAGATCGAGCGATCTGGCCTGTACGGCGAGTACCCGGCGATCGTGCATGCGTACGTCGAGCTCTTCTCGGATCCCGACTCGGTGCTCGAGGCCATCAAGCGCGCGTACTTTCTCGTCTGGCGCGGCGCGATGGCGTCACCGGCCGACAGCGGCATCCCACCGCTACCCGACGGGACGACCCGCGTCGTGATCGACGAGCTCGACGCCTGGGCGCGACGCGATGCTGCGGACGAAGAGCTGGGGTGGATGCTCGCGTGGTATCACGCGCTCGGCCCGTTCGTGCTCGAGCTCTATGGGGCGAGCCCTCGACTGCTGCGGCTCGCGGAGTCGGTCGACGCGGAGCGGTGGCGCGAGGTGGGGATCACGACGGCGGCGATGGCGCGCCGGGGTCAGATGGGGCGCTACTGGGGCGCCCTGGCGACCGGCGCGCCATGAGACGCGCCGATCACAGTGTTCAGGGAGCTGCGGTTGGCTCTGGTGCGGCCACCTTGGGACGGCGGCTCCAATGGCTGCGCGGCTCGACTGGACGTGCACGCGCTTCGAGCAGGTTGGCGTAGAACGCCACGATCCGCGCTTTGACGCCAATCTTGGTGTCCGCGGACACGGCTTGAAATGGAGCGTATCGCTGGCGGTCGCCGGAGACGTCGAACCACCACCAGCCTTCGTCCGGCGTCGCGCGGCGAGATTCCACGCGGCAGACATAAGTCCGGCCGTCCTCTTCGAACTCAAACCCTCGGATCATCGCTGCTCCTCACGTGTGAACTGCAATATACCCATTCGCCCGCGCTCACGCTCGCCGAGCATCGCCGGGCGAGGATGTGGACGGCACGACGCAGTGGCGTGTCGGACTGCAAGAGGCGATGTTCCAACGTGTTAGCAGCGAATCACGCGAGAGGAGCCCATGAAGCAGAAACGAGCGCAGGAACTCCAGGAGGCCTGGGGCGACGCCACGTGCGACCACCCGCAGCTCGCCAAGCTGTACGATCTCGGCGCCCACACGGGATCGTTCGCCTGCGTGCAGTGCGGCAAGGTCTTCTCCTTCCGCGAAAAGGCCGAGCTCGCCGCCGCTCGGCGCGGGACCTAGCGCATGACCAAGCTGTTCGGCTTTATCGGAGCCACGATCGGCAGCTACCTGGGCTGGTGGGCCGGTAGTGGGGTAGGGATCATGACCTCATTCATGCTGTCCATGGTCGGCACCGGCGTCGGCATCTATTTCGGCCGCCGGGTCGCGAGACACTACGAAGCCTGAGTTTGGTGAGTTTGGGGTCAGCATCGTTGAAAAACGATGATTTTCAAGGGGTTTCAAGGGGTCAGCATCGTTGAAAGACGATGACGCACGCCATCCTTTCTCAACGAGCGGCCCTCATTCGCACATCCGCGACGTTCGTCGCCGAGTGAACTATTCCGACCGTCAGAAAAAGCCCTCTTCCTCCGTCAATGCGACACACAGTCCTGACTGCCGCCCTCCTCACCGCCGCTCTCGCCCCCTCGCGGGCGCACGCCCAGAAGAAGTGGACGCAGATCGGCACCACCTCGAGCGGCAACCCCGTGTTCGTCGATCCAAAGAGCGTGAAGAAGACGGGCGATCTCGTCAGCGCCACGGTGAAGATCGTCTTCTCGAAGCCTGTCGCGACCCCCAAGGGCGAGTGGTTTGGCGCTCGCACCATCGCCACCTACGACTGCGCCAGGAAGTCGCTCGCCGCGAAGGAACAGGTCTACTACGGCGACAAGGCCGAGACGAAGATCGTCGAGCGAAAGGTCAACAAGATCCCCGGTTATGGACCGGCGCTCGGTGGGTCACTCGGCGCGATCGCGCTCGAATACCTCTGCAGGGCGAAGTAGAGCGCCAGGCGCGAGCAACTCAGCGCTTTTTCGCGAGAATCGTCCCGCGGCAGGTCGCCGCGCCGCAGGCGCAGGGGAAGCGTCGCTTCGCCGCCGGCGTGTGGCGTTCCTCGAGGACGTACGCGTAGTCGTACGCCAGCTCCTCGCCTGGCGCCACGTCTCGAATTGTCTCGATCCAGATCCGACCGTCGTCGATCACCGCATCGCAATTGGGATCGCACGAGTGGTTGATGAACCGAGCCTCGTTGCCGTCCACCGCCGCGTCGATCACGACGTCGTCGTCGATCGCGAACAGAAATGTGTGGTGCCGTTCCCCCTCGACGTCGGGATAGCGCGCCTCGGATTCGGCCGGCGAGAGTCGCTCACCCGCGTATTCGATCAGTCGCACCCCCGTGGCAATGCGTTGGGTGGCGAACGCGCCCAGCCCTTGCATCGCGGAGGGTCGAATCTCGAATGGGAGCTCGCTCGAATCGGTCGGCATTCCGGAAGATACCGGCAGCGGCGCCGACCGCCTCGCCAGGCCGGTCGGTGTATGTTCCATGATGACACCACGCACAGACAGCACGACCAGCACTGACAACACTTTGGGATTTTCCGACCTCGGTCTCGATCCACGCCTCGTGAGCGCGCTCGCGGCGCTCGGGTACGAAGAGCCCACGCCGGTCCAGCGCGAGGCGATCCCGCCCCTCCTCGCGGGCCGCGACGTCCTCGGCCAGGCCGCGACCGGCACGGGCAAGACAGCGGCCTTCGCGCTCCCGCTCCTGCATCTCGTCACCCCCGACGCCGACCCGCGCACGCGCACCGTCGCGCTCATCCTCGTACCAACACGCGAGCTCGCCATGCAGGTGGCCGAGGCGGTGCACAAGTACGGCAAGGCGCTGGGCGTCATCGCGCTCCCGATCTATGGCGGCGCAGCGATGGAAACCCAATTGCGCATGCTCAAGCGCGGCGTCGACGTTGTCGTCGCCACCCCTGGTCGCGCGCTCGATCACATCAGGCGGAAGACGCTGCGCCTCGAGAACGTGAAGGTCGTCATCCTCGACGAGGCCGATGAGATGCTCGACATGGGCTTCGCCGAAGATCTCGAGGCGATCCTCGCCGCTACCCCCAGTGAGCGACAGACCGCGCTCTTCTCGGCAACGCTCCCGCCGCGCATCGCCGAGATCGCCAACAACCATCTCAAGGATCCGGTGCGCGTGCGCATCGACCGCGAGATCGTTCCCGCCGGCTCCGCACCACGCGTGCGCCAGGTGGCGTACATCGTCGCCCGCGCGCACAAGATGGCGACGCTCGGCCGCGTGCTCGACGTGGAGAATCCGACCTCGGCGATCGTCTTCTGCCGCACGCGCACAGAGGTGGACGAGCTCACGGAAACGCTCAACGGGCGCGGGTATCGCGCCGAGGCGCTGCACGGAGGGTTGAGCCAGGAGCAGCGCGACCGCGTGATGAAGAAGTTTCGCGCGAACACCGCCGACCTCCTCATCGCCACCGATGTCGCCGCGCGCGGGCTCGACGTGCAGCACGTTTCACACGTCGTGAACTACGACGTGCCGAGCGCGGCGGAGGCGTACGTGCATCGCATCGGCCGCACCGGCCGCGCTGGACGCGAGGGCGTGGCCATCACGCTCGCCGAGCCGCGCGAGCATCGGCTGCTGCGCAACATCGAGTATCAGACCAAGCAGAAGATCGAGATCGCCACGGTGCCCACGGTGGCCGATCTCCGCGCGCGGCGGCTGGAGATGACCCGCGCGTCGATTCGCGAGACGCTGCTTGGAGGGGACCTCGAGCACTTCCGCGTGATCGTCGATTCGCTGGCGCAGGAGTTCGACATCATGGACGTCGCCGCCGCGGCGGTGAAGCAGGCTGAATCCGCGAAGGACGGCGAGCGGGAGAGCGAGGAAATTCCCGTCGTCACGATTCGCCCCGACCGGCCAGCGGCGCGCAACGGTGCGCGAGAGCGCGCACCGACGGCGAAGGCGCATCGCGGGCAGGACGACAAGCCTCGGCGCGCCAAGCGAGGCGAGCCCATCACGCCGGACTGGAACGTCGCGCGGCTGTATGTCGGTGCGGGCCGCAAGTCCAACATCAGGCCGGCCGACCTCGTCGGTGCGATCGTGAACGAGGCGGGCGTCGACCCGCGCGCCATCGGCGCCATCCAGATCACCGACCGCTTCTCGCTGGTCGAAGTCCCGGACGAGATCGCTGACGAGATCATCTCGACCCTGCGGGCCGCGACGATCAAGGGGAAGCGCGTGCCCGTGCGGCGCGATCGCGAACAGGGGGGCGGCTCGGAGTAACGCGAGTGGTGTAGTGGCGGTTAGCTTTTTCACAGCCCGAACGATCTTACCCGCTTACCGACATCCATGCGTCTCTCTCGAGTTCTCGCCAGTCTCGCCCCGCTTGCCTTCGTTGCCTGTCTCAACGGGACGGAGCCAATAACCAACTATCCCAACATCCCGATCGAGTCCACCACGTTCGCGACGAACCTGAACGTGAATCTCGCCGGCTCGGCCAAGACTCCGTCGGGGATGTACTATCGCGACATCACCCCCGGCGGGGGCAAGACGGTGGCGACGGGGGACAGCGTCTTCGTCTACTACCAGGGCGCCCTCTCTAGCGGTCAGATATTCGATCAGCTGCTCTCACCATCGACGCCGTTCGCATTCAAGCTGGGCGCGGGGCGTGTCATCCCAGGATGGGACGAAGGGCTGGTCGGCATGAACGTGGGCGGGGTCCGCCAGCTCATCATCCCGCCCGCACTCGCCTATGGTGCAAGCGGCAATGGACCCATCCCGCCCAATGCCGTGCTCGTTTTCAACGTCACCATGTCGAACGCGAAGGCGCCAGGCACCTGACCAGCGGTGGCCGAGCCTGGCGGGCGGGCGGCCTTCAGCCGGTGCTGGTCATCGAGCCATCTTCCGGCTATATCATCGTGCGAGCGGGTGGGTAAAGACGTGCCCGCTCTCTCGCTCCTCGCAATGCCCAGACGGCGCTGAAGCCACCCGAACGAGTACCGATGCTGACCTACGTCTACTACATCGCTGAGAAGATGCCCGGCGCCATGGAGATGCAGCGATTTGCGCATCCAATCCACGTCGGACTCGTCACCGCGGACGACCACGAAGCGGCATACAGTGCCGTGCTCGACGATCTGAGGCCGACCTTCGCCTCCGAGCCGCAGGATCTCGAGGTGCGCTTCGAGGTGGTCACGTCGCCCCGTGCCGGCGCGGGCGTGTGGCGACACGGCAAGCCGATCGACATGGACATCACGTTCACGTCGGCAGACTGACGATCCTCCGCTCCACCGAGCACGACGCGTGAACGATCTCCTCTACGAGCGCGCCACCGGAGATCTGGTCGTCTCCACCGATCGCACACGGCTCGACATCGAGCTCGTGCATCGCGTGCTCGGCGCCACCTACTGGGCCGTCAACATTCCGCGCGAGGTCGTCGTCCGTTCGATCGACGGCTCGCTCGCGTTCGGTCTGTACGACGGCGCGACTCAGATCGGCTTCGGCCGCGTCATCACCGACCTCGCTACGTATGGCTACCTGGCGGACGTCTTCGTCGTGAAGGAGCGCCGCAGCCATGGGCTCGGCGACTGGCTCGTGGAGAGCATTATGCTGCATCCAGAGCTCCAGGGTCTCCGACGCTTCGGACTGTTCACGCGCGACGCCGCCTCGCTGTATCTGCGGCACGGTTTCACGTCGCCCGGCTGTCCGTCGGGCTACATGGAGATCGTGAATCGCGACGTGTACGGTGTGAAGCCGGCGACCTGACCCGGTCGCCGGCTCCGCCACCTCACGTTCGTGTGGTGCCTCGCCGCAGCAACCGGAGCAGGAAGAGCAGTACCACCGCTCCGATGAAGGCGACGAAGATCACGCCGGCGAGTCCGCCGAACGGGCTGCTTGCGCCCAGTAGGGTGAAGAGCCAACCGCCGACGAACGCGCCGACGATCCCGATGATGATGTCGCCGATCAGGCCGTAGCCCGTCCCGCCCATCACCAGCGACGCGAGCACGCCGGCGATGAGGCCGACGATGATCCAGGTAAGAAAGCTCATGACGATCCCGTGGTAGGAGTGAGTTGCGGGACCACAAATGGCAATCGACGTGCCGAGGCAGAGATCGGTTGTGGCTTGAGTGCTGAGGGATGAGGGGTGAGTGAGAGTAACCGGCTTCAGGATTCAGAGCTTCCCGAGGTCGTGCCGTTGCCCACCACTCCCCCCACTCCCACCCCCCACCGTCGTTCCGCCGTAGCGCTCGCGCGGTGCGTCCCGATATTCCAGAGGCCGCGCTTCGTACACACTTCTCCGATTCGATCATGCTCCGTTCCACCCATCGTCCTCGGCTGCTTCCACTCGCGCTCGCCGCCCTCGCCTGCTCGTCGCCGCTGACCGGCGGTGCGTCGAGTCCCGATCGCGCGCCTTCGGGCGCGGTCACGGAAGGCGACGTCCGCCGCATCCTCTCCGCCCTGAGCGATGATTCGCTCGAGGGGCGCATGACTGGCACTCGCGGCTCGGCCAAGGCGGCGGCGATCATCGCGCACGAGATGCGCAGCATCGGACTACAGCCGGCCGGAGACAGCGGCTTCTTCCAGCGCGTTCCCGTCGCGATGTCGGCCGGTGGTCCGCGCGGTGCACAGCCGGTGCTGCTCGAGAGCTTCGCCGTGTACGACACGATGCCGGCGGGACGCCGGCGTCCAGCCGTGAACGTCGTCGGCGTGCTGCGCGGCAGCGATCCGGTGCTCCGCGACTCCGCCGTGCTCATCGACGCGCACTACGACCATCTCGGCATCGGCCGCTCCGTGAATGGCGACTCCATCTACAACGGTGCCGACGACGACGCGTCCGGCGTGGTCGCGGTGCTCGAGATCGCGCGCGTGCTCGCCGCAGGACCGGCGCCGAAGCGGACGGTGATCTTCGCCGCCACCACCGGCGAGGAGGTCGGACTTCTCGGCACCCGTTGGTACGTGCGGCATCCAGTCGTGCCGATCGCGCAGATGAGCGCGAACCTCGAGATCGAGATGATCGGCCGCCCCGACTCATTGGCGGGCGGCCCGGGCCGAGGTTGGCTCACCGGTTTCGAGCGTTCGACGATGGGCGAGAGCTTCGCCAAGGCGGGCATCCCGATCGGCCCCGATCGCCGACTCGATCAACAGTTCTTCGAGCGAAGCGACAACATCGCGTTCGCCCGGCTCGGCGTGCCGGCGCACACGCTGTCGTCGTACAACATGCACACGGACTACCACGAGCCGAGCGACGACCTCGCGCACGCGGACATCCCGCACATGACCGCGCTCATTCGCGCGGGAGCCGTCGCCGCGCGCATCCTTGCCGATGGCCCTGCGCCACGGTGGAACGCCAATGGCCGGCCCGTGCCGCGTCCGGCGCCAGGTGCCGCACCGACGCCCACGCCGATGCCCGTCACACCGGCAGCGACGATCGACGGGCCAGCCGAACGGCTCGCTCGACTCACCACCGTTCGGCTCGAAGCCGATACCGCCTCGCTGACGCCGCGCGAACGCCGCATGCTCCCGCTGCTCATCGACGCCGCACGCGAGATGCACGATATCTTCTGGGTGCAGGTGATCGGTTCGCGCGACAGCGTGCTCCAGTCGATCGCCGATCCCGCCACGCGTCGGCTCGCCGAGGTCGAAGTCGGACCATGGGATCGCCTCGACGGCAATGTGTCCTTCGTCGCCGGCGTCGGGCCGAAGCCCGCGGGCGCGAACTTCTACCCGCGCGACATGACGAAGGCGGAGTTCGAGCGCGAGGTGCAGAAGGGGCCGGCCGCGCGCGCTGACAGCCTCAAGTCGCTGTACACCCTCGTGCGCCGCGACGACGTCGGCCGGCTGGTCCCCGTTCCCTACTCGACGTACTTCGCCCACGAGAACGCGCGCGCGGCGGGGAAGCTTCGCGCCGCGGCCGCTCTCGCGGACGACGCAGGGCTCAAGCGCTATCTCGGGTTGCTCGCCACCGCCCTCGTCACCGACCAGTATCGTCCCAGCGACATGGCGTGGATGGACATGAAGCGCAATCGGCTCGACATCGTCCTCGGACCGATCGAGACGTACGAAGACGAGCTGTTCGGCTACAAGGCCGCCCAGGAGTCGTTCGTGCTCGTGAAGGATCTCGCCTGGAGCAAGCGTCTGGCCAAGTTTGCCGCGATGCTCCCGTCGCTGCAGCGCGGTATCCCCGTGCCCGCGAAGTACAAGGCGGAACGCCCCGGCACCGACGCGGATCTCAACGCCTACGACGTCGTGTACGTCTCCGGACAGGCGAATGCGGGCGGCAAGACGATCGCCATCAACCTGCCCAACGACGAGCAGGTGCAGCTTCAGAAGGGCGCGCGACGGCTCCAGCTCAAGAACGCGGTGCGGGCCAAGTTCGATCGTATCCTCCTGCCCATCGCGCGCGAGCTGATCGTCGCTGATCAGCTACCGCGCGTCACCTTCGACGCGTTCTTCGAGAACGTGATGTTTCACGAGGTGGCGCACGGTCTCGGCATCAAGAACACGCTCGACGGAAAGGGTACCATTCGCGCCGCGCTCAAGGAACGGAACGGCGCATTGGAGGAAGGGAAGGCCGACATCCTCGGGCTCTACATGATCCGCCAGCTCAACGCGCGCGGCGAGCTCGGACGTGAATCGATCGACGACAACTACGTCACTTTCCTCGCGAGCCTCTTCCGCTCCGTGCGCTTCGGTGCGGCGGACGCACACGGCCGAGCAAACGTCGTCGCGTTCAACTTTCTCGAGCGCATGGGCGCGTTCACGCGCGAGCCCGATGGCCGCTACCGCGTCGACGTCGCGAAGATGCGCGCCGGGGCTGACTCGCTCTCGCGACGCATCCTCACGCTGCAGGGCGACGGTGACTACGCGGGGGTGGGTGCGCTGTACGCGGAGCAGGGTGCGATCGGCACGGTGCTCCATGGCGACCTCGCGCGACTCAGCGCCAAGGGCATTCCCGTGGACATCATCTACGAACAGGGGCGCTGAGGCGAACGCACCGAGCAGGGCGAGCGCGCGACTGGCAATGCATGCGCTCGGAGCGGCTGCCGACGCTGGCAACGTGCGACGACGAGTGACCCGAGGTGCGCCGCGTGGAGTGGCGCATCTTCGGACTTTTTGCGGTTCTCTCTCCGCAACCCTTCCGGGCACGTCGTCAGCCTCCTGGCACGCCGCCCGCATCTGGCGCGACGTCGGTCCGCAGGCAAAATTCCTCGGCGCACCTTGTCTTGCCCCGAAGGTCGATTCTCGTACCGGCGCCCCGAATGAATCGTCTCTGGCGTAGGTGTCGAATGGAACGTCGACCCGGGTTCAGCGTTTCTCCGTACATCCCCGCTGCTCACCAGCCGTGATCCTGCACGCCGTCCTCACCTTTGCTCTGTCCGTCACGGCCGCGTTCTCGGCCGATAGTGTGCGTGCTGCTGCGAAGCAGGTCGTCGCGCTGCCGGACTCCGTGCTGCTCACGCTCCCCGCTCCGGCCATCAAGGCGCCGACGTTGGTGGAGCCGCGGATCGCCGTGCCGGTGACGCTGGCGTGGCCGTCGAAGCATCAGGAAACGCCGCTCGCGCAGGCTGCCGCAGTCGTGACGGCGTCAATCCAATCGGTGAGCCAGCCGGCTCGCGTCGAGGTGGCGCAACGATCGGCGGAGGTCGTGCAGCAAGCCGCCACGGCGAAGACGAGCGCGATGATCCTGGCGGCGGCGACGCCGCCCGATGCATCGGCGGTGGCACTACCACTGCGCTCGGCGATGCCCGCCGCTCCAGCGAAGCCGGTCACGACCGCCGACGGGCGCGTCGTGCTCGGCACGCGAAGCACCGTGACCATCGAGCCGCTTCACGCCGTGCCGCTGCCCGTCATTGGCGTGCGGCTTCCGGCTCCCGCGCTCTCCGACAGCATCGTCGTCTACAAGCGCGAGCGGACGTTGACGCTCTATCTGCGCGGAGTTCCCGTACGCAGCTACTTCGTCGCACTCGGCAGCCGCCCCGTCGGCGACAAGGTGAGCGCCGGCGACGATCGCACGCCCGAAGGACTCTTCTCGATCAACGCGCACAATCCGGCCAGCAAGTATCACCTCGCGCTTCGCATCTCCTATCCCGACGCGTTCCATCGCGACCGCGCCGCGAAGCTCGGCGTCGATCCAGGCGGTGACATCATGATCCACGGCCTGCCGCTGAAGTTCAGCGACGCCGGCAAGGATCATCGTCTCGACGACTGGACGAACGGCTGCGTGGCGCTGACGAACCAGGAGATCGAGGAGATCTGGCACGCCGTGCCGGACGGCACTCCGATCCAGATCAAGCCGTAGACGCTGCCACCGCGTGCCGCGCGTCCAGATTACCTACTGTCCTCGCTGCCGCTGGCTCCTTCGCGCCGCGTGGATGGCGCAGGAGCTCCTCGTCACCTTCGAGTACGAATTGACCGAGGTAGCGCTCCGGCCGGGCGAGGAAGGGATCTACGAGATTCGCCTCGATGAGGAGATGATCTGGTCGCGCGCCGTCGAAGGTCGCTTTCCGGAGATCAAGGAGCTCAAGCAGCGCGTGCGAGACCGCGTTGCGCCTGAACGCACCCTGGGCCACTCCGACCGCGGGGCGTGACCCGGTTCCCGGCACTCAGGTTGGGCCCAGTATGACAAACCCGCTCGGTGTCGTCTCCGCACGCTGGCCCTTCCGCGCAGCGCTGGCGGTCGTCGGAGCGCTCGCGCTCGCGAGCTGCTCGATCACCGAGCCCGGGCGAAGCGCCAGGACGATTGAGCTCACGCGGAATCGCCAGCTCTGGACGAGCGTCCGCCTCCACGACTACGAGTTCGACTACCAGCTCTCCTGCTTCTGCGGCTCGGAGTCCACGGAGTCCGTGCACGTCATCGTCCGCGGCGATCAGATCTCCGCCGCGTTCCGAACACGCGACGGACTTCCCGCGTTGCGCCCGTTCGGCACGTGGCCCACCGTCGCGGATCTGTTCGACGACGTGCAGCAGCAGCTCGAGCGAAAGGCGGAGCGGCTGGAGATCACGTACGATCCCACCTATGGGTATCCCCGGTCGATCATCGCGGACGTAAGCTTCATGATCGCGGATGACGAGTCGTCGCAGACCGCCTCGAACCTGCGTCCGCTGCCCTGACAACGCGCTCGCCAATGGATATCGCCGAACGATTCGTCGCGCGCTCGCGCCACTACCTCTCCTACGAGTATCCCGCCAAGATCCAGCACTGTCTCGACGCGCTTCCCGCCGACGCCGTCTGGCGCCGCGCGAACGAACGCTCCAACAGCGTCGGCAATCTGCTGCTGCATCTCTCGGGCAACGTGCGGCAATGGATGGTCTGCGGCGTCGGCGGCGCGCCCGACCACCGTCACCGTGACGCCGAGTTCGCGGCGACCGAGGGAGCCGACGCGAAGACGCTGATGTCCGGACTCCGCCAGACGCTTCGAGAGACCGATGTGGTGCTCTCTGGCCTCAACACCGAGATGCTCGGGGAATCGCGCACGATCCAGGGCCGCACGGTGACGGTGCTCGACGCCGTGTATCACGTCGTCGAGCACTTCTCCACTCACACCGGCCAGATCATCCTCCTCACGAAGCTGGCCGCGGTGGGCAGCATCGCATTCTATGAGGATGCAGGTGGGCTGGCGGTTCCGATATGGGAACGACCACACCGACACACCGACCACTCCCTGTAGGTGGTGATGGGGGCCAATGCCCGTCTCGCGACGCGCTACCCGCTACCACGTCCCGCTATCGCTACCTCCCACCTACAGGGCGCGGAGATTCAATAAATGTAGACCTTCGTCCCGACCGGCACATTCTCGTACAACCATTCGATATCCTCGTCGTGGAGTCGCACGCAGCCGTGCGTCACCGCGGAGCCGATCGAATTGGCGTACGGGGTGCCGTGCAGCAGATAGCCATCACCCAGGTCGAGCCGATAGTGACCGAGCTCGCCCTGAATCGAGCGATGCTTGGTACCGTCCGGCGGAATGAATACGGTGTTGTCGAACACCACATGCTCGTCCAGCACGAGCGGCACGAACGTCTTGGTGCCCGGTCGGATGATCCCCGCTTCATCGCCCTTCGACGTGAGGATCGTGCCGTCCTTGAGTCGTATCGGATGACCGCGCTGCATCGAGCGCAGCTTGAGTCCATGCTCGTTGGCGATCTCGGCGAAGTGCCATTCGGGCGGCGTCCACACCGGATCCTTGTCCTTGCCGCGCACCACACGCACGCCGCGCGGTGTCTCGAAGCGCCACGTGCGGCCACCGTACGAGAGCGTGGCGTTCATCGCCGTCGCCGCCGAGGCGATGCGAAGCGTATCGTCGCGATCGATCACGTAGAGCTGATGCTCGAACAGATCCACGACGACGCGATAGCCGCTCGAGCGTTGCGCCACCGTGCGCGCGGCGCGCCATTCGAGACTGTCCTTGCGCGACTTGAACGTGCGCTCAGCGCGCGGCATCGGCATCGGCACCGCGCTCGGGGGCGCGCTGGGCTCGACCGTCGTCTCCGCGTCCGTCGCCATGGTGCTTTGCGAGGACGCCACGGTGAGCGTGTCGTCGCTGCGTCGCGCGATCTTCCGCAGCAGCGACACGAACCAGTTCCGTCCTTCACCCGTGGAGCTCGCCGTAGCCTGCGTCGAGTCATTCGTGCTGTCTCGCCTGACCTCGACACCTTGAGCGGCAGCGACTGACGTACTCGTGGCGAGCAGCAGCGAGCTCAACCAAACGTACCGATGAAGGGGGCGAAGCATGATACAAAACTACACCGCGGGGGACGTGAAGTTCACGCCCCCCGCAAGAGAAATCATCATGCGTGCTGCTAGTAGAAGTTCAGTCCGGCGACGATCGGCCAGTAATGCGAGTTGCCGTTCGTCGTCATGATCGTCGTGTACTTCGACTCGACGAAGAGATGCGCTGGCCCGACGTTGAACGCGAAGCCCGGACCGACGTCCCAGTGATAGAACAGGCTCTTGTCGCCCGCAGTCGCCGCCGTCAGGGGCGGCGTGATACCGGGCGCGGCGAGATAGGTGTTCTTTCCGGCCGTCACGGTCTTGCCTTCACTGTTCTTGTACGGGATGAAATCGGTGAACTTGTCGATGCCGCCACCGGCCAACGCGTAGAAGACCGGGTTGAACCGGCTCTTCCGGTCGAGCGGGATGCGGAGCACGACGTCACCCGAGCCCGAGAGCAGCTTCGGCTGCGGGCAGCTCGCGCAATCGGTCTCGCGGCGACCGAACATGCCGTAGTTCACGTCGGCGCGAAGCCCGAGCGCACTCGTACCCGGGAACCAGCCGAGATGCGCGTGCAGGTCCGGGCCATCCTTCGTCAGGTTCCGCCAGTTGTTCATCGGCACCGCGACGCCCGCGCCGATTCCGAAGTACACGCCCGGCAGTGGCTGCAGGGGCAGCTCCTCCATCTGCCTGACGGTATCGACGCGAGTCACCATCACGGTGTCCGCGCGGCGAATGACCACGGTGTCGCTCCTCGTGACCGTCACCGTGACGGTATCGACGTGGGGCGCCGTCCCGCCACCTTCCTTTCGAACCGGGATGCGCGTGGTGGAACGCGCGCGACCCGACGTGTCGACCTGCGCCGCCGCTGTCGCCGCGCCGCCGAAAGTGATCGCGGCCGCGAGGCCGAATGCGAACAAAGCAGTAGTACGAGTTCTCATGTCCTGGTAGTCCTCCGTCCTTCGCCCTGATTCCTTGTGTTCCCGCGGGCGCGGCTGCGGGTGCGGCGTGAATCGCCGCGGATGTCGGCCCAGCGGAAAAGCAGAATGCGTGCCGCGCGAGATTCGCCCAGGGCAGGGCCGCAGATGCACCGCGGGGGACGTGAGAATCACGTCCCCCGCAGTTGAACCGTCGTCCGTGTCTGTCTTAGAAGTTGAGACCCACGGTGATCGGGATGTGCCGCGAATTGTCACCCGTCGTGTTGACGCTGGTGTACTTCGATTCCATGAAGAAGTGACCGAGCGTGAAGCCACCACCGAAGTCCCAGTGGTAGAACAGGCTCTTGTCACCCGCCTGCGCCGCGGTGAGGACCAAACCGGGGTAGCTCAGATACGTATCCTTGCCGGCCGTCACGATCTTCTCTCCGCGCACGCCGGAGCGATACGGGTTGAAGTCCGTGAACTTGTCGATGCCGCCGCCGCCCAGGAAATACACCGTCGGGTTGACCATGCTCTTCCGATCCAGCGGGATGCGAAGCACCAGATTGGCCGAACCCGAGATCAGCTTGGTGCTCGAACAGGCCGAGCAGTCCGTGTCACGCGATCCGAACATCGAGTAGTCGCCGTCGAAACGCAGACCCAGCGGACTGGTGCCCGGGAAGAATCCGAGATGCGCGTGCGCGTTGTATCCGAGCTTCGCGACGCCGAGCCATGCCGCAAGAGGAACGTCCAATCCACCACCGACGCCGAACTGCACACTCTTCAACGGCTGCAACGGCAGCTCTTCCATCCGAGTCACGGTGTCCGTCCGCTGCACGGTGACCGTATCCGTGCGACGCATGATCACCGTATCCGTGCGCGTGACGGTGACGGTGTCGGTTTTCATCACCGCCGCCGGTTGACCCTGATCCTTCCGGATCGGGATCCGGGTCTGCGAGCGCGCGCGACCCGTGGTGTCTGTTACTTGAGCCGCAGCCGTCACGGCGCCGCCGAGAGTGAGGGCGGCTGCGAGGCCGAGCGCACACAAACCTGATTTCCGGGTCATCATCCTTTCTCCTCCGTCGCCTTCGCCCATTAATCGTCGTCCCGCGGGCGAGGTTGCGGGTGCGGCGAGAATCGCCGCTGCTGCCGAACTCGGGACTGGCAGACGGCGTGCCGTAGCAGCTGAAAAAGCCGAGAAAAGTGACTCGAAGTGCCGATCCGAACGCCAAAACAGCACCTCGACGCACCCGAGCCCGCTTCTCCGCGCGCGCGCAACGGGGATTCCACGGTGCCTTGGACCTCCGATCGGCACGCTGCCGCGCTTCGATCCATGTCCTCGGCACGGCACCCTATGCGCCGCGGTGCGCGATTATATTGGGGCTATGTTGCAGTGTAAGACGGGGCGCGATGCCCGTGCCCGCCGACGCCAGCCATCATATCACGATGCCCCATAATCGCCTTCAGCGGCTGCACGACGCCGGCCAGTCCATCTGGCTCGACTTCATCGACCGCTCGATCCTTCGCAACGGCGACTTGTCGCGGCGTATCCAGGACGACGCTCTCACGGGTATGACGTCCAACCCGACCATCTTCGAGAAGGCACTCGCCGAAGGGCACGCGTACGATGACCAGCTGAGCGCCGCGCCGGTCGGACGCACCGCCATGGAGCTGTTCGAGCTCGTCGAGACATCCGATGTGCGCGACGCGTGCGACATCTTCATGCCGGTCTACGACCGCACGAACGGCGAGGACGGCTTCGTATCGATCGAAGTGTCGCCGGCCGCGGCGAACGACCACCACGAGACGATCGCCGAGGCGCAGCGCCTCTGGTCGATGGTCGACCGCCCCAACGTGATGATCAAGGTGCCCGGTACCGCCGAGGGGGCGATCGCCGTCCGGCAGCTCACCGGCGCCGGCATGAACGTGAACATCACGCTGCTCTTCTCTCTCGAGGCCCATCGCCGCGTCATCGACGCCTACCTGGCCGGGCTCGAGGATCGAGTAAAGGCGGACAAACCGATCGACCGCGTCGCCTCAGTCGCCTCGTTCTTCGTCAGCCGCGTCGATACCGAGATCGACAAGCGCCTCGACGCGCTCGCCGCTGCGGCAAGCGGCGCGGCGCGCGATCGCATCCTCGCTCTCCGAGGCAAGGCAGCCATCGCCAACGCGCAGCTCGCGTACAAGTTGTTCCGCGAGGTGTTCTCCACGCCGCGTTGGGAGACGCTCAAGGAGAAGGGCGCTCGCCTCCAGCGGCCGCTCTGGGCGAGCACGAGCTCGAAGAATCCGGCGTATCGCGACGTGATGTACGTCGAGCAGCTGACCGGTCCGGACACGGTGAACACGATGCCCCCCGCCACGATCGACGCCTTCCGCGATCACGGCGAAATCGCCCGCACCGTCGACGCGAACTTCTCCAACGCGGAGCGGACGATCGCCGACCTCGCCGCGGTGGGAATCGATCTGAAAGCAGTCACAGACAAACTCCTCGACGACGGGCTGGCGAGCTTTCAGAAGAGCTTCGACTCCCTGATCGCCGGTCTCGAGAAGAAGAGCGCAGCCCTCGGCCGCGAAATGGCCCCGAGTCGCTGAGACAGCCCGGGACGAGTCGCGGGCGGGGAAGGACCGCCGGCGACGTGTTCCGCCCCCGCCACTCCCCGATCCAACCCCCGTGCCCTTTCCGCGCACCAAGATCGTCTGCACGCTCGGTCCGTCCACCAACACGCGTGAGACGCTGAGCAGCTTGATGGAGGCCGGGCTCAACGTCGCCCGGCTCAACTTCTCCCACGGCACGCACGAGCAGCACGCCAAGACCGTCGCTCTGGTCAGGACGACCGCGGAAGAGCTCGGGCGCCCGGTCGCCATCCTCGGCGATCTGCAGGGTCCTCGCATCCGCATCGGGGATCTCGCCGCCCCTCGCGTCGTCGCGGACGGTGACGACATCGTCCTCGTCGCCGGCGAGGACGCCTCGCCCACCGAGTTCCCAACCACCTACGACAACCTCGCCGACGACGTCAAGGTCGGCGATCGCATCCTCGTCGACGACGGCCTCATCGAGCTCGTGACGCTCGACGTCACCGGCAAGAAGGTCCGGTGTCGCGTGCTCCACGGCGGCTCGATCAAGAGCCACAAGGGCATGAACCTGCCCGGCGTGGCCGTCAGCGCGCCGTCGATCACGGAGAAGGACTGGGCTGACGTCGTCTTCGCCGTCGAGCATCGGCTGGAGTATCTCGCGCTCAGCTTCGTGCGGCGCGCGGCCGACATCGCCGAGCTGCGCACCAAGATCCCGAAGCAGATGCTCGTCGTCGCCAAGATCGAGAAGGACTCGGCGCTCGACAACATCGAGAGCATCATCCACGGATCGGACGCCGTGATGGTCGCGCGCGGCGATCTCGGCGTCGAGCTGCCGTTCGAAGAGGTGCCGATCGCGCAGAAGCGGATCATCACGCTCGCCAACAAGCTCGGCCGACCCGTGATCACCGCGACGCAGATGCTGGAATCGATGATCAGCAACCCGCGGCCGACGCGTGCCGAGGCGAGCGACGTGGCCAACGCGATCCTCGATGGGACCGATGCCGTGATGCTCTCCGCCGAAACGGCGGCGGGTAAGTATCCGCGGCTCGCCGTCGAAGCGATGACGCGCATCATCCAGGAGATCGAGAAGCATCCGCATCCCTGGCGCAGCGACGAGCGCCTCAATCCGGAGACCTCGTTGCCGACCGAGATGGCGATTGCCGCGGCGGCAACCTCCGCGGTGCGGAGCCTTGGCGCTCCCTGTCTGATCGTCTTCACCAAGAGCGGCTTTTCGGCGAGGATCATCGCGTCGCATCGACCCGGCGTGCCCATCCTCGTCCTCACGGACCAGGAGCTGACGTACCGGCAGATGGCGCTCGTGTGGGGAGTGATTCCCGTGCTCGTCCCGCACTGCGACACCTATGCCGACATGGTCAAGCTGGGGCTCGAGGCGGTCCGGTCGCGCGGGCTCGCGCGTCAGGGCGATCGCGTCGTCGTCACCGCCGGGGTGCCGTTCGACGTGCCCGGAACCACGAACCTGATGAAGGTCGAGACGGTATGAGGTCGCGGGGGGCGGCTGCACGCCGGGCGTGAAGCTCACCTTTCTCGGAACTGGTACCAGCTTCGGCGTTCCGCAGCTCGGGTGTGACTGTGCCGTCTGTCGGTCCACCGATCCGCGCGACAAGCGGACGCGCGTCGGCGCCGCCGTCGAGACCGACGGCGGCGCGGTGATTCTCATCGACACGCCGCCCGAGCTGCGCCTTCAACTGCTCGCCACGCGCATCACGCGCGTGGACGCGGTGCTGTTCACGCACCTGCACGCCGACCATACGCACGGCATCGACGACCTGCGGGCGATCACCGCGCGCCGCGACGCGCATCTGCCGATGTACGGCTCCGCCGACACCCTCGCGGGGCTCGAGCAGAAGTTCAACTACATCTTCGACGACAACATCCGCCCGCTGCCCGGCACGTCCAAGCCGCAGGGCCGGGCGATACCGCTCGCGCCTGGCGTTCCCATCCGGATCGCCGACGTGGACGTGACGGCGGTGCCGGTGCCGCACGGGCCGATCACGATCTACGCGTACCGAATCGGGCCGCTCGCATACGTCACCGATGCCAAGTCGATGCCGGAGAGCGCGCTCGAGCTCCTGCGCGGCGCGCGAGTGCTCGTGATCAATGCACTCTTCCGCACGCCGCATCCGTCGCACCTCAGCCTCACGGAAGCGATTGACGCCGCGCGCGCGATCGGCGCGGAGCAGACGTACCTCACGCACCTGACACACGACAACTTCCACGCCGCGCTCGAGCTCGAGCTGCCCGCGGGCATCGCGCCGGCGTACGACGGCCTCTCGGTCTCGATCTGACGATCCGAGGTCCATTCGCTTCCACGACACCATCCGGCTCGACGGGCTTGCGACCCCTCCCTCGCCCGACGAGCTTCAGCGGTATCTCCATTGACGATTCCGAAGTCCCTTGCCGCCATCCGGGCGGTTGCACATTTGTGAGGATTCCCATGTTCGATCTCGACGCCATCAACGCCCTGTTCGGTGACGCCGTCACCGTCGCCGACGGTCGCGTGATCGTCTCGCGCCCCGACTCGCTGGCTACCGCGCCGATGGACACGCTCGTCCGCGCCGCGGTCTTCGCCGACGGCGTCGAGCGCGAGTACGCACGCTGGCTGATCTGGGAGCTCGGCCAGGCGGTCGGCGTCCAGCCGGCGTCGATCCACGACCTGTACATGGCGCGTGGCCGCGGCGAGATCGCCGGCTTCACGGTTCCGGCGATCAATCTCCGCGTCGTCACGTACGACGCGGCCCGCGCGATCTTCCGCACGGCGCTCGCGATCGATGCCGGTGCGTTCATCCTGGAGATCGCCCGCTCCGAGATCGCCTACACCGGGCAGCGCCCCAACGAGTACGTCTCCGTGGTCCTCGCCGCGGCGCTCCGCGAGGGATTCCGCGGCCCGGTGTTCATCCAGGGCGATCATTTCCAGATCAATCACAAGAAATACGCGGTCGATCCGCAGCCCGAGGTCGACGCGGTGAAGCAGCTCGTGCGCGAGGCGGTCGGCGCCGGTTTCTACAACATCGACATCGACACCTCCACGCTCGTCGACATCACCAAGGCGACCCACGCCGAGCAGCAGGTGTTGAACGTCAAGGAGGGCATCGTCCTCATGAAGGAGGTCCGCGCCAACGAGCCCGCGGGCGTGACGATCTCCATCGGCGGTGAGATCGGAGAGGTGGGTACGCAGAACTCCACGGTCGAGGAGCTGCGCGCGTACATGGACGGTCTCGTCGCCGCGCTCCCGAAGGGAATGGCGGGTCTGTCGAAGATCAGCGTGCAGAGCGGCACGTCGCACGGCGGCACAGTGCTCGCCAACGGCACGCTCGCCGCCGTGAAGCTCGATCTCGATACGCTCGAGCTGTTGAGCAAGGTCGCGCGCGACGACTATGGTCTCGCGGGCGCGGTGCAGCACGGTGCGTCCACGCTGCCCGAGGACGCCTTTCACAACTTCCCCAAGCGTGAGACGGCCGAAATCCACCTCGCGACGAACTTTCAGAATATGATGTACGAGCACATCCCGGTCGCTCTGCGCGACGAGATGTACGAGTGGCTGCGCGAGAACGCGAAGGACGAGCGCAAGGCGACGGACACCGACGAGCAGTTCTTCTACAAGTCGCGAAAGAAGGCGATTGGTCCGTTCAAGCAGAAGCTGTGGGACATGCCAGCCGAGTCCATGCAGGCGATCGCCGGCATGTACGACAAGAAGTTCCGCTTCCTGTTCGACCAGTTGGCGATCCGCGGCACGCGCGAGATCGTTGCCAGGTACGTAAAGCCGCCGGTGCTCCACCGTCCGATGCCGGCCGACGCGACGCCGGTGCACGCGGCCGCGCCGGACGACGCAGATCTCTCGGACTAGATGCCCGCAGGCGTCGCACCGGTCGACGCCGGGCTGCTCTGGCTGGCGGCGCTTCAGCGTGCGCTCGCTCGCGCTTCGCATGACGTGAAGGACGCGCTGAACGGGGTGTCGGTGAATCTCGAGGTGGTGCGGTCCAGGGCGGCGCGCCCCGACACCCCCGCCTCGGCGGTGGCGTCGTTCGCCGACGCCGCCGCCCAGCAGCTCGATCGGTTGACTAGCTTGCTGGAGGCAGTGCTCGCGCTCGGCAGGGTCGAACGAGATCCGGTGGACGTGGGTATCACGCTGCGTCGGGTCGCTGCGCTCTGCGGGGCCTCGAGCGCGGCGGCGGATTCCGGCGTCACGGTGCACGACAGCTTGGACACTGCAGCGCACACGCGCGTGCCTGGCGACGCCGTCCGACTGGCGCTCGCCGCGCCGCTCCTCGATGCCGTGGAAGGAATGAAAGGGGGTCCTCGCGCGGCCGACGTAGCGTGCGAGCTCACGGGTGAGCCGGACGCACTCGTCGTCCGGATGCACGCGGACAGGCCGATCCGGATGCCGGCCGAGGTGGCGGAGACCTTGAATGCCGCCGGCGTCCGCTGGACCGAAGCATCGAACGAGCTTTCACTGGTCTTCCCGCGCGCATGACGGTCGTGTGCCCGGCTCGATCAACCTGCGAGACACGATGAAGCACCCCAAGATCCTCATCGCGGACGACGAGTCGGCGATCACGACGGGCCTCAGTGCGATCCTCGAAGACGCCGGCTATGACGTCGAAGTGGTGGGCGACGGGCAGAAGGCGCTCGACAAGCTCACGGCCGAGCGATACGGCGTCGTGCTGGCCGATCTCAAGATGCCCAGGCTCGATGGCCTTACGCTCCTGCGCGAGCTGCAGCAGCGCGAGATTCCGACCGAGTGCATCATCATCACCGGTCAGGCCACCGTGGACTCCGCCGTGCAGGCGATGCAGCAGGGCGCCTATGACTACATCGAGAAGCCGCTCAACGCCGAGAAGCTCAACCGCCTGAAAGCGCTCATTCCGAAGGCGCTCGACAAGTATCAGGTCCAGCAGAAGAACCGTGAGCTGGCTTCCAAGCTCGAGGGGCTCACGCACTATGGTGAGCTCACCGGCCAGAGCGAGTCGATGCGCTCCGTCTATCAGGTCATCGAGGCCGTCGCGCCGTCGACGGCGAGCGTGCTGATCCTCGGCGAGAGCGGCACGGGCAAGGAGCTCGTCGCGCGGGCGCTGCACACGAAGAGCGATCGGGCGAAGGGTCCGTTCTTCGCATTGAACTGCGCGGCGCTGCCGAAAGAGATCCTCGAGAATGAGCTGTTCGGCCACGAGAAAGGCGCGTTCACCGGCTCGACGAACGAGAAGGCGGGCGCGTTCGAGATGTCGAGCGGCGGAACGATCTTCCTCGATGAGATGGCCGAGATGCCGGTGGACATTCAGGTGAAGCTCCTTCGCGCTCTCGAGACGCGGCAGATTCGCCGGCTCGGCGGCAAGAAGGAGATCAACGTGGACATCCGCATCGTCGCGGCGACGAACAAGAACCTTCAGAAGGCGATCGTCGACGGCGAGCTGCGCGAGGATCTCTACTACCGGATCGCCGTCGTCGAGATCGACCTGCCACCGCTCCGTGAGCGGGCCGACGACATCCAGCTCCTCGCCAACGAGTTCCTGGGGCGCTTCGCGCAGCAGAATGGCAAGTCGATCACCGGGTTCGAGGACGCTGCCTGGGAGTGGATCATGAGCTATCACTGGCCCGGCAACGTGCGCGAGCTCAAGAACGCCGTGGAGCGCGCGGTGATCATGAGCCGCAGCACGACGATCGGCCCCGCCGACATCATTCCGCGCCACCTGCGCGGCAGCGGTGAGATGCCCGCGGCCCTGACCATCCCGGTTGGGGCCACGGCCGCGGAGGCGCGACGCCAGCTCGTGCTGCGCACCTTCGCCTCGACCTCTGGTGACGCGACCAGAACGGCGAAGGTGCTCGGATTGTCGGTCGGCGATGTGAACGCCGAGCTGCTCATGCTGCTGAACGGCGCAGGGGATGCATCGTCCGCGACCGCGACGACGTCCGAGGCGACGACGACGACACGAACGGCTCGCCGGCCCGAGCCAGCCGCGCCGCCAGCTCGCACCGCGGCCAAGAAACCGGCCGCCAAGAAAGGACGCTGAACCCGGACCTCCAGGAGTCGACCATGCGGCACCACGAGCAGGACGAAGAACCGTACATCGTCATCGAGAAGCACGGCGGAGGGGTGGCCGAGTTCATCATCGGGGCCCTCATCGGCGCGGGTGTGGCGCTGCTGTTCGCGCCCAAGTCCGGCGTCGAGACGCGGGACGACATCAAGCGCAGCGCGCGCAAGGCGCAGAACAAGGTGCGCGACGTCGCCGACGAGGTGACGGGCCAGGTCGTGGATACGTTCGAAGGCGCGCGTGCGCGAGTGGAGGAGCAGCTCGAGAGTGCGCGGTCGTCGATCGCGGCAAAGAAGGACCAGGTGAGCCGCGCGATGGAGGCGGGCCGAGACGCCGCCCAGCAGGCGCGCATCGATCTGGAGCGCCGGCTCGCCGAGACGAAGGCAGCCTACAATGCGGGGGCGAACGTCGCCCGCACGGGACGGCATGCCGCCCCCGTCACATCGAATGGAGACGAGGACGCCGACGCCTGAGCCGGTGGTCGAGGCCGTCGCTCCTCGATTCACGCCGCCGCCTCGCCCGACGCGATCGCTCTTCGCCCGCGCCCGCTGGGCGCTGCGCGACTACGCGATGCGCGTCTGGGACAATTCGGGCGAAGACAACGTGCTATTCCTCGCGGGCGGCATCGCCTTCAACATCCTGCTCGCCGCCGTACCGTTCGTGCTGCTGATGGTGTGGGGCATCGCCGCGATCCTTCCGCTGCTACACAAGGAGCCGATCGAGGCGAACGCGCTCGTGGTGCGCTATCTCGATCGCATGCTGCCGGCGCAAATGGAGAGCTCGTCGCCGACCCATCGGCTGATCGAGGACATTCTCAAGAACCACGCCAAGCTCGGAATCTGGAGCGCGGTCGGCTTCGTCTGGTTCTCCACGCGACTCTTCGGCTCGCTCCGGACCGTGCTCGCCGACGTCTTCGACATCGAGCAGGAGCGCGGAATCATCCAGGGCAAGATCTTCGATATCAAGATCACGGTGCTCTCGACGATCCTGATCACGGCGAACACGCTGATCAGCACCTACGTGCTCATCGCGACCAAGGCGAGCCGCGAAGTGCTCGAGGATCTCGGGATCCGGAAGGATGTGATGGGTCAGGCGAGCGCCTGGAGCACGCATCTCGTCGGATCCGCTCTGCTCGCGCTGATGTTCTTCGCGCTGTACAAGTTCCTCCCGATCCGCCGTGTGCGCACCAAGACGGCGTGGGTCGCCGCGCTGTTCACCTCGGTCATGTTCGAGCTCGCGAAGGTGGTGTTCAACCTGTACGTGAGCTCGTTCAATCCGGGCTCCCTCTACACGGGCGCCGCGGCCGCCGTCGTCGTCATCGTGATCTGGGTCTACTACGCCGCGCTGATCTTCATTCTCGGTGGTGAGGTGGGGCAGGTCTACGAGCTCAGGCGCACCCGCAAGCGCCAACGTGAGGTCTTTCTCGACTGACGAGCAGAGCCTTTGGCTCAAAGGTTGCTTAGGTCGGTCGCGAACGCGCCAACTCAGGGAGGCCACCCATGCGCAAGACACTGCTCGGCGCCGCACTGCTCGTGCTGCCGCTCGCCGCCTGCAAGAAGACGGGCGACAATCAGTACCAGGTCAAGACGCCCGATGTGAACATCACGACGGACTCACACACCGTCACCACGCCCAGCGTGGACGTCGGCACTCGGAAGGACACGATCAGCACGCCGGTCGTCGGCACCAAGCCGGAGACGCTGATCGTCCAGAAGCCGGTCGTCGGTACGAAGAAGACGGAAGTCACCACCCCGACGGTCAAGGTCACGAGACCGTAGGGGGCGCACGCGCTTTGCGCGTGCGGTGATTGGTGAATGGTTTTCGGCAATCGGCCGGCCCTCGGAACGCGGTAGCGTCCCGGAGCCGGCCGATTACCGTTCAGCGATCACCGTGAACCACTCTGCATGACGACATCATCCGCCGCGACCGACCTTCGCTCCGACACCGTCTCTCGCCCGACGGCGGCAATGCGGCGAGCGATGGTCGACGCCGACGTCGGTGACGACGTGCTCGACGGCGACCCCACGACGCGCCACCTCGAGGCGCGCGTTGCGGATCTGCTTGGCAAGGAACGCGGACTGTTCTTCCCGAGCGGCACGATGGCCAACCAGACGGCCATCTGGGTGCACTCGACGCCGGGAACCGAAGTGCTGCTGGACGCCGGCGCCCACGTCATCCATTGGGAGATGGCGGGCGCCGCGGCGTTGAGCGGCGTCCAGGTCCGCCCCGTTTCGCCCGGCCCTGACTGCCTCGTCGCTTTGGCGGACGACTACCAGCGCGCACTGCGTCCCGCCTCGCCACATGCGCCCACTGCGAGCCTGGTCTGCGTGGAGAACACGCACAACGGCGCGGGCGGCAAGATCCTCTCGCTCGACGAACTGCTGTCGATCCGCGCGGTCGCCGACGCCAATCGGATGCCGATGCACATGGACGGTGCCCGCCTGTGGAACGCGAGCGTCGCGACCGGCACTTCGCTCGCCGACTTCGGCCGCTGCGCGCATACCGTGATGCTCAGCTTCACCAAGGGGCTCGGCTGCCCCGTCGGCGCGATGCTCGTGGGCGACGAACCGACCATCCGGCGAGCGCACATGGTGCGCAAGCGGTTGGGAGGCGGCATGCGACAGAGTGGCATCCTCGCCGCGGCGGCGTTGCATGCCCTGGACGCGCACCTCGATCGCCTGCGAGACGATCACGCCCACGCGCGCACCTTCGCCGACGCCGTGCAGGGCGCGCAAGGCGTGCGCGTCGTGGCCCCCGACACGAACATCGTGATGGTGGACCTGCCGGAGGGGGTGTCGAGCGTCGCGGTCGTCGCCGCGGCGAGAGACGAAGGAGTGCTCCTCACACCCTGGCACGCGTCGCGCCTGCGCGCGGTCACCCACCTCGACGTGGACGCAGCCGCCGCTGACGCAGCCGGCCGCACGGTCCGAGCGATCGTCGATCGGCTGACCGGCGCATAGCGACGGCGCTTCTCGGCGGGACGGTGGCGGGTTATCTTCCGGGTGTCCCAGGTCCCGGAGGGCGGCAGCCTTCTAACTCCGTCAGGACCCCGAAGGTAGCAGCGGCATGAGGTGTCTGACGTCGCTTCGTCAGGCCTGGGACACTCGGCGCGGGAGCGGTCATCCTTCGGGACGACGCTCCCGCGCTTTTTTTGCGTGCGTTCGTGAGTTGGATCGCTGGTCGGTTGGCGGGTTGTTTGGTGAGTTGAACGGCGCCGGCAACAACCGGCGTCGAAGCCCCGCGAAGGGATCTCCAGGCTGGTTGTGGACCGGGCCGTCGCCTCACGAGCTCACCGACCAACTATCCAACTATCCAACTCACCAACTCACTATCTTTTGCCCATGTCTCTCGCCCTCGCCCGCAAGTATCGCCCGAAGACGTTCGCCGACGTCGCCGTGCAGTCGCACGTCGCGGCGACGCTCAAGGGGGCGATCGGCCGCGGACGCGTCGCGCACGGCTATCTGCTCTGCGGGCCGCGCGGTGTGGGCAAGACTACGCTGGCGCGCGTGCTCGCGATGGCGCTCAACTGCGAGCGGCGCGGCGATCCGGCGCTCGACGGCGAGCCGTGCGGCGAGTGCGTGAGCTGCCTGCGCATCTGGAGCGGATCGTCGTCGCTCGACGTCGTCGAGATCGACGCGGCCTCGAATCGCGGCGTGGACGACGCGCGCGAGCTACGCGAGCGCGCGATGTACGCTCCGTCCGGTGACGACCGCTACAAGGTCTACATCATCGACGAGGCCCACATGCTCACGCGTGAAGCATGGAACGCGCTGCTCAAGGTGCTCGAGGAGCCGCCGCCGCGGGTCGTCTTCGTCTTCGCCACCACGGAACCCCAGAAGATCGCGCAGCTTGCCGCACCGGTGCTCAGCCGGCTCCAGCGTTTCGATTTCAAGCGTATCGGGCCGGCCGACATCCGGCTCCGTCTCGAGCGAGTGCTGCGCGACGAAGGCGTGGCCTCCGATCCCGACGCGCTCGCGATGATCGCGCGCGCCGCGGACGGCTCGATGCGTGACGCGCTCTCGCTCACCGACCAGGTGCTGTCGATGGGTGACGGCGAGCTTGCGCCGGATCGCGTACGCGATGCGCTCGGTCTCGTCGCGGAGGACGAGTTCCTCGCCCTGCTCGATCTCGTCGCGGAGCGCCGCGCCGGCGACGTGTTCGCGTTCGTCGCGCGACTCGCCGACGCAGGGGTGGACTTCGGACAATTTCTCAACGGCTTCGCCGACATGCTGCGTGCGCTGCTGGCCGTGACGCTCGGCGGCTTGCCGCCCGAGGTGAGCGAGCGCGCCCGCACGGCGCTCGTCCAGCGCACCTCGGCGTTCGCGGCCGGCGACCTGCTGCGCATGCTCACCGCCGTGAGCGAGCTGGAGCCGCGATTCCGGAAGAGCGGACAACAGCAGCTCCTCCTCGAAGCGCTACTCGTTCGCTTCGCGCTGTTGGACCACACGGTGAGCCTCGAAGCCATGCTGCGCGGTCTGGGCGGCGGAACCACGGGGAGTAGTGAACCGGCGGAGCCGGCCGTCGCGCGCCGCGCGTCGCCAGCACCGGGTGCGTCCGCGCAGGCGGCGCCAACGGTGCGTCGGACCGAGTCCAGTCGGGTCGACACGCCTGCCTCCGATTGGCGCAGCGTCGTGCGCGACGCCGACCACGCCCCGGCGCGCGCACCCGAGCCGGCGCGAACGAAGCCCGCCGCGGCACCCGGTGCGCCACCCACAGGTGTCGCGAATGCGTCGAGCGCGGGTGGCTCGTCGGCGCCCGCGAGCACCGCACCGCTCGACCTGCATCTCGTCGCCGAGCGATGGGACGATCTCGTCGTGCGTCTCCGCTCAGCGGGAAAGAGCGTGGCCGCGACGGCGCTGGAGAACGCGTCGGCCGCCGCCGTGAATGCGCGCGGGGAGGTGACCATCGCGCTCGACGAATCGAACGCGATCTACGAGCAGGCGCTCGAGGCGGCGAAGTCCGACGTCGCCGCGGTGCTGCGCGAGTGGTTCCCCAATGTCGATCGCGTGATCGTGCGCGCGGCTGAGGGGGGAGGCCCGCCTCCAACGCGACTCACCGACGAGATGGTGCGCGCCGAACGCCTCTCGTCGCTGCGGCGGAAGGACCCGGTGCTCGACGCCGCGATCGACGCGCTCGATCTCGATCTCGCCGACTGACGACGCCCCGAGCACCCTCGCTGACGTCGCTTGCCTCCTCGCCGTGACGCCGCATAGCTTACCCCTCTTCGATCGGTTGCGCATAGATGGCTGACTTCATGAAGATCCTGCAGCAAGCGCAGGAGATGCAGGGCAAGTTTCAGAAGCTCCAGGAGGAGCTGCAGCAGCAGACCGTGAAGGCCGCGTCGGGCGGCGGCATGGTCACGGTCGAGGCGAACGGGCAGGGCACCGTTCGATCGATCAAGATCGACCCGAGCGTCGTGAACGCATCGGACGTCGAGATGCTGGAGGATCTGCTGCTCGTCGCCGTCACGGAGGCGCAGAAGAAGGCGCAGGAGATCCAGCAGCAGGAGATGGGGAAGCTCACGGGTGGGCTTCCGTTCAAGCTTCCCTTCTAGGCGGCGCCCGCACGTGTCGGCGATCGACGACCTGACCAGCGAGCTCGCGAGGCTCCCGGGGATCGGGCGGAAGACGGCGCTCAGACTGACCTACCATCTGCTGAAGCAGCCACCGGAACAGAGCCGGCGACTGGCGGATGCGTTGCAGACGCTTTCGGACAAGGTTCGACCCTGCTCGCGGTGCTTCAACCTCACCGAGGAGGAGCTGTGCCTCATCTGTCGTGATCCGCGCCGCGACGGCGCGCTGATCTGCGTGGTGGAGGACGCGGCGGACATCGGGGCGATCGAACGGGCAGGGGAGTATCGGGGACAGTACCACGTGCTGGGCGGCCGCCTGTCGCCCCTGGACGGCGTGACGCCAGACGATCTGACCATTCCCCAGCTGCTGCGCCGCGTCGAGGACGGTGGGGTGCGGGAGGTCATTCTTGCCACGAACCCGAGCCTCGAGGGGGAGGCCACGGCGCTGTACGTTCAGCGGCAGCTGGTAACGTTCGGGGTGTCGGTCACGCGTATCGCCCGCGGGCTGCCGGTCGGAGGGGATTTGGAGTACGCGGACGGGGTGACCATCGCCCAGGCGCTCTCGGCCCGGAGGGCGATGTGATCTCGGTACGTCACGCGAGGTTCGTGGCGGCCGGATTTGTTGGTGGCCTCGCGGTAGGGCTCGTCGTCTGGTCAACACAGGTGCAGCGCAGCCGGCGCGAGCTGTTCAGCCGGTCTCCGCTCCGACGCTTCGCCGCCCTCGGCTTCCTCGCAGGGCGGCCCGGGTTGGAAACGGCGCGGCTCCTGGCTGATTATGTGAACTGGGAGACCCGTCCTGCCCTTCGCCGTCGCGGTCAGGTCCTGCTGCGCCGCATGAAAGCTTACCTCGACTAGGTCCGAATCCTCATGCCCGTCGGTGCTGCGAGCTGGTCGTTCACCGAAGACGACTTCGCCGCGATCACGCACTTGTTGCAGCGCTTTCTTCACGAGAGCAATGCACGCTGCGCCCTTCTCGTCGACCGGAGCGGGCAGCTGGTGGCGACCGTCGGAGAACAACCCAAGTTCGATCCCACCGCGTTCGCCACGCTCACCGCGGCGGACTTCAGCGCGAACGATCAGCTGGCCAAGCTGATTGGTGAGAGCGATTTCAACTCCCTCTTCCATCAGGGAGAGAAAGAGTCGATGTATCTCGCCGACGTGGCGCGTCGGGTCATCCTCGTCGTGCTCTTCGACAACCGCACGACCCTCGGTCTGGTTCGACTCAAGATGAAGGAGACGGTGCACGAGCTCACGAAGCTGTTCGAGCAGGTGTTCGCCCGCCCCACGCAAGCCCAGGGCGGTGCGCCTGGATTGCTCGCCGGCGCGGACGACGAGATCGACAAGCTATTTCAGTAAGAGGAGACAGCCATGTCGATGATCAACTACGCCTCGCGAGAGATCAACTGCAAGATCGTGTACTACGGGTCCGGTCTCGGAGGCAAGACGACCAACCTGGAGCACATCTACGGAAAGGTGCAGCCCGACACGCGCGGCAAGCTCATCTCGCTTGCCACCGAGACCGAGCGCACCCTCTTCTTCGATTTCCTCCCCGTGGATCTCGGTACGATCCGCGGCTTCAAGACCCGCTTCCACCTCTACACGGTGCCCGGCCAGGTGTACTACAACGCCAGCCGGAAGCTCATCCTCAAGGGCGTGGACGGCATCGTCTTCGTGGCCGACTCACAGGTCGAACGCATGGAGGCGAACCAGGAAGCCATGCAGAACCTGTACGACAACATGGCCGAGTACGGGTACGATCTCACGAAGATGCCCTTCGTGATTCAGTACAACAAACGCGACCTGCCGAACGCGGCCCCGATCCGCGAGCTGCAGTCCGCGCTCAATCCGGGGTGGGAGCTGACTGAGCCGGCCAAGCAGCGTGTCACGCCCGATGCGTATCATGCGGGGGAGAATCTCGTCGAGCAGCTCCCGACGGGAGAATGGATCGAGCGTGCCACCTACTTCGAGGCGGTCGCCGTCACGGGTGACGGCGTGTTCGAGACGCTCCGCGCCGTCAGCAAGCTCGTGCTCAAGTCGCTCGCCTGAACCGTCGCCGCATCACGTGAACCTGCCGAACGCCGTCACCGCTGGTCGCATTGCCGTCACGCCGCTCATTGCGTGGCTGCCCCTCGCGCCGTCGTCGGCGCTGCGGCTCGCCGCGTTCGTCCTCTTCATCGTCGCCGCGGTCACAGACTACGTGGACGGGCAGCTCGCGCGTTCGCGCAAGCAGGAGACCGACCTCGGTCGGCTGCTCGATCCCCTGGCGGACAAGCTGCTGCTGGTCGGCACGTTCATTCCGATGTTCGTGTTGATGCGTCCCTCGGCACACGCCGACGAGACGCTTGCCGCGCGCGTGCTCGGCAACGTCCTGCCATTTCACACGCCATTCGGCGATGTGTCTCTGACGTGGTGGGTGCTCGCGATCGTGCTGGGCCGCGAGGCGTTCATGACGATCTTTCGGCAGGCCGCGGCGCGACGCGGCGTGGTCATCGCCGCGATCGGGCCGGCGAAGTGGAAGACCACGTTCCAGTGGATCTGGGTGGGTGCGGCCTATTTCTGGTTCTTTGCCGCCACGATCGCCGTCTCGAGCCATTGGTCGGACGCGCCAGGTTGGGGATTGCTCGCGAACTTCACCGGCCTCGTGGGCGTCACGGCCATGATCGGCGCCATCGTACTCACGCTGTACTCGCTCGCGTTGTACCTGCGCAGCTACGGCCGCGTCTTCACCGGCGCGCCCGTTCGCGGCCGGAGCTGACGCGCGGCGAGCAGCCCGCTCACACTCCGTCATGCGCATCGAAGTCGTCACCATCGGTGACGAGCTCCTTCTCGGCTACACGATCGACACCAACGCGGCCCACCTCGCTCGCGCGCTCGCCGCCGAGGGCGTGGAGATCGCGAGACGCACCACGGTCGGCGACACTGCCGAGGAAATCGCGAACGGTGTGCGGGAGGCCCTGGACCGCGCGGGGGCCGTCATCACCACGGGGGGTCTCGGTCCAACCAGCGATGACCTGACCAAGCCCTCGATCGCCGCGCTGTTCGGCCGAGGCATGGTGCTCGACGAGGCGCACCTGGCCTGGATGGAGGAGCGCTTTCGCACGCTGTTCCAGCGTCCGATGCCCGCGGCGAATCGCCAGCAGGCCATGTTGCCGGAGGGAGCGCGCAAGCTCCGGAACAATCACGGCTCCGCGCCCGGCATCTGGCTGGAGGACGGGCGCGGGCGCTGGGTCGCGATGCTGCCAGGCGTACCACGAGAGATGCGCGGCATGCTCGCCGACACATTGCTCCCGCTGATTCGCGAGCGAATGGGCGACGTGCGGCGCGTGGTGCGGTCGCGCACCCTGCGTACGACGGGACTGGGTGAGTCGCTCATCGCCGACCGCGTCGCGACGCTCGACGGTGGCGTCGGTGACGCTGGACTCGCCTACCTGCCGAACGCCGAGGGCACCGACCTGCGGTTGACGGTGCGCAACGCGTCTCCGGACGACGCCGACCGCCGCCTCGCCGCCGCCGCCGACCGACTGCGCTCCGTGGTTGGTGAGGCGGTATACGGAGAGGATGGAACAGACCTCGCGGCGACGGTGCTCGACCTCTGCCGATCACGCGGGCTGACGATCGGGCTCGCCGAGAGCTGCACCGGTGGCCTGCTTGGCGCGCGGCTTACCGCGATCCCGGGCAGTAGCGACGTCGTGCTCGGTGGGGTCATCGCGTACCAGAACGCAATCAAGACGTCGCTGCTCGGCGTGGACGACGCGATCATCCGTGAGCACGGGGCGGTGAGCGAGCCAGTGGTTCGGGCGATGGCTTCGGGGGCGACAGCCCGCACCGGAGCAAGCGTGGGAATGGCGATCACTGGCGTCGCGGGGCCCGGAGGCGGGACCGACGACAAGCCCGTCGGCACGGTGTGGATCGCGACACACCTTGGTGGAGTGCTCGAGTCGCGCCGACTGCGATTGATCGGCGACCGAGCCGAGGTGCGTCAGCGGGCGACGCAGGCCGTGTTGGAGATGCTGCGGCGGAGAGTGGTGTTCGGGACGGGAGTAGATCCCACAGCGGCACACGCGCAACGATGACGGTCGCCGGTTGCCCCCCGCACGTCGCACCGGCGACATTACTGACCTACCCGGGAATCGACGCTCATGTCAGACGCTGATCAGTCTCCGACCGAATCCGCCACTTCCGCCGACGGCGCCATCCTCGACGACGCGAGCGCACTCGAGACGCCCGAGTCGGGCGACGTGCAGCGCGAGGTCGTGGAGCAGCGCGACAAGTATCTGCGGCTCGCCGCCGAGTACGACAACTTCCGCAAGCGCACCACGCGCGAGCGCCAGGAGGCACATCTGCGTGGTCAGGCCGACATGCTGAAGGGGATGATCGACGCGCTCGACGATCTCGGCCGCTTCGCCCACGTCGATCCCGCGACGGTCGAGGCGAAGACGGTGGTGGAAGGGGTCGAGATGGTCGAGAAGAAGCTGGTCAAGACGCTCACCGGGCACGGGATGGAGATCATCAATCCGGTGGATCATCCGTTCGACCCCGCGCTGCACGAAGCGGTGATGACCGAGGCGGCGTCGTCGAAGGACGAGGACCATCTCGTGGCCCGCGTGTTCCAGGTGGGCTACCTGTTCAACGGGCAGTTGCTGCGTCCCGCGCGCGTCGTGGTGAAGCAGTGGAACGGTTGATCTCGTAAGGCCAGACATGGCCCAGCAAGACTACTACGCGGTCCTCGGCGTTCCCGCATCCGCCACGCAGGACGAGATCAAGAAGCAGTACCGGAAGCTCGCGGCGAAGCACCATCCGGACAAGAATCCGAACGATCCCAAGGCGGCCGACACCTTCAAGGGGATCTCGGAGGCGTATCAGACGCTCGGCGACGCCGCCAAGCGGAAGCAGTACGACCAGATGCGCCGGCTCGGCGCGTTCGGTGGGTTCGCGGGCGCGCCGCGCGGTGCGGGCACACGGGGAGCGAGCTCTCCACCGCCTGGCAACGTCCGATTCGACGACTTCGACATCGGTGGCCTCGGCGGCCTCGGCGACATCTTCAGCTCGATGTTCGGCGCAGGCGGTGCTCGCGCCGGCGGAGCCGGCACGCGGCCGCGTGGCCCGCAGCGCGGTCAGGATGTGGAGACGTCGCTCGAGATTCCGTTCCGGACCGCCGCGCTGGGCGGAAAGGTGCCGGTGGAGCTCGACATCAACGAGGAGTGCGCCACCTGCCACGGTTCGGGCGCGGCGCCCGGGGCGAAGCTCGTGACCTGCGACGAGTGCAAGGGCCGCGGCACGATCAGCTTCGGACAGGGCGGCTTCGCCGTGAACCGCCCGTGCCCTGTCTGTCTCGGTCGCGGTCAGGTGCCGACGGAGCGATGCCCGACCTGCGCCGGCAGCGGCGAGGTTCGCACGCGGAAGAAGATCATGATCACCGTTCCGGTCGGCGTCGACAACGGAACGAAGATCCGGCTGAAGGGCCAGGGCGGCCGCGGGTCGAGCAACGGACCGGTGGGCGACCTGCTCATCACGTTCGTCGTGCAACCCGACCGTTTTTACAAACGTGAGGGGCTGGATCTGATCGCGCCGGTCCCGATCAACATCGCGCAGGCCACCCTCGGCTCACGTGTGAGCGTGAGGACGCTGGACGGGACGAAAGTGGCCATCAAGATCCCACACGGCACGACGTCCGGCAAACGATTTCGCGTGCGCGGCCAGGGGATCGAGAAAGATGGGACGAAGGGCGATCTGATCGTGCAGGTCGAGGTGGCGGTGCCGGAGACGCTGACGCCGGAGCAGGAAGAGGCGATGAAAGCGTTCGCGGAGGCTGGAGGCATGAAGTACTAGGGATTGCGGGATGCGGGATGAGAGATGCGGGACAGTCAGCGCACCCCGCAATCCGCATCCCGCATCCCGCAACCTACGCCGCCACCACAGCAAGCTCCCGCCGCCCACGCTCGATCACGCCGCCACCCAGCACCCTCGATCCGTCGTACACCACCGCCGACTGCCCTGGGCTGATCGCGCTCACTGCCTCATCCAGCGCGATCTCGATCTCGTCGTGCTCGACGCGCACGAGCACCCCTGACGCCGGCCGCGCGTGGTGACGGATCTGCACCTGCACGTCGGTACCCACCGTGGGAGCGGCGACGAGCCAGTTCACCTCGCGCGCCACCACGCCGCGGCCAAGCAGCTCTTCGCGTGGGCCGATCACCACCGCGCGCGACGTCGGCTCGATCGAAACGACGAACATCGGTTCGGCGAAGCCGCCCGGGAGCCCGCGGCGCTGACCGACGGTGAAGCGCGCGAATCCGTTGTGCTCGCCGACGATCGTCCCGTCGCGGCGCATGAATGGCCCGGGCGACAACGCCGCTGTATCCGCGCCGAGCTGACGCGCGATGATGCGCGTGTGGTCGCCGTCAGGCACGAAGCAGATATCCTGGCTCTCGCGCTTCTCGGCGATCAGCTCCAGGCCGAGCGCATGCGCCATGGCGCGCGTTTCAGACTTCGACTGCGCCCCGACCGGGAGGAGCATGCGCGGAAGTACGGTGCGGTCGATGCCCCAGAGAAAGTACGACTGGTCTTTCGCCGGATCGAGGCCGCGATGGAGCGTCCCGTCGATGGTTCGCGCGTAATGACCCGTCGCAATCCACCGTGCGTCGATCTTGTCCGCGGTGCGAACGAGATCGCGGAACTTCGTGAACGTGTTGCAGCGCACGCACGGGATCGGAGTACGTCCGCGTGAATACTCGTCGACGAAGTCCTGCACGACATCGCGGCCGAACGCGCTTTCCAGGTTCAGCACGTAGTGCGGCACGCCGAGCTGCTCGCAGATACGCCGCGCGTCGTTGACGCTGTCGAGCGAGCAGCACGGACGGTCGGGAACGTCCTCGCCGTGACAGAAGAGCTTCATCGTCGCGCCGACCACGTCATAGCCTTGCTGCACCAGCAGCGCGGCCGCGACGGACGAATCCACGCCGCCGCTCATCGCCACGAGCACGCGCTCCCGCATCACCACGTCACGCCGTCGCGAGACGGCGGGCCTTTTCGGCGAGAGTCGGGAACACCTCAGCCACGCGGTCTACACTCGCGTCGTCGCTGAGGGCGCCGAGGCTCATGCGCAGCGCGGCACCGGCGACGTCGGCGCGAACGCCGATCGCCTCGAGCACGTGCGACGGGTTGATGCTTCCGCTCTGGCATGCCGAGCCCGCCGAGCACGCGATGCCGCGCAGGTCGAGCGCGATGAGGAGCGACTCACTCTCCGTACCCGGCACCGACACGTTGGTGATGTGCGGCGCGCGCGGCGCGCCGCGACCATGAATGATCGCGTCGGGAATCTTCGCCAACAGCGCCGACTCGAGACGGTCGCGCAGTCGCTCGACCCGGCTCCATTCTTCGGCGCGCTCCGCCACCGCAAGCTCCGCCGCGCAGGCCAGACCGACCGCCATCGCGACGTTCTCGGTGCCTGGACGGCGACCGCGATCCTGTGAACCGCCGAACATCAATGCCTCCATCGGCGTGCCGCGCCGGATGAAGAGTGCACCGATTCCCTTGGGCGCGCCGATCTTGTGCCCGGAGATCGAGAGGAGATCGAACGGCGTCTTGCGCGCGTCCACTTCTACCTTGCCGAACGCTTGCACCGCATCGGTGTGGAACACGACGCCCCGCGACTTGGCACGCGCGGCGAGATCGCCGACCTCCTGGAGCGTGCCGATCTCGTTGTTCACCCACATGACCGAGCAGACGGCGACGTCGTCGCGAACCAGGGCGTCGAACGAGCTCGCATCCACCCGTCCGCTCGCGTCGACGGCGATCAACCGCTCGTCGCCGCCCTCCTTGGCGATCTGATGCAGCGCGCCGAGCACCGCCTTGTGCTCGATCGGCGTGGATGCGGCGCCGGGTCGGCCGTCGGCGTGCCTCGCACGCCATACCCCGATCAGCGCCATGTTGTCCGCCTCGGTTCCACACGAGGTGAACACGACCTCGTCGGGCGACGCGCCCAGACATCGTGCAACGCGCTCGCGCGCCTCATCGAGCGCCGTGCGCGCATCGCGCCCCCACCGGTGCACGCTGGAAGGGTTGCCGAAGCGCGGCCCGAAGAAGGGCTGCATCGCGGCGAACACCTCCTCGCGAACCGGGGTGGTGGCGGCGTGGTCGAGGTAGATGGGCTCTGGCATACGCTTTGAGTCTAACGACTTAGGGCCCGGCCGCGCGAGTCCTTGGCCGCTAATGCGACCCGGCCGAGAGGAGTACCGCGCGCACGGGCGCGGCGTCCAACCCCACGAGTCGTTGCGGCAGCGCGATCAGCTCATAGCGACCCTCGGTCACCCCCCGCAGGTCGAGATTCTCGAGCACGAACGCGCCTCCACCGAACACCGCGTGGTGCACCGGGAGCGACTTGCTGTCCCGATCGTCCACGGACGGCGCGTCGACGCCGAGCAAGCGGAGCCCGCGCGCGGCGAGCGCCGACGCCGTCCCCGCACTCAGGACCGGCCACGCGGCCGGGAACGCTCCCGCGGCGATCGACCGTCCCGTGCGCAGCAACAGTCGCTGGACGCCGTCCAGGCGCCGATCGTTCGCGTCGAGGGCCAGAACCCCATTTGGCGCGCTTTCGACGTCCAGAACGAACGCCTCGCCGAAGAACGCGTCGAGCGGCAGCGATTCGGTGGCCGGCCAACCGTCGCGCACGTGTACGGGCGCATCGGCGTGCGTTCCGACGTGTGGGCTCGACGTCACGCTCGAGAGGTTCACGCTCGCGCCATCGGCGATCCTCGCCGTCCACCCGCACTGGAACGGGACGTCGCCGGGCCACTCCGGTGTTCCGGCGCGAACGGCCACGGAGATGTCGCAAATCATCGAGCTATCGCGGCGCGCCGTAGAACTTCGCGCGCACGGCCCAGAGAGCGGGGAAGAACTTCTGGTCGATCGTGCGCGCGAGATACTTGGCACCGAGCGTTCCGCCGGTGCCGCCCGTGAGCGGCCCGAGCACGCGCTCGACGAGCTGCACGTGCTTGAAGCGCCAGAGTCCGAACTGCTGCTCGTACTCGAGGAGCGCCTCGGCGACGAAGAACAGCGTCGTCGGTCGCTCGCCGACGTACAGCGTCTCGAGCTCCGTCCCGTCCGCGCGCAGAAGCGCGAGGAACAGCTCCTGAAGCGTCGGACGCGCGAGGGCGAGCTGCACGACCGACGGGATCTCGCCATGCTCGGCGAGAACGTTCATGAAGTGCGGCTCGCGCAACCCCGACGCGGCCTCGATCGCGCGGAACTGCACGCTCTGCGATCCGCTCGAGCTGCCGAGATGCTGGCGAAACGCCGCGAAGTGCTGCGGTGGCAGCGTCTCGAGCGCGGAAAGCTGCGCCGAGACGATGCGCATCAGTGCGTTGATCCGGCCGATGCGGAAGAGCGCGAACTCCGCTTCGTGGCGCGTGAACGCGTCGATCAGCCCGTCGAGCTCGTGCAGGATCTCCTTGAACCAGAGCTCGCTCGCCTGGTGCACGACGATGAACAGCAGCTCGTCGGCGTGCTCGGGGACGGAGCGAGGATGTTGGAGCGACAGCAGTTCGTCGAGCGCGAGGTACGAGCCGTAGGTCACCGCTTCGTCGGGATGACCGCCGGGATGCGCGCTCAAAACGTCGCCACCTCGAGCGAGGCGACGTCGTCGACGCGCATCATTTCCGTCGTGAAGAACGGCTCGCCGTATCGCGTTCGGATGAGCGAGCCGTACGTCGCCGCGTAGTGCGTGATGATGTCGTACAGTGGCTCGCCGTTTGGAAAGACCTCTCCGGCCTGGATCTCACCGTCGAACTGCGAGGCGTAGCAGCGTACCGCGGCCAGCTTCTGCTCGAACTCGTTGGAGATGTCGACGACGAAGGACGGGCGCGTGAAATCCTGACGGTAGGTGAGCGAATGCAGAATCTTGAGCGGGCGGTGCTTCGGCACCTCGGGCGCCACCTTCGCGAGGCCCGCGACGAAGCAGGCATCGCGCACCAGTCCCGCCGTCACACGATGATCGGGGTGTCGACCCTCGAACGCCGGCGCGAGGACGATACGCGGCCGATAGCGGCGGATGACCCGGGCGAGCGCCTCGCGCGTGACCGGTGTGTTCTCGATTCCCGCGTCTGGAAGCGCCAGCGTCTCGCGTGCGGATACGCCCAACAGGTCAGCGGCGCGCGCGGCCTCGTCGCCTCGAAGCTGCGCCGATCCGCGCGTGCCCATCTCACCCTG
>JBDTOD010000010.1:0-54249 GCA_039933415.1 bacterium
CGGAGCAGCTAGCGGGCTGCTACCCCGAGCCGCCCGGTCAGCAGCGAGTCGGGAGGCACGCCCCGAGGCCGAGGGACCAGTACCGCCGTGCCGCGGACGCGACCAAAACGCCGTGCGTCCCGGCACTCGGGCGTCCAGATGTCGAGGATCGCGTGCTTGATCACTCCGCCCGTGTCGTCGACGAGGAAGCGCCCGAAATACTTCCGGCCAACGTAGAGCTCGACGTAGCGGCCCAGCGGGAAGAACCGCGGATCGGCGGCGACGATGCCCTGGCGGACGTAGTTGTCGCGGCGCGTCGTGCCCTTCAGGCAATACGACGTGAGCTGGACCGGCACGGGCTCGCCATACGCCGCCGGTCCCTTGCGATCGAGCGCCCAGTCTCGCGCCGCACCGCGCACGAGCGCCCCGTCGACCCGCATCGTGGCGAGCACCATCGCCGGCTCGATGCGGAGTGGAGCCGGCGTGACCGCCGTGATGCGCGCATGAACCGTCATCGCCGCACCACCGGCGACGAGGAGCGCCGCCCCCATGAGCGGCAACACGCCGGCGATCCGGCGGTGCAGCCGCGAACGACGCATGCGTCGCACCTGCCGCTGTCGTCGCTCGCCCGGGACGTTCACGCCAGCACTTCGTGCACGAGCTGATCGTCCACGGGCAGCGCCCAGCCGCTGTCGCCTCCCGCCATCGCGCCGATGCGCGTGGGAAGGGCGTACTCGACTCTGCCGCCGCGCGCTTTCTTGTCGAGGCGCGTCGCGTCGACGATGGCGTCGACGGACAGGTCGCGCGGCCGCTCGGTCGGCAGCCCCGCGCGCCGCAGGACAGCCGAGATGGCGCTCGCCGTACCCTCTTCGGCCACACCGAGCCGCTCGGCGATGCGGGCTTCGAGCACCATCCCGATGGCCACGCACTCACCGTGCAGCAGGGCATAACCGCTCACGTGCTCGATCGCATGGCCGATGGTATGCCCGAGGTTGAGTGTCTTTCGCCGACCGTGCTCGCGGGTGTCGGCGCGCACCACTTCGGCTTTGATCTCCACGCTGCGCGCGACGACGTCGAGCGTCGCCGCCGGGTCCGCGTCGAGCAGCTCGGGCAGCTGCGCGTCGATGCGAGCGAAGTAGCTCGCGTCGGCGAGCACGCCGTGCTTGATCGCCTCGGCAAGGCCGGCACTCCGCTGCGCGGGGGGCAGCGTGCGCACCGTCTCGACGTCGGCGAGGACCGCGGCGGGCGCGTGGAATGCACCGACGAGATTCTTGCCCGCCACGGTGTCGACTCCCGTCTTTCCCCCGATCGACGCATCGATCATCGCGAGCAGCGTGGTCGGGCACTGCACGACGGGCACACCACGCATGAACGTGGCAGCGACGAAGCCCGTCAGGTCGCCGACCACGCCGCCGCCGAGCGCGACGATGGTCGTATCGCGGCCGCAGCCTGCGTCGAGCAGCCCATCGGTGACGCGCGCCCACGTGTCGCGCGTCTTGTGCGCCTCGCCCGACGGGATGACGTGTACCGACACCGGCGCGTGCGCCGCGAGCGCGAGCACGAGCGGTTCGACATAGAGCGGACCGACGTCGACGTCGGTCACGATGGCGTAGTGGTGCGCCGGCGCGGCGTCGGCGATCAGGCTCGCGAAGTCGTGGCGCAGGCCGGCGGCGACGGTGACGCGATAGTCTCCGGCGTCGACGACGCGTGCATGCGCGCGCTCCGGCTCGGACTCCGTGTGCGTCGCCATGCTACCAGGTCACCTCGCCCGCGCCGGCGCGCTTAGTGGCGAGACGCGCGAGGGTGAAGAGCAGATCGGAAAGCCGGTTCAGATAGATGACGGTGAGCTCCGGCAGCTCCACATCGCGCAGGAGCGTCACGACGCGCCGCTCGGCGCGCCGGCAGACGGTGCGCGCGACGTGCAGTGCAGCGGCTTTGGGCGTGCCGCCGGGGATGATGAAGGCGCGGAGCGGCTCGAGCTCAGTCTCCGCGTCGTCGATCGCCTGCTCGAGCTCTGCGATGCGATCCTCGTCGATACGGGCCTTGGCGAGATGCTGCGCCATCTTCTCACGGTCGGGAGTGGCGAGGAGGGCACCGATCGCGAACAGGTCGCGCTGCACGGGGACGAGCACCTCGTCGATACGCGGCATCGGCTCGACGGCGCGCACCATCCCGAGGACGGCGTTGAGCTCGTCCACGTCACCGTACGCCTCGACGCGCGGATCGTCCTTGGCGACGCGCCCGCCGCCGAACAGCCCCGTGTCGCCGGCGTCGCCGGTCCTGGTGTAGATCTTCATTGACCGCGAAGTATAACAAATCCCGGCTGAGCGCTCATCGCCGTGTGACGTGGATCACGTAACGTCGGTGGGGGGTGGGGGGTGGGGTGTGACTACGACTGCACCATCCGCGGGTGGAGTGTGAAGCGCGAAGTCGGAGGAGCGGGTTGCGACAAAACCGCAGTGGCCTCGCGGACTCGCCGCGTCTCGAGGCCGTGACACTCCTCCACTCCCCACCCCCACCGCATCACCGCCCAAACCACCGATGCAGCAATCCCGCGCGACCTGCCGTCGCGTTCACCGCTCTGCCGAGCGCGGAGAATCCCGTGTCGACGTCGTTCCCTTCGTCCCACGTGGGCGGGCGGAACTCGTGCGGAAAGAGTAGCGCGAGGTGAATCTGCAGCTGGTCAGGTGAGCCGTACGCGTGTTGCGCGGCGATCCAACGATCCAGGTCGGCGCCCATCATCGCGGCGGTCGGCCGTCGCGCGGGCTCATGATCGAGTGCGAGCGTGAGGATCGCTTCGAGCTCCGGATCGAGGCCATGGATCCGGCGGCGCAGATCGGGCAAGGGACGCATCGCCACTTCTTCCACGATGTTCGTCGTCGTCTCCTCGACGAAGAGCAGATCGAGCGCGAGCAGCTCGTACAGGACCACACCCAACGAGAACACATCAGTGCGCGCGTCGGCGTCGACGCCGAGGACCTGCTCGGGGCTCATGTAGTGCTTCTTGCCCATGCGCATGCGGCCACCGTTGGCGAGATCCACCGACGTCGCGGCCTTGGCGATGCCGAAGTCAGCGAGCTTGATGTGCCCGTCCCACGTCACGAGGACGTTGCCGGGGCTGACGTCGCGATGCACGATGTCGAGCCGCTGCCCATCCGGCGCGACGAACTTGTGCGCGAAGTCGAGGGCGCGGCACACGCGGCTCGCGATGTAGGCGGCGAGCGGCGCGGGAAGCGCGCGACCGAGTGCGCGGTGCCGGTCGATGAGCTGCCGCACGGTCGGCCCTTGAATGAACTCCATCGCGATGAAGTAGTCGCCGGCCACTTCGCCGAGCTGGAAGATCTGCACGATGTTGCCGTGCATCAGGTTGGCCGAGAGCTTCGCCTCGTCGATGAAGGCGCGGAGAAAGGTCGCGCGCTTGGCGTAGCGAGGATGGATCACCTTGAGCGCGACGCGCTTGCTGAACCCCTCCGCTCCGAGCTGCTCCGCCTCGTACACCGTCGCCATGCCGCCTTCGGCGATCTTGCGAACGAGTCGAAAGCGACCGGTGAACTCGAGCTCTGGATGTTCCATGGGGAGTGCTGGCGTGATGAGAGGTGTTCCCTTGATGATCGGCCGGTCACCGGCGAAGCTTCACTGATGGAACACGAAATGAAGGACATTACGATCATCGGCGGGGGGCCAGCGGGGCTCTTCGCCCTCTTCTACGCCGGCATGCGGGGCGCGACGGCCCAGATCGTGGACGCGCTCCCCGAGCTCGGCGGCCAGCTCGCCGCGCTGTATCCGGAGAAGTACATCTTCGACGTGGCGGGCTACCCGAAGGTGCTGGCGAAGGATCTGGTGAAGTCGCTGCGCGAACAGGCGGCCCAGTTTCAACAGCCCACGCATCTTGGCCAGCGCGTGACCGGGCTGCACGAGCGCGACGGACACTTCCTGCTCGAGACCGAGAAAGAGACGTTCCCGACGAAGGCGATCATCATCGCGGCGGGGATCGGTGCGTTCTCGCCGCGCCGGCTGCCGCACGCGGCCGCGGAGCCGTGGTACGGGCGCGGGATCTACGACACGGTGACCGACCCGAAGGACTATCGCGGGCAGCGCGTCGTGATCATCGGCGGCGGCGACTCGGCCTTCGACTGGGCGACCCAGCTCGCCGGCATCGCGACGCACGTGAGCGTCGTGCATCGGAGCGATCGGTTCCGCGCGCACGGCGCGACCGTGGCGCAGTTCCACGCCGACGTCGCAGCTGAACGTGCGTCGCTCTTCACGTTCCGGGAGCTCGTCGACGTGATCGAGCACGCCGAAGGCGAGCGCTTCTCACACATCGTGCTGAAGGACGTGAAGGCGAAGACGACGCACGAGCTCGAGGCGGACGTCGTGCTGCCGATGCTCGGCTTCGTGAGCGATATCGGACCGATCGCCGACTGGGGGCTCACGCTCCAGAAGGACGAGATCGTCGTGAATCAGGTGATGGAGACCGGACGCACGGGCATCTGGGCAGCGGGAGACGTCACGACCTACCCAGGAAAGCTCAAGCTGATCGCGTGCGGCTTCGGCGAGGCAGCCACGGCGGTGAACCAGGCCGTGCACTGGATCTACCCGGAGAAGAAGATCGCACCCGGCCACTCGAGCAACATGGCCATCTTCGGGCAGAAGGATGACTGAGACGATGGCGGCAGACCGCATGCACACGGTCTGCCGCTTCTCGAAGGCATCGATTACGGTACGGCCTTGTTCGACAGCAGGACGATGACGGGTCCGCCATTGGCGTTGACGCCGAACCGGTTCTGCGCCGAGTTGACGTCGAGGTAGCGGATCTCGACGATGCTCATCGCGTTGAGCGTGTTGAGCTGGCTCACGGGCAGGAGCGGCCCGAAGTCGTGCGAGTACTGCACCTGTCCCGCCGTGGTGTTGCTGAAGCTCTGCGGCCCCGCGCTGCGGAAGAAGTTCGGCCGGAGACGGCGGATCGCCGTTCCCAGATCCAGGCTGACGATCGCCGGATCGAGCAGCTCCTCCTGCACGATCACATCAGGGTTTCTCGTCCGCACGGGCGTCGCGCCTCCCGCCTGGGTAGCAGGCGCGGAGGAGGTAGATCTCGAGCAGGAAGCCGAGAGAATGAGCAGAATGACGAGAGATCGGCGGGTGGGGATCATCGTGGGCCTCGAATGTTGATTGCAGTGCCGAAAGGCGCCGAGCGCTGAAGACCGGATGGATGCGACCATGGCCGGGCTTCGAAACTCTCGTGCGGCCGGTGACGACGAGGTTGTCGGCGTCACCGGCGAATGTGCTACTGCGCGGTCGTACTGGTGAGCAGGACGATGACGGGCCCACCGTTCGCGTTGATGCCGAAGCGGGACTGCGCGTCGTTGGCGTTCAGGTAGCGCACCTGCTGGAGGCTGCGCGTGTCGATCGCGCTGAGCTGGCTGAGCGGCTGCAGCGGACCGAAATCCTGGGAAATCTGCACCTGGCCTGCCGTGGCGTTGCTGAAGCTCTGCGGACCCCGATTTCTGAAGAACGCCGGGCGAAGCTGCCTGACGGCCGTCATCGCGTCGAGGCCGGCGATCGTCGGATCCTGAAGCTCCTCCTTCGAGATCACGTCGCCGTTGCGGGAGACCCGGGGTTCCGTGCCCGCGGTGGCCGGGCCGGCCGCCTTGGGCTGCGAGGCACACGAAGCGGCGAGGACGAGCAGGATGGCGAGGGTACGGCGCGTGGCGTGCATGATTGCACCTCGAGCGGGGAGAATGGACGGACCGGGATGTGTCGCTCGCGCCATCCGAACCGGCGCAAAGCTGCGAATAGTCCGGAATGATCGAACGGAATACAGGTGTGCCTTGCCGCTCCGTCACCAGCGAGCGCGCATCAATCAGGGTACCGCGATCGAAGCTTCTCGATGTTGAGCCGAGCCACGTCCTGAAGTGCGACCCCCAGTGTATCTGCCGCGACGGAGAGGCACCAGAGCGCGTCCCCCAACTCCAGCGTCACCGCATCGCGATCCAACGTTCGGCCCTGCATCACGTGCTTGCGGACATGTGAAAGGACCTCACCTGCCTCCTCCGCCAGCCCGGCGGCAGCATCCATCAGCCGCTGGTCGTCGGTGAGCGCCCGATTGATCGTGCGCCGAGCCTCCGCTTGATACCCATCCAGGCTGGTCACGTTCGCTGATTCGGCGCTCACGCGTAGGTCACCCGCGGATCAGCCTTCGCGTACGCGAGATCGGTGAGAAGGTTGACGAGCACGAACACCGCGGAGAGGAAGAGGACGGAGCCCTGGATGGCCGGAAGGTCGCGGCGCGCGATCGCGTTGACGACATAGCGGCCGATCCCCGGCCAGGAGAAGATGGTTTCGGTGAGGATGCTGCCGGTGAGATAGGCGCCGAAGTCGAGGCCAAGCACCGTGATGATCGGGATGAGTGCGTTGCGCAGCGCGTGTCGTCCCACGACGGCGGTCTCGCTCACCCCCTTCGCGCGCGCCGTCCGCACGTAGTCCGCGCCGAGCGAGTCGAGCATCGCCGAGCGGGTCATGCGCGCGAGGAACGCGATGGATCGCATGCCGAGGGCGAGGGCAGGGAGCACGAGGTAGCGCGCCCCGCCGAAGCCGGAGGGCGGCAGCCAGTGCAACGTCACGGCGAACAGCAGGATGAGCAGCAGCCCCACCCAGTAGACGGGAAAGCTGATGCCGAGGTAGGCGACGCCGAGTCCGAAACGATCGATGAGGCCACCGGGATTTCTGGCACTCAGGACGCCGAGCGTCACCCCACAGATCGTCGCCAGCAGCATCGCCGCGCCGGCGAGCTGCAGCGTCTTGGGGAAGCGCTCGATGATGTCGCGGCGGATCGGACGGTTGGTGATGTACGACCGGCCAAGGTCGCCCCTGGCGATGCCAGCGATATAGTGGCCGAACTGCACGGGGAGGGGATCGTCGAGCCGGAGCTCGGTGCGCAGCCGAGCGATCGTTTCCTCGTCGGCGCGCTCGCCGACCATCGCCATGACCGGGTCGCCGGGTGCGACGTAGAGCAGGAGAAACGCGACGACGAGCACGCCGAACAGCGTGGGGATCGCGAGGAGCAGGCGGCGGAGGATGAACGCGCTCATCTCATGGTCTCCGGGCCGGTTGCGTGGCGGCCGTCGTCGTCACGGTCGTCCACGGCTGCCCGTTGAAGATCACAGGGGGCACGAAGCCCTTCACCCAGGGTTGCACCGCGTACAGCTCGCTGTAGAACCAGAGGAAGATCATCGGCGCGTCGCGAAAGGCGATCCGGTCGGCTTGGGTGTACATGACGACGCGTTTCCCTTCGTCCGGCTCGCGCCGAGCGGCGTTGACGAGGGAGTCGAACTCCACGTTGGCATAATAGGAGACGTTGCCACCGACGCCTTTATTCGCGCTGTGGAGCAGAGGGTAGAGAAAGTTCTCCGCATCCGGATAGTCGGCGTACCAGTCCTTTATGAACAGGTCGGTCTTGCCCTTCCGGGCTGCCTCGCGCGCGGCAGCGCTCTCGCGCTGGACGACCTTCACTCGAATTCCCGAGAGTTGGAGGTATGCCTGGAGCGTCTCGGCGATGCGGACGTAGATCGGGTTGGTCGAGGTCCACAGCTCGAGGTCGATGCCGTTCGGGTGTCCCGCCTCACGAAGCAGCTGCCGCGCGCGAAGGGTATCGAACGGATAGCCGACGCGCGCCTTCTCCGAGCCGGGAAGGGAAGTTGGGATCACGCCGGCGGCGAGCTCGCCGCGACCGGCAATGAGATTTCGTACGATGACGCGCCGGTCGACCGCGTAGTTCAGTGCCTGCCTCACGCGCACGTCGGCGAGCGGGCCGCGGGTCGTGTTGATCGCGACGTAGACCAGCTCGAGCGATGGCGTCGAGGCGAGCAGCTTTCGCCGCTCGGCGTCCTCTTCCCAGTCGCGGATCTCCGTCTGCGGCAGCTGGAGCACGTCCACCGTTCCGCTCTCGAACTCGGCGACGGCCGTGCTCGGTTCGGCGATGATGCGTGCCTTGAGCGAGTCCGCCTTGGGTGCACCGCCCCAGTATCGCTGGTTGGGCGCGAAGAGGAGATAGTCGTCGTGCTTCCACTCGATCAACCGCCACGGTCCGGTGCCGACGGGACGCTCGCCAAAGTTGGCGGGGACCGTCTCCGGCGCGATGGAGGCGACCGGCATGGCGAGCAGCTTGGGAAAGATCGCGAACGGCTCCTTGAGCGCGACGATCACCGTCGAGTCGTTCGGAGCGGAAAGACCTCCGATCGTCGTGACCTTTCCGTCGGCGAACTCCTTCGCCCCTTTCACCGGATAGAGTGGCCAGCCGCGGCCGCCGCGCACCTTCGGGTCGAGCACGCGCTGCCAGCTCGCCAGCACCTGCCGAGCGACGAAGGGCGTTCCGTCGGTGAACGTGACGCCTCGACGAAGATGAAAGGTGTAGGTCGCTCCGTCGGGCGAGACGTCCCAATGTGTCGCGAGCGCAGGCACGACGCGCGCGTCAGGCGTGAAGCGCGTGAGGCCGTCGAACAGGTAGCCGACCGCGCGACCGGTCGGGACATCGGTGGAGAGCGCGGGGTCGAGCGAGCGGGGATCGTAGTTGTCGCGCGAGTCGACGAGGGTGCGCCGGTCGGAGCCTCCGCCGCCCTCGCCGCAGGCGAGCGCGAGCGCGAGGAACAGCGGGGCGATGGAACGACGCATTTCGTTCTGGCGTAAGCAGTTGACAGCCGGGAGAAGGCGCGAGAACTTACCCGCGCCGCAGAGCAGCGTCAAACTTCAACGCGCCCGCCGGAAGCGACACGCCGTGCGGGCGCGCGGCGTACCGGAGCCGAGGCTCTGTCGTGCCACGCTGCAAGTTGCGTCCCTCCCTCCATTCGCCTGCTCGCCGAGCTGCATGAGTCGAACATCCAAGTCTCGCTCGCCGCGGCCCTCGACGCGACTCGAAGGGTACGTGTACCGTCGTCCGTTGAGTGGGAGCGAGCTGCTCCCGTTGATTGGTGTCGGAGTCGTGGCGGGGTTGGCGGCGTTCTACGTGGCGCGGCTGTTCGCCGAGCGAACACCGCTGCTGCCGGAAGAGCGGCGGCTCGGCAAGCACCACGCGTCGGGGCCGCGACCGGCGTGATCGCGGGCGGGTGGCGCGTCGCGCTGGCGGCCGCGCTGCTCGCCCTGGCGCCGCTGCGCGCACGTGCGCAGGGCGACGCGTGCGACGTAGGGCAGCGCGAGCTGCGCTCCCTCGACTTCAAGGGGAACCACGAGTTCCGGAGCAGCGACCTCGCGCTCCGGATCGCAACGACCCCGCCGGCCTTCTTCAAGCGAACGTTTCGCGTGTTCGGTGCGAAACGCTGTCTCGACGGCGATGTCCTGCGACTCGACGTTGGCCGGTTGCGGCTCTTCTACCGCCGACACGGTTACTACGCCACGGTCGTGGACACGAACGTGACGACGGAGCAGGACAGTAGCGTGCACCTGCAGTTCGTCATCACCGAAGGGCTGCCGGTGCTCGTGGACTCGCTCAGGATCGGCGGACTGGATTCAGCGACCGCCCCGATCGCCGCGACGAACGACCTGGACCTGCGGCGCGGCGTGGTGTTCGACATGGGGCGCTTGCAGGGCGCGATCGACTCCATCAAGACGCGCTTGCGCGATCAGGGCTATCCGCGCGCCGACGTCGCCGCCAGCTACACCGTGTTCGACACGGCGGGTCGCCGAGCGCGCGTGTCGCTCGACGTGTTTCCCGGCACGCGCGCCCGCATTGGCGCGATCCACGTGCACAACGAGCCACTGCCGGGCGCTCCGCAGCGGTTGGGCGACGCGACCGTGCGCCGCCTTCTCGGCGTCAGCGTGGGCGACGACTACAACGAGCACGAGCTCGCCGACGCGCAGCGCGCGCTCTATCAGAGCGATCTGTTCCGGCACGTCGAGGTCGGGATCGCGCCGGACAGCGCGCAGGGCAAGGCGGACTCGCTGGTGACGGTGGACGTGCTGCTGCGCGAGAACTACGTACGACAGCTCGACACCGAGGTGGGCTGGGCCGTGCTCGACTGCTTCAAGGGCCGCGCGCAGCTGGTGGACAAGAACTTTCTCGGTGAGGCGCGCCGGCTCGAGCTCACCGCCCAGGTGTCCAAGCTCGGGCACGCCGACCACACGCGCTTCGCGGACGGAAAGTTCTGCGCGTCGGACATGAGCAAGGATCCGTTCAGCAGCACGGTGAACTACTTCGTCAGTGGCACGCTGCGTCTGCCCACGCTGTTCGGGCTGCGTGGCTCGCCGGCGATCTCGCTCTACAGTGAGCGGCGCGGTGAGTATCAGGCATTTCTCCGCACGACGATCGTCGGCGGTGAGGCATCGATCACGCGCGAGATCCGGAACGACCTGCCGCTGCGGCTCGCGTATTCGCTGGAGTTCGGGCGAACGAACGCACAGCCCGCCCTGCTGTGCGCCGTGTTCAACCGCTGCGACAGCGAGTCGCGCGCGCTGCTCACGGAACGCAATCGGCCGCTGGCAGTGGCGAGCGCGCATCTCGAGCGGCTGCGGACGGACAACGTCCTCAATCCGCGCACGGGCACGACGCTGCGCCTCGATCTGCGCGGCGCGGGCCACGAGATCGGCTCCGACCGCGACCTGCAGTTCGTGAAGGGGCTCGTAGACGGCTCGGTGTATCGTGGAGTGACGAGCGCGGTGACCCTCGCCGCGCGGATCCGGCTCGGGACCGTGTTGGGACGCACGCTCTCGTTCGGCGATTCGGTGGGGTTCATCCCGCCGGAAGAGCGGCTCTATGCTGGCGGCGCATCGAGCGTGCGAGGCTACCAGCAGAACGAGCTGGGAGATCTCATCTACATCTCCGAGCTGGCGCCGACGCAGATCGCGGGGAAGGGCGACACCGTCTACTTCGAGGTGCCCGCCGACGCGAAGCTTCGGCGAGTGGTGCCGGTCGGCGGGAACTCGTTGATCGTCGCGAACTTCGAGGCGCGGTTCCGCAGCTTCTTCTACCCGGAGCTCATCCAGTACACGGCGTTCCTCGATGCGGGCGATGTCTGGCAGCGCGGAACCACCGTGGGAGGACGCACGCACAGCCTCTCCACGCTGCTCCTCAGTGGGTTGCGATGGACGCCGGGATTCGGCGTGCGCGTGTTCACACCGGTGGGTCCCTTCCAGGCCAACGTGGGGTACAACCCGTATGCCCGCCCAGCCGGCGCCATCTTCTATGATGAAGCTCCGAACGCGCAGGGCTTCGCGCCGTTGTACTGTGTGAGCCCCGGCAACCGCGTGCCGGCGGTGAAGCTGTCGAACGGCGTGTACGAGCAGATTGCCGGCAGCAGCTGTCCCGCCACGTACGCGCCGGCGCAGTCCAACAGCTTCTTCCGTCGGTTGACGTTCACCTTCTCGATCGGTCCCGATTTCTGAGCCGCCCGTCTCCCGGATGAGCCGACGACGCTTCATCGCGATCGTCAGCCTGTGCGTGCTCGTCGCGCTCGGGGTCATCGGACTGGGTACTGGTCTGTTCGTGACCCAATCCGATTGGGGTGAGGAGTGGCTGCGGCAGGTGGTGGAGTCGCGCGTCGCGTCGGCCGTCCACGGCAAGGTGCACGTGGGCCGCATCTCGGGCGGATTCCTCACGGGGATCACGATCGACTCCCTCGAGCTGCGGGACGAGGAGGATTCGCTGTTCGCCGCGACGGGCCCGATCCGCGTCGAGTACGATCCGCGCGACCTCGTGGACCGTCGCTTGTACTTCCGCCGCGTGGACGTGCAGCGGCCGAACGTCGTGCTGCGGCAGGGCGGCGACTTCATCTGGAACTTCAAGCGGATGTTCCGGCGCTCCGGCCCGCCGACGCCGAAGGGACCGGAACGCGGTTTCGGCGACTTCGTCGTGATCGACTCGGTACACTTGCGCGGTGCGCAGTTGCGGCTGACGATCCCCTGGCATCCCGACGACTCGCTGCGCGGCGCCAAGCGTGACAGCGCGGTTCGCACGAACCTGGCGCGCGGCGACCACGAGATCCGCCGCACGCACGACGGGTTCACGCAGAACTACCGGTGGACCCAGGCGTACGCGGCGGTATCGCACATGCGCATCGCCGATCCGGACAGCGTCGGGCGACTGTTCCTGGTGGACACGATGCACTCGCTCGAGAGCGTGCCGACGTTCCGGTGGCGCAACGTGCAGGGAACGCTGCGGCAGCTCGGAGACTCCGTGTGGCTCACGCTTCCGCACTGGGACCTGCCTGCCTCGACCGGACACGCCGAAGGAAAGATCGTGTGGGGGAGCGATCTCCCCGTGCGTTACGCGCTGCGCATCTGGGGCGACTCCGTCTCCCTGAATGATGTCGCGTGGGTGTACCCGACGCTGCCGACGACGGGTGGCGGCACGATGGTCCTCGACATCAAGAACGAGCGCAATCTCCAGCGGCTGGACTACGCGATCACTTCCATGGATGTGCGGAGCACCAAGTCGCGCCTGCTCGGCGACATGACGTTCGAGACGGGCGGTCCCGTGCTTTCGGTGCACGACGTGAAGTTGAAGGCGGATCCGGTGGATTTCGACCTGCTGCGCGCGCTGAACGGCAAGCCCTTTCCTGCCGATTGGCAGGGCACGCTCACCGGCACGGTGAACGCGCGCGGTGGTCCGTTGACGCACTTCGTCGTCGATGCCGCGGACGTCACGTTCAACGACGCGCACGTGCGAGGCGCAGTGTCGCACGTGAAAGGACACGGCGAGCTGGACATCCTGCTGCCCGCGTTCACCGCGTTCCACAACTTCAGCGCGCAGACCGACCGGCTCGACCTGCGCACGCTCGTCGCGATCTATCCCGCGTTCCCGCGCGTGACCGGCATCGTGACGGGGCGTGCCGTCCTCGATTCGTCGTGGCTCGACGTCCGCGTGTCGAACGCGGATCTCACGCACGTCGACGGACCGGCGGAGCCGACGCACATGACGGGCGGTGGCCGGATCACGTACGGCACGTTCATGGACTACGATCTCGCGCTCGAGGCGTCGCCGCTCTCGCTGACGACGTTGGCGCGATCGTATCCGCTGCTCCCGCTGCGCGGAACGTTCACCGGCCCGCTCGTCGTGAAGGGCAAGGCGCCGGCCCTGGAGGTCACGGCAGATCTGAGCGGAGCAGCCGGGCATATCACCTACGCCGGCGCCGCCGACGCGGACTCGGTCGGTGGCTACGGCGCGCGCGGCACCGGAATCTTCGACGCGCTCGATGCCGCCGCGCTCGTCGGACGTACGACACCGTCGACGCGGCTCGCCGGCAGCTATCAGGTGGATCTGACGGGCGATCTGCTCTCCAATCTCGCTGGCTCGCTCGGCGTACAGCTCGAGCGATCGGAGGTGGACGGCGTGACATTCGCCGACGGCCGCGCGCGCGCGCGCTTCGAGCAGGGCATCCTCCGACTCGACACGCTGCGGCTCGACGGTCCGGCCGGCGCGCTCCGGGCGGAAGGGACCCTCGGGCTGACGCGGACTGCGGGCGACGATTCGCTCGTCGTTGCGTTGTCGGTGGACTCGCTCGGCGGCCTCCGGCGCTACATCGGCAAGACCGTTCCGGCTCTCGCCGCGACGAGTGGTGCGACTGCCACCACGGCGGCGAACGACTCGCTCGGCGGATCGATGCGCCTTACGAGCGTGCTGCGCGGCTGGCTCGACTCGCTCGACATCCGGGGCACCCTCGACGGGCGCGACCTGTACGTGCGTGCCGATCGCGCGCGCGCCGTGCACGGGACGATGGCCCTTCAACAGGTGCGTGGACACACCACCGGATCCGTTGCGCTGCGCGCCGACACGGCGATGGTGGGCGGTCTGCGCGTGGACGGTGTGAGCGTGCTCACGCAGATGCTCGACAAGGGCCGCGCGCGCTTCGGCGCGACGGCGAGCGCAGTCAACGGCACGAACATTCGCGCCGTCGGAGACTACAGCCAGGTCGGCGACAGCGTGGACGTCCAGCTGGACACGCTGTCGCTCGCGATCGGCGAATCGCGCTGGGGGCTGTTGCTTCCTTCGCGAGTCACGAAGACGCCGGCGACGCTCACGCTCGACACGCTCCTCCTCGCGAATGGCGTGGCGCGACTCAGCGGATCGGCGCGCGTGCCGGCGGGTGCTCCGGTGCGCGCGCACTTCCGTGCCGACTCGATACCGCTCTCCGACATCGGCATCCTCGCGCAGCTCTCGACCAGGCTTGCCGGACGTGTTGGTCTCGACCTCGACGTGTCGGGCACCACGCAGTCGCCGATGATGACGCTCGCCGGCGCGGCGAACGCGCTCAAGGTCGGAGGGCTCAGCGCGGAGTCCATGCGAATCGGCGGACGGTACGCGAATGGCCGAGCGGCGATGGACGCCACGCTCGTGCGCGGAGGCCGCTCGATCCTCGACGCGAGCGTGGACTATCCGATCGCGATCACCCTCTTCTCCGCGACGGCGACCGGCGATTCACTCGGCGGGCGCATCCACGCCGACAGTGTGGATCTCGCGCTGATCGAAGCGCTCTCCCCCAAGCTGCACAACGCGACCGGCCGGTTGGCGCTCGACCTCGCGGTGACCGGCAAGCCCGAGCATCCGCACGTCGGCGGCCTCGCGACCATCCGTGGCGGTACGATCGAGATCCCGACCTACGGCATTCGATTCAGCGGCATCGACATGCGGCTCTCGGTGGACCCGCGTGAAGACTCGCTCACGATCGAGCAGCTCGGCTGGACCAGCCCGGCGAGTGGCGGCACGGCGTTGATGCGTGGCTCGGTCGTGTTTCGCGACATTCACAATCCGAAGTTCGACCTGCGGCTCGACGCACGCGGTCTGCGCGCGGTGGACAAGCGCGATCTCGCTCGACTCGACATCTCCACGGGACCGTCTGGCCTCACGCTCTCCGGCACAGAAGAGGCGGCGCGATTGAGCGGAGCGGTGAACGTGGATCGCGGCACGATCTTCATCCCCGAGCTGGTGAACAAGCGCCTTGTCGACTTCACGCAGGAGGAGTTCGCCGAGCTGTTCGACACCACCGACGTGCGCAACCGGTCGCTCATGCCGCAGCCGCCCGGCCGGCTCGTGGAGCACCTGCGGCTCGACGGCGTCTCGGTGAACATCGGCGACGAAGTGTGGCTGCGTTCGGCGGAAGCGAACATCAAGCTGGGCGGCTCGCTCAACGTCACCCGCGCGCGCGACGAGCATGAGACGACGCGATCCACCCTCGGCCGCACGACGCGCGGCGACTCCGCACTCTACCGGCTGGCGCTGAGCGGCGCGCTGAGCGCCGACCGCGGTACCTATACCCTCGATCTCGGCGTCGTGCAGCGCGAGTTCCAGGTGCAGTCGGGGCGCATCAGTTTCTTCGGGACGCCGAACTTCAATCCCGAGATCGACGTCAGCGCGCTCTATCGCGTCAAGCAGTCGAGCCGCGCGGACATCGGCGTGAAGGCGCGCATCGTCGGGCCGTTCTATCCGCAGCCTGCGCTCGAGCTGTCGAGCGACGACGCGTTCATCTCGCAGACCGATCTCGTGTCGTATCTCGTGACGGGCCGACCGAGCTTCGAGCTCAACGAATCGGGCGCCGCCGCGGCGAGCCGCGCTGCCGAAGTGCTTCTGCCGACGGGAGGCGCCCTGCTGAGCCGCGCGCTGCGTGAGCAGCTCGGCGGATGGGTGGACCTCATCCAGATCCAGACCGGCGCGTCGGACGATCGCGGCACCACCACGACCAACGCGGTGAGCGATCAGTTCCGCAGCGTGCTCTCGGGCACGCGGCTCGGCGGTGAGAAGCAGATCAGCAACCGGCTCTTCCTCAGCTTCTCGACGGGCCTCTGTCAGCTGAGTGGGAGCGACAAGGATCAGCCGGGCGTCACGGGTTTCGTGAACTCGATCGAAGGCAAGCTGGAATACCGCTTCCCGATGCTGGCTCCCGATCAGCTGTCGCTGCGCGCCGGCCGCGAGCCCGCCGCGAGCGCACTGCGCTGTGGCAGCTCGGGCAACATTCGCGGATTCGTCGCCACGCCGCAGCAGTGGGGACTCTCGCTCTTCCGCTCCTGGTCATTCTGACGTCACGCGTCCTGCTCATCGCCAATCCGGCGTCGCGCCGAGGCGCCCGGCTGATCGATCGGGCCCGCGCCGCGGTGATCCGGTGCGGCGCCACGTGCGAGGTTGCACTGACGGAACGGGCGGGCCACGCGGCGGAGATCGCCGCCGCGCGTGGCCGCGACTTCGACGTGGTGCTCACGCTCGGTGGAGACGGGACGGCGATGGAGGTGGCCGGCGCGCTCGCCTGGAGCGAGATCCCGATCGGCGTGCTCGCCGGCGGAACGGGCAACCTGCTCGCGCGCGCGCTCGGCGTTCCAATGAAAGTGGAGCGCGCCGTGCCGGCGCTGCTGGGCGGGTCGCTCAAGCGGATCGATCTCGGCGTCGTGCGCGGTCACCGCTTCGCCGTCGCCGCTGGCGTGGGCATCGACGCCGCGATGGTCGCCGAGACGCCGCGCTGGATGAAGCGGCGGCTCGGCGTGCTCGCCTACACACTGATCGCCACTCGCGCCGCGCTGCGAGCGGTGCTTCGCCGGCAGTTCTTTCTGGCGCGAGTCGAGGTGGACGGAGAGTTGATCGAGCGCCGAGCGGCGGCGGTGCTGTTCGCCAACTTCGGCGCGATTCTCGAAGACCGGATCGCATTCGGCCCGGGGATCGAGGTGGACGACGGCGTTCTCGACTGCTGCATCTTCTCGCCACGGAACCTTCGCGACGCGCTGCGCATCATGTGGCGCGTGACGCGGCGTGACTTTCGGCCGGATCCGGCGATACTATACAGAAAGGGGACCCGGTTCCGCCTCGAGACGGAGCCGATCGTCGATCTGCAGGCCGACGGCGAGCTCCTTGGCACTACCCCCGCGGACGTCACGGTCGAGCCGCTGGCGGCGCATCTGCTCGTCCCGCGTCGCTGAGCTCGGCCGCCTCTCCTTCCCGAAGTTCGCATGCCCAGCGATCTCCACTCCGGCGCTCTGCTTCGCGTCACTCCAGAAGGAGCCGCGAAGGTGGTCGTGGACGTGTACGGTCTGCCGGGCGGCACGGTCGCGGGGCTTCAACGCGAGCGCGATCACCTGCTGCTGCTGCACGAGGCCCTCGCCGAGGTGGAGCGCGCGCCGACGATGTCCGAGCGGCTCCGCATCTTCGTCCAGGCGATCCGACGGGTGGGATTCGGGCGCGTGATGCTCACGCTGCGCGACGCACAGCTCGACGCGACGCGCATCGTATGCGCCGGTCTCAGCCCGGACGAAGAGCGTTTCGTCAACGAGGTGCCGACGCCGGGCCACGTCTGGAAGCGCCGGCTCGCCGAGATCGACCGTTTCCGGATCAGCAACTCGTACTACCTCGACGGCAACGATCCGTGGGTGATCGCCGAGTTCGGGTCGGGCGAAGTCGCCGAGGACAGCTCACTCCTCGGTACGCTCCCCGCCGCACAGGCCGACGACTGGTCTCCTCGCGACACGCTCCTCGTGCCGCTGCGCGACGGCGCGGGCCGCGTGACGGCGACGCTGTCGCTGGACCAGCCGGATGACCGCGCTCGTCCCACGCTCACACGAGTGCGCACCGTGGAGCTGTTCGCCCAGCAGGTGGCGGCGATCCTGGCGCAGGCGGAGCACCGCGCACTCGCCGAGCGGCATCGCCGCGTGGTGGAGACGTCGAGCGACGCGATCGTCATCACCGACCGCAACTACCGGATCGCGTTCGCCAATCCGGCGGCGATCGCGATGTTCGGCCGCGGCCCCGATCTCATCGGGCAGCCGGCGTCGATCACCGTGGCTGCCGACATGGTGCAGCTCGTCCGCGACCACGAGGATCGCGCGCTCGCCGGTGAGCCCCAACGCTACGAAGCGGCCGTTGTGCGGCCCGACGGCGACCGTCGCCTGCTCTCCATCACGACGGCGCCGCTGCGCGAGCTCGGCGAGGTGACGGGGATCGTCGCGTCGCTCCGCGACGTCACGGAGGAGCGGCGCGCGCTCGACGCCGTGGCACAGTCCGAGGCGCTCTATCGCAATCTCTTCGATTCCGCGACGGACGCGATCTACACGCTCGACCAGACCGGGCTGTTCACGTCGGCGAACCACGCGACGTGCACGCTCGCCGGCGAAGATCGCGAGTCGCTGCTCGGCACGAGCTGTCGCACGCTCGTGCACCCTGACGATCTCGGTCTCGTGGCCGCGAGCTTCGATCGAGCGATGGCTGGCGAGTCGGCGCAGTACGAGTGCCGGCTCGTGCGCCGCGACGGTGACACACGCCTGCTCTCCGAGACCTACACGCCGATTCAGGACGAGCGCGGCGTGGTCGGCGTGCTCGCCGTGGCGCGCGACGTCACGCTCGAGCGTGAGCGCGCGTCGGCGCTCGCGCGCTCCGAGGCGCAGTACGCACGCCTCGTCGAGTCGGCGCCGGACGGCATCTTCACGCTCGATATCGAAGGCAACTTCACCGCGGTCAACCACTCGCTCGAGCGTACGATCGGAGGCGCGCGCGCCGCGTTGCTCGGCCGTCCGCTCGCATTGCTGGTCGATCCGCGCGACGCCGCGGCCGTCAGCCAGCTTCTTCGAGAGACCTTCGCCGGCGAGCGAGGCCGCGGCCAGCTGCGCTACCGCTCCGCCGCCGGCGAGCTGCGACACGGCTCGGTGATCACCTCTCCGATCTTCGAAGGTGATCGCATCGCCGGTGCGCTCGGGATCATGCGCGACATGACGGACGAGGTCCGGCTCGCCGAACAGCTCCTGCATCAGGAGAAGCTGGCGGCGGTGGGCCAGCTCGTCAGCGGCGTTGCGCACGAGCTGAACAATCCCCTCGCCGGCGTGATGGCGTTCTCGCAGCTGCTGCTGGCGTCGCGCGCGAGTCGCGACGCCGAAGCGCGAAGTGCCGTCGAGACGATTCACCGAGAGGCGCAGCGCGCGGCCAAGATCGTGTCGAACCTGCTCACCTTCGCGCGCCAGCAACCGGCCGAGCGCGCCGAGACGGACCTGAACCGGCTCGTCGTCGACACGCTCGAGCTGCGACGCTTCAGTCTTCGGTCGGCCAACATCGACGTCGTGACGCAGCTCGACGAATCGCTGCCGCACACCTGGGCGGATCCATTTCAGCTCCAGCAGGTGTTGCTCAACCTGATCGGCAACGCCGAGCATGCGCTCACCGATTGGTCCGGCGCGCGACTCGTGACGATCCGCACGCGGCGCGACGGCGAGCAGCTCGTGCTCTCCGTATCCGATACGGGGCCTGGCATTCCGCTCGAGCGACGCGACCGCATCTTCAACCCGTTCTTCACCACCAAGCCGGTGGGGCAGGGGACGGGGTTGGGGCTTTCGATCTCCGATGGGATCGCGCGCGAGCACGCGGGCCGTCTCCGCGTGGAATCGCAGGAAGGCGAGGGTGCCACCTTCGTCCTCGAGCTGCCGTTCGTGGCGATTCCGGACGAGCCTGTGCTCGATGTGTCTCAACCGGCGAGCAGCCCGCTCGCGGGGCGGCGCGTGCTCGTGGTGGACGACGAGCCGGCGATGCGATCGGCCATGAGCGCCTTTCTCGGATCGCTTGGACACGACGTCGTGATCTCGGCAAGCGGCGCCGATGCGCGCCGACTCCTGGCGGATGGTGTGTACGACGCCATTCTTCTTGATCTCCGGTTGAGCGACGTCGGAGGCGATGTGCTGTACCGCGAGCTGTTCGCCCGTGACCCAGGACAGGCCGCTCGCGTCGTGTTCGTGACGGGTGACACGCAGAGCGACGTGGCACGGCGATTCCTCGCCGAGTCGGGTCGGCCGAGCCTCGGCAAGCCATTTCAACTGGACGACCTCGCAACCGTGATCGCGGCACTGACGCGCTGATGGCGAAGATCCTCATCGTAGACGACGAGCCAGACCTGACCTCCGCGTTCGGCCGATATTTCGAGCGCACGGGGCACGACGTGCTGCGCGCAAGCACGGGCGAGGAGGCAGTGGCCATCGTTCAGGCGGAGCATCCCGCGCTCATGCTGCTCGATCTCAAGCTCCCCGACATCACTGGCTTCGAGGTTCTCGAGCGCACGCGGGAGCATCGTCCCGTCGTGATCATGGTGACAGGTCACGGCGACGTCGCGCTCGCGGTGCAGGCGATGCAGGCGGGCGCCGAAGGCTTCCTCACGAAGCCGGTCGAGCTGGCGCATCTCGGCGCGGTGGTCGATCGCGCGCTGGAGAAGGCGCAGCTGCGCGACCTGAGTCGCGCCGCCGGCGCCCGCCTTGGGCGCGAGTCCACCGAGATGCTGCTCGGTTCCTCGCCGCCGATGCGCGAGCTCGCGCAGCAGATCGAGCTGCTCGCGCGCAGCGAGCGCACCGTGGCGCTGATCGTTGGCGAGCGCGGTGTCGGCAAGGCGCGCGTGGCTCGGGCGATTCATTCGCTGAGCGCGCGCGGCGGCCGCGCGTTCCACGAGGCGGACTGCTCGATGCGACCGCTCGAGGAGCTCGACCTCGAGCTGTTCGGCATCGAGCGCAGCGTGGGGGGGCCGGTGCCCGGGCTGTTCGAGGCGGCGGATGGCGGAACACTATTCCTCGACGAGGTCTCCGACCTGCCCGCGACACTCCAGCCGACGCTCCTGCGGGCGCTCGAGTCGCGTCGCGTGCGACGGTCGGGCGGAACGCGCGAAGTGCTGGTCGACGTGCGCCTCATCGCGTCCACCGTACGCGATCTCGCGACCGAGGTCACCGAGGAGCGATTCCGCGAAGATCTCTACTACAAGCTCGGCGTGATGCCATTGTATCTTCCGCCGTTGCGCGCTCGCTCGCCCGAGGACCTTCAGGAGACGGTGCGCGCACTGGTGACGGAGCTTCGGCGCGGGGTGGCCGACGCGCCGCACGACGTTACCTCGGAGACGATGGAGCTGATCGCGGCGTATCCATGGCCGGGCAACGTGCGCGAGCTGCGCAACGTGCTGGAGAGGGCGCTGCTCCTGGCGCGAGGCGTGCCGGCGATCCTGCCGCAGCATCTGCCCGCGGAGGTGCGCGGTCTGGGCGACGAGCTCATGTTGCCGCATGTCTCGCGGTCGCTGGCGGAGGTCGAGCGTGCGCACATCGACAGGACGCTGCGAGCCCACGGTGCCAACCGCACGCGCTCGGCGAAGGAGCTGGGGATCTCGCGTGCGACGCTGATCAAGAAGATTCGCGACTATGAGCTGGGCGAGCGGCCGCGTGCCGCGCGCCGGGACGGGAGAGCGGTGCATGACTAAGCTGCGCGAGCGGGACGCGATGATCTGCCGGGCGTGCGGCAACGAGGAGCGCGCGTCGGAAGGCTATCCCTGCGTCAAGTGCGGCACCTTCGTCTGCGTCGTGTGCAACCTGCGCGGCGTCGTGGAGTGCCGTGCGTGCGCTGAGAGGCAGGTGCCCATGCCCAAGTGGCTCGAAGATTGACCTCGCCAGTGTCGGCATGACGAGCTTCGCCGAGTGCGGGCTTGCCATTGGACATTCGACCGACGTCGAGGGCGCGACAGGCTGCACGGTGATCCGCGCCGATCGCGGCCCGTTTCGCTGCGGCGTGAGCGTGGTCGGTCGCGCGACCGGCACGCGAGAGCTCGCGCTACTCGACGCCACACACCTCGTGGACCGCGTCGACGCGATCCTTCTCGCGGGCGGTTCCGCCTACGGATTGGATGCGGCGGCCGGCGTGATGCGCTGGATGGAAGAGCGCTCGCGTGGCTTCGACGTCGGCGACGGTGTCGTGCCGATCGTGCCCGCCGCGGTCCTCTTCGACCTCGGCCCGCTCGGGCGGTTCGATGCGCGCCCCACGCCGGAGATGGCGTACGCGGCGTGTGAGTCGGCGAGTCTCGGCGACGTCCCCGAGGGCGCGGTGGGCGCGGGGACGGGTGCGACCGTCGGCAAGGTCATCGGCCCCGCGCACGCGATGAAGGGCGGCATCGGCTGCGGCGCGGCCGACGCGGGCCAGATCAGGGTGCGCGCACTCGCGGCCGTGAACGCGCTCGGTGACGTGCGCGACGGCGTGGGCCGCATCGTCGCGGGCGCGCGCCGCGCTGACGGAACGTGGCTCGACAGCGCGGCATGGCTGGCGAGCGGTGCCGGCGAGGCCGAGCAGTTTGGCACCCTGGCCGCGCGGAGCACGACGCTCTGTGTCGTGGCGACCAATGCGGCGCTCGATCGCGCATCGCTGGGAGCACTCGCGCGCGCGGCGAGCGCCGCACTCTATCGCCGCATCACGCCAGTCGGCACTCCATTCGACGGCGACGTCGTGTTCGCGACCGCGCCACTGAACGACGGAGTCGTCGCGAGCATGGCGCAGCTCGAAGTGCTCGCCGTCCTCGCGCTCGAACGGGCGATCGAGCGCGGCGTGCGCGCACGCGTCCCGGGCGAGGTCATTCCCTCATGACGTCGAATTCCCCGCGCGCGTTCGTGCGCAGCGCCGTGGCGCCGCTGTTCGCCGAACCGCACGTCTCGAGCGTGCAGATCTCGCAGCTTCTCGCCGGTCACCGTGTCGAGCTGCTCGAGGAGCGCGACACGTGGTGGTGCGTGCGCGGTGTCGATCTGTACGAGGGCTGGATGCATCGCGGCTATCTCGATGGCGATGATGGAGATGCGGAGCAGCGGAGTCGGTACGACCGGCTCGCACTCGGCTGCGTCGTCATGCGCGATGACGTTCGTCGCGCGCTTCCGCTCGGCGCGTATCTCGCCGAGTCGGATCACGTCGCGTCGGGTGAAGCGATCGACATCGCTCGCCAGCGCGAGCATTTCCCGCTCGAGGCAGCGGCGATCACGCGCACGGCGCGCTGCTACTTCGAGGGGACGAGCTATCTGTGGGGCGGCGTCACGCCGTGGGGCGCCGACTGCTCAGGATTGGTGCAGGCGGTGTTCGCACTCCATGGTCGCCTGTTGCCACGCGACGCGTGGCAACAGGCGAGTGAAGGAGTCGCGGCCGAGACGAATCCGCTCGATGCGCGGGAAGGTGACCTTCTGTTCTTCTCGGATCGAGCGGATCACCGCGTGACGCACGTGGCGATCGCGCTGGGAGCGGGAGGGATCGTGCACCTCGCGCTCGGACGGGGGGGATTCGCGGTGGAGGATCTGTCGCGATCGGATGATGCGTACGTGAGCGCGCTGGTGGAGCGGTTTGTGGGGGCGAGGAGGGTTCTCTAACTGCACACTGCCGTAACCGGTACCATCGTACCCGGCACCCGGACCGACAGCCAACCCCCCAGAATGCGGGGCCAACTGCGCCAGTAGCTCAAAAGAGACGTCCAAGATTTCGTCGGGCCAGCGGACCGGGTCCGGGTACCGGGTACGATGGTACCGGCTACGGCAGTGGCAGCAGCAACGCCTACGACACCCACGCCGGCGCCGGCGCGTTTGGAACTCCAGCCGGCAACCTCACCTGCAGCGGCACGTCGGCGTGCGTGCTCCCATCGAGCCCGACGCGCATCACGTAACTGCCACTCTGATCCAATGGCAGGTCGAGTTGCGCGATGAGCGGGAAGTCCATCTCGAGCACGCCCTGCGGCGGGTTGGACACGCCGAGCTCTCCCTCGCTGCTCCAGAGCTCCTGTCCACTCGGGCTCAGCCACTTCAAGCTCACGCGATGTGTGCCGACGTCGAGCGCGGTGCCCTTGAGATGGACGACGAACGTCGCGCGAGGGTGCATCGCCGGCAGGGTGCCGACCTGGAGCGCATCGAACACACCGAGGATGTTGAGCTTCCCTTCCTGCGACAGGTTCGCCGCGTCGGCGAACAGGGCAAAGGTCACGTGCATGGTGCGAAGCTAGCTCGCGCGCAACTGGTTTGCGACAGTCCGCCGCCCGTCTAGCTTTCGGCATGTCATCACCTCTGCGAAGCGCGCCTGCTGCCGGCCGGCCGAAAACGGTCGTGCTGTTCGACATCGACGGCACGATCCTCTGGACCGACGGCGCGGGACGACGCGCGGTGTTCCAGGCGCTCGAAGAGCACTTCGGCGCCACGGGGCCGGGCGAGCACCGCTTCGACGGAAAGACGGATCCGCAGATCGTGCGCGAGCTGATGATGCACGCCGGCATCGCCGACGAGGACATCGACGCGCGCCTGGACATCGTCCTCGACCGCTATCTCAAGCTGCTCCAGGAGGAGCTCGCCGCGAGTGACCATCGCGAGCACGTCTTCCCCGGCGTGCGCGAGCTGCTCGAAGCGCTCGAAGCGCGCGATGACGTGCTCCTCGGCCTGCTCACGGGCAACATCCATCCGGGCGCGCGGGCGAAGCTGGCCGCGGTCGGCATCGAGCCCGACCGCTTTCTCGTCGGCGCGTTCGGCTCGGATCATCACGAGCGCCCCGAGCTTCCGGAGATCGCACGTCGACGCGCCGAGCATCTGCTCGGCGGCCCCGTGGCGGGACGCGATGTCGTCGTGATCGGGGACACGCCCGCCGACATCGCGTGTGGGGAAGCGATCGGTGCACGCGCGATTGGCGTCGCCACGGGTCGCTTCTCCGTCGAGGAGCTCGCCGCATGCAAGCCATCGGCGGTGTTCGCGGATCTCAGCGAGACCGATGCGGTGGTGCGCGCCATTCTCGGGGAGCGGTAGCGCGCATGCTCGAGGTCGAGCTCAAGAGCACCGTGGATGATGTCGTGCGTCGTCGGTCGCTCGTCGAGAGCGCCGGTGGAGTGATCGTCTTCGCCGGCAGGCTCGAGGACCGCCGCTGGGACACCTACGACCGTGCGCTCGCCGCGAAGGATCACGTGCTTCGTGTCCGCGTGTATCGGACCGCGAGCGAGGTGCGCGCCGGCCTCGATTGGAAGGGCCCGACCAGGCGCGACGGTCGCTACAAGCTGCGCGAGGAGCTCGGCACCAACGTCTCCGACCCGGACGTGCTCAACGCGATGCTGATCCATCTCGGCTACGAGGTCACGATCGCGATCGATCGCGAGATCGAGCAGTACGATCTCGACGGCACGATGATCCGGTTCGAGCACTATCCGCGCATGGACGATCTCGTCGAGGTCGAGGGGACGCCCGAGCGGATCGAGCAGGCGATCGAGGTGCTCGGGCTTCCGCGCGACGGGTTCACGACCGATCGGCTCCCTGACTTTGTAAAGCGATACGAGGCGCGCACCGGAGAGCGCGCCGCGATCTCGATCGCGGAGCTGGCCGGCGACTCGTCGTTCGACGTCTCGAATGCCTGACGAGACGCGGCTGCCGGAGCTGGCGCGCTCTCTCCGCTCGCTCGGCGCCGCGCGCGACCCCGCCGCCGAGGCGGCGCACGACGCCATCTTCACGCCGCTCATCGACGCGCGCGTGCGTGCGGCGCGGGCGACCGGTCGCGACGTCGTCGCGCTGTTGCGAGGCGCAACACTGTATCAACAGATCGAGCGTGGTGTGGTGGCCGCGGCCTCGAATGGCGCGGCGCCTCCCGCCGTGGCGCGCGCGCGCGCAGCCGCCGCGCGCGAGATGCTCGATCCCGTGCGCGACGCGCTCGTCGCGGTCGACGACCGAGCGTCCGCGGCGAGCATGGAGGGGCTGGGAACGCCGGCCTGGGAGGCTTGGCTCGCCGAGCTTCGCCGCGTGTTCGGTGCGGCCGACGATGCGTGCATCAAGCTGGCCCGTCTGCTCGCCGTGCCGCCGAGACTCGAGGCGCCGTCGCGCTGGTTCGGCCCGCGTGGGAGATAACTCCGGCTCCGCTGGCGGTGCTCCGTAAATCCCGATACATTTCCTCGGCAATGAGAATCCCGACCATTCTCAACCGAACTTTCATCCTGGCCGCATGCTGCGTCGCCCTTCCGGCGTCGGCTCAGGAGCACCCCGCGCGCCGCGTGGCCAATATCGTCAGTGTGGCCGTCGAGGAGTATGGAAAGGCGGTGGATGCACAGGGTCGGCTGATCAGCGCGCAGGAATATTCCGAGACGAACGACTTTCTGATCGACGCCAAGCGGGCGGCCGATCGGCTTTCTGGTGCGAGCGCGGCCCCCGCGCGCGCGCTGCTGGATACGATCGCCGCGGCTGTCGTGGCGAAGCGCTCGCCGGCCGCGCTCGATTCGCTCGAGGCCCGGTTCGCCTTGATCCTCGGCAACGAGGCCAAGCTGGAGCTCCCGCGCACGGCGCTGGATCTGGCCGAAGGGAAGGGGATCTACCAGACCAGCTGCGCGAGCTGCCATGGCGTCGCCGGACTCGGCGACGGTGCGGCCGGTGTCGCGCTCCATCCCAAGCCGCCGGCGATCGGGACGTCGGCGCTCATGAGCGGCGTGACGCCGGCGCTCACCTATCGCGTCGTCTCGGTCGGCATCGCCGGGACGCCGATGGTCGGCTACGCGGGGGCCCTCACTCCGGAGCAGCGCTGGAACGTCGTGGCGTACATCAACTCGCTCCGCACGACGCACGCGCAGCTCATGGAAGGAGAGGGGCTGTACACGCAGCGCTGCGCGTCGTGTCATGGCGTCGCGGGCGCGGGCGACGGCGCGCTCGCGCGCTCGCTCACACGGCTTCCTCCTGAGATCGGTACCGTCGCGTGGCAGATCGAGCACACCGACGACCAGCTCTCGCAGGTCGTGCGAGCCGGGATCGCCGGCACGTCGATGCCTTCGTCGCGCGAGCTGTCCGACTCGCAGGTGAAGAGCGTCGTCGCGTACGTGCGCACGCTGCCGATGAAGGACCGCTCCAACGGTGCGGTGGCGTCGGACAGCGGCGCGCAGAACGTCTCGCGAAACGTGATCGCGCTGCTCGAGCAATCGCTGAGCGCCGCCAAAAGTGGACGGCCTTCCGACGCGGCCGACAAGGCGTCCGACGCGTACATGGCGTTCGAGCCGATCGAGTCTCCTGCGCGCGCGAAGAATCCGGGGCTCGTCGCCTCGATGGAGCGCATCTTCACCGACTTCCGCGGCGCAATCCGCGGCAACGACGTTCGCGCGGCCGAGCGGCTGCGCGACGCGATCGAAGCGGGACTGCCTGAAGTCGTCGCGCTCACGCGGCCGGCGGGGAGCGGATGGGAAGCGTTCTGGCAGTCGTTCCTCATCATCCTTCGCGAGGGATTCGAGGCGATCCTCGTGGTGGGCGCGGTGGTCGCGTTCCTGATCAAGACCGGACATCGCGAGCGACTACGCAGCATCTGGATCGGCGTCGGCTATGCGTTGCTCGCCAGTGCCGCCACGGCAATGATCCTCAAGACGATTCTCGCGGCGATGCCGGCGAGCCGGGAGATCATCGAAGGACTCACGCTGCTCGTCGCAGTCGGCGTGCTTTTCTCGGTGAGCTACTGGCTGATCTCGAAGGTCGAAGCGGCGAAGTGGCAGCAGTTCATCAGGGAGAAGGTGAACACCGCGCTCAATCAGGGTGGCGGTCGGGCGCTCACCTTCGTCGCGTTTCTCGCCGTGTATCGCGAGGGCGCCGAGACGGCGCTGTTCTATCAGGCACTGTTCAACGAAGGCCCCAACGTCGCCTTCCCGCTGACGATGGGCATCCTGGCCGGATTCGCAGCGCTGGCCGTCATCTTCACGCTGTTCTATCGCTTCGGCGTGCGGATTCCGCTCCGTCCGTTCTTCTCCGTGACCAGCGCGCTGCTGTACTTCATGGCGTTCGTGTTCACCGGCAAGGGAGTGCGCGAGCTGCAGGAAGGGAATGCGCTTCCATTGACGGCGATTCCCGGATTCCCGCACTCGGAGTTCTTCGGCATCTATCCGAGCTGGCAGGGCGTGCTGGCGCAGCTGACGCTTCTGATCCTGTTCGCCTTCGCGTTGTTGAAGACGTTCTGGCCGAAGCGCTCGGTGACATTGCCGACGATGATGCCCGTTGCAGTGACGGCTCCGGCGTCGGAGGAGCTGGCGCAGCTTCACGCCGAGAACGAAGAGCTTCGCCGCCGACTCTCGGCCCTCGAGGACGCGGTCAGTCGCGAACCGGCGCGCGGGTAGCGCCCGGTCCGATCGGCGGATGCGCGAGCCCTACTGCCCGCGGAGCAGCATCATCGACCGAACGAGACGCGCGTCGATTCGTTCTGCGGCATACTCGCACCGCGGTCTCGACCAACGCAGTCAACGCAGTTGGACCGTGAAACGAGCGTGGTCGGACGGCTGGTGGTCCCGCTCGCTCGTGGCCGCGCCATCAGACGCGCGACCCTTCCCGCGCGAATGACTCCAACTGATGAAAGGGCGTTTAGACGACCCGCTCCGCAGCGTCCGGAGCACCAGGCCGCCGCGCATAGATGCCAGGCCAGCCGTCGCGCACACGCGAGAACACGACCATCCAGACGGCCCCGAGAACGATGAACCCGACTGAGATCAGCTGAGCGTACGTCAGCCCCGCAACGAGCCGATCGTCCTTCGCGCGGAGGAATTCTATCGCGAACCGTTCCAGTCCCGAGACGATGCAGAACGGTCCGAACAGCCAGCCCTCCGCGTGCTTGTGGTCGCGGATCCGCCACAGGATGCCGAACATCACGAGCCCGAGCGCGACCTCGTAGAGCTGGGTTGGATGGACGGACAGCAGCGTGTTCGGGCCGGCGCCTGGCGGCATCGGGATCCCGAACTCGCGCGCCATCACGCCCGCCGTCGACGGCGGCGCGCCCTGCGGAAACGCCACGGCGAGGAATCCCTTCCACGGTTTGCCGTAGTCGTCGCCGATCGCCCAGCAGCCGGTGCGCCCCACGCCGTACGCCGCGGCCACCGCGAGCCCCCCGACCTCGAAGATGCGCTTCACGCCGAATCGCTTCTTCAACACGACCGCCAGTACCGCGACGGAGCCAAGGATCAGGCCGCCCCAGTAGACGAATCCGCCACGGTCGAACATCGCGTCCCAATGCCGCAGCACGACCACGTAATAGAGCTTCGCGCCGAGCAGGCTTCCTACGACGGCGGCGAAGATCATGTCGCTGATCGGCTCGGGATCGTGGCCGCGGCGCGAGAGTTCGCTCTGAGCCACTGCCTGTCCGATCACGAACGTCATCAGGATCGCCAGCCCGAAACCGGTGAACTGCAGCGGTCCGAGGCTGAGCACGAACGGATGGTGAATGATGGGATGCGCCATCGTCATGCGGTCACGAGTCCGGGAAGCGGCAGGTTGGCGAACGCGTTGAGATCGAGCGGCGCGCGCGCCCCACGCTCGAAGTGGAAGAGTCCAGCACGTGCGATCATCGCCGCGTTGTCGGTCGCCAGACGCGGACTCGGTGCGAATACCTCGGCGCCGAGACGCGTGACGCGCGTGCGCATCGCCGCCGCCAGCGTCCGGTTCCCCGCCACGCCTCCGCCGAGCACGATGCGCGTTCGCCCGTACTCGGCCACGGCGCGCGCCGTCTTTTCCACGAGCGTCTCCACGAGCGCATCGTGGAACGCACGGGCGATGTGCGGATAGTCGTCCGGTGAGCCGCCCCGCACCGCGTTCAGCACTGCCGTCTTCAGTCCACTGAAGGAGAGGTCGTAGTAGTCCGCGTCACCCGGCATCTGATCCCGCCGCAGCATCGGGCGCGCGAAGCGGACGCGTGTCGGATCGCCGGTCGCGGCGAGCCGCTCGACGTGCGGACCGCCCGGGTAGGGCAGGCCGAGCAGCTTGGCCACCTTGTCGAACGCCTCCCCCGCTGCGTCGTCGCGCGTGCGGCCGAGCAGCCGGTACTCGCCCCACGCGGCAACGTCGACGAGCATCGTATGTCCACCCGACACGAGCAGTGCGGTGAATGGCGGCACTGCGTCCGTGTGCTCCAGCGCCGTCGCGAACAGGTGCCCCTCCATGTGGTGCACGCCGACGCAGGGAAGGCCGCGCGCGAACGCCAGCGACTTGGCGAAGCTCACGCCAACGAGCAGCGCGCCGACGAGTCCGGGCGCGTGCGTCACGGCGATCGCGTCGATCGTCTCGAACGTCGCGCCCGCGTCCTCGATCGCCCGCCGCACGACGGGCACGAGCGCGGTCAGATGCTGACGCGAGGCGATCTCCGGCACCACGCCGCCGAACAGGCGATGCACGTCCTGCGACAGGATCACGAGTGATTCGAGACGCACCTCGTCGCCGACGCCGTCGATCACGGCGGCCGACGTCTCGTCGCACGACGTCTCGATGCCGAGGATCCGCGTCACGCGCGCACGCTCATGGCGTCGCCGCCGCAGTCGTCGGCGCGGACAGGGCCGGGACAGCGGCCGTCGTCGCGACGCCCGAGCGTACGCGCACCTTCACCTGCATGGGCTCGACGCGAACGCCGGTGCCGGCGGTGTCGAGATCAGCGACATGGGCGAGCGTGTCGAAGGTCGAGATCGAGAGCGAGAAGGGCCTGATGCCGCGCATGCTTCGCACCACTCGGCGCGGTCCCGTCACGCGCACCGTCTGGGGATCGAACTCCACGTCGCTCGCCGGGCGGGCTCCGCTGTCGGCGAGCAGCAGGATCCGCCCGTCACTCACGACGGACACGCGTCGCGTGGAGCGCGACTCGAAGCGCAGCACGACGTTCCTCGGCTGAAGGTCGATCACGCGCACGGCGTCGGAGAGCTCGGGCGGGATGCGCACGTCGGAGGGTGACACGTCGAGGACGAGCGTATCCGGCACATCGCCGCCGACGCGTCGGCGCAGCACGAGCGGCGATGCGTAGAGCTTCACGAGGTCCGCCGCGCGCCCGGTCACGAGCGCCCGAAGCTCGGCGGTGCCCTCGATCATCACGAGCGAGCTGTCCAGCTCCGGCTGGACCCTCACCCTCACGTACCCTTCCGTCGGCTGCCGCGCGCCGACGACGACCCAGAGCAGTGCGGCAACGGCGAACGCGATCGCCTTCAATGCGAGCCGCTCGGTGGCGATCTCGCGAACGCGGCGCTGCCACGTCGGCCTCGCGGGCCGGACGGGCGTGGTCACGCCATCACCGACGCGCCGCCGCCGCCGTGTCGAGCACGACGGAGTCGGGCGCGTCGCGTCCGGGCGCACCGGGAGCCGCCGGTGAGGAGCTGCCCATGCCGAGCAGCTCGCGCACCAGCGCGCGATTCGCATCGGAGCTCCAGTCCGCCGACGAGATCACCTTCTTCCGGATCGTGCCGTCGCGCGCGATCACGAACGTCTCCGGATAGCCGGTGATCTGGTAGTTCCGCGTGATGAGCTGCTCCGGGTCGTGCAGCACCTCGAACGTCAGCCCGAGCTCCTTCGTGAAGTCCACGATGCGCTGCTCCGCGCCCGGATCGTCGACGCTCACCGCGACCACCGCGAGGCCTTTCGGACCGAACTCCCGATGCAGCTTCTCGATGCTCGGCATCTCGACTCGGCACGGCTCGCACCAGGTCGCCCACACGTTGAGCAGCACCACCTTGCCCTTGTAGTCGGCGAGGGTCTTGGTGCGCTTCGCGCCGTCGACAGTGACCGCCTTGAATTCTGGCGCGGCCGAACCGACGGAGACGGGGAACAGCTCGTCGCCCAGAAAGTGCACGCCGGCACTGAGCGCCACGGCGAGCAGGAGCACGACGCCGAGCACGATCGTCCACTGCTGACGCATCGTCATCGGTGCGACCTCATGCTTCGTGCGCGCAACGTGCACGAAGCGCGGACACCTCCGCCCTCGGGTCGCTCGCGCTGAACACCGCATTCCCCGCGACGAAGGTGTCCGCGCCGGCGCGCCACACGTCGCCGATGTTGTCGCGATTGATGCCGCCGTCCACCTCGAGCAGCGCCGGCGAGCGCGCTGCATCGAGCATCACGCGTGCGCGTTTAATCTTCTCCTTCGACTCGGGAATGAAGCTCTGCCCGCCAAATCCAGGATTGACCGACATGATGAGCAATAGATCGAGGGCGCCGAGCACCTCCTCCACCGCCACGAGCGGCGTGGAGGGATTGATCGCCACGCCGGCGGCGCAACCGAGCTCGCGAATCCGCGCGAGCTGGCGGTTCAGGTGCGGCGAGACCTCGGCGTGGATCGTCATGCCGCTCGCTCCTGCGGCCGCGAAATCGTCGAAGTAGCGCTCGGGCTCCACGACCATCATGTGGACGTCGAGCGGGAGCGCCGTGCGACGGCGGATCGTCTCGATCACCTTCGCGCCGAAGGTGAGGTTCGGCACGAAGCGTCCGTCCATCACGTCGACGTGCAGCCAGTCCGCGCCGGCCTGCTCGAGCATCGCGACCTCGTCGCCGAGCTTCGCGAAGTCGGCGCTGAGGATGGACGGAGCAATTCGTACCGCGCTCATGGCTGGTTGGCCGGCGGAGGAGGCGGCAGCGTCATCGGATCGGACATCGGCTCGGGCTCACCCACCACGCGGAGCTGCACCGACATCCCGGACACGACCGTCGCGCCGCTCACTGGCGCCTGGGCGATGATCGTTCCCGGCACTCCTGGCGCGGTGGCATCTTTCACCAGACTCACGTCCTTGATGCCGAGCTGGATCAGCAGCTGCCGAGCGGCGTTGACGTCGCGCCCCACGAGATCGGGCATCTGCTGCGCAGGCGCACCGCCACTCAGCACGAGCGACACGGTCGAGGGCACGCCGACGGCGGTTCCGATCGCCGGCCGCGTGGCGATCACCGTGCCGCGCGGGGCGTTGCTCGGCGCTTCGTTGGTCTCGCCGAGCTCGAACCCATCCTTCTCCAAAAGCACCTGCGCCTCGACTCGCGTCATTCCCGTGACGGCCGGGATCGCGACCAGTCTCTCGCCTCCGCTCACGACGAGCGTGATCACAGCACCAATTCCTTCCTGCGAGCCCGGCGGGGGCGATTGTTCGAGCACGGTCATCTTCGGTGCGGAGTTGTTGTAGCGCTGCTCTCCCTTGTCGGCTTTGAATCCCGCCTGCGCGAGCCGCTGCGCCGCCTCGTCGAAGCCGAGGCCCGTGACGTTCGGAACCCTCACGTCGCGCGGGATCACTCCGGCGGGGAAGACGACGAAGGCGACGAGCAGGTAGGCGAGCGTGAATCCGGCCACGCTGCTGACGAGATACACGAGCGACGTGCGAAATCCCGTGCGCCAGTTCATGCCGAGCCAGATTCGGCGCGCCGCAGTCGCGCGGCGAACGCGCCGTCGGTGCCGTGACGCTGCGGCAGCACGCGCAGTCGCCCCGCATCGAGCACCGCAGCGGGCACGGCCCCTTCCGGCGGCGGCTCCAGCCGCCAGTCAGGATGGTCGGAGAGGAAGCTCTCCACCTGCGCGTCGTTCTCTTCCGTCTCGAGCGAGCACGTGCTGTAGATCAACAGGCCACCGGGCCGCACGGCCGTCGCTGCGGCGCGAATGATCGAGCGCTGCATGGCGGGCAGCACGGCGAGATCGCTGATGCGAAGGCGCCACCGCGCGTCGGGATGACGGCGGAACGTTCCGGTGCCTGTGCAGGGGACGTCGACGAGCACGGCGTCGAGTCCGCGCACCGCGGGGAAGCGCGCGTCGCCGACGAACGGGATGATGTTGTTCGCGTCGAGGCGGCGCACGTTCTCGCGCACGCGTGCGAGCCGCGCGAATGACGCGTCACCGGCGAACACGACCCCAGCGGTGCGCGCGAGCTCGAGCGACTTCCCGCCTGGTGCGGCGCACAGGTCTGCGACCCGTGCACCGCTGGGAATCGCCGCATACCGAGTGACGAGCGTGGAGGCTGGATCCTGCAGGTGGAAGAGCCCCTGCTTGAATGCGCCGAGCTCCGTCATCGCGCCGACACCGCTCGTGAGCACGAGGCTGTCTGGCACGAGCGGCGCGTCGGCGACGGTGACGCCAGCGCCCTCCAGCATCGCCTCGAGCTGCTCGCGCACGACGTGATATGGCCGGGCCACGAGCGGCGCTTCGCGATTGTTCGCTTCGAGCAGGCGCCGCGTCTCGTCGGCGCCCCAGCGCGCGATCCAGCGTGCCACGAGCCAGCGCGGATGCGACTGCTCCAACGCGAGCGCCTCCACGGGATCTTCCGGTGTGGCGACGACGAGCCGCTCGCGCTCGCGATCGAGCCGGCGCAGCACCGCGTTGGCGAGCTTGCTCGCGCCGATCCCGTGTCGCCGCTTGGTCAGCTCCACCGTCTGCCCGATCGCCGCGTATGCCGGCACGCTCCCCATCGAGAGCAGTTGATACGCGCCGACGCGCAACAGGTCGATCAGGTCGGGGTCGAGCTTGGCGAGCCCACCGCGCACACGGTCGTCGAGCAACGCGTCGATCCAGCTGCGGCGTCGCAGCATCCCGTACACGAGCTCGCGTGTCCACCGACGGTCGCGCGGATCGAGCCGGCTCGTGCGACGCTCGAACGCACTGTCGAGCAGCTCGCCGCCGCGCATGTCGGTGAGGAGTTCGGCCGCCGCCGTACGCGCGTCGGTCACGGCGCCGCGCACCACCGTCGCGGGGCGCCCGGCGTCACTCACCGGTCGAGCATCCCCGTCGTCGGCGAGGAGGGCACTGCCACCTCACGCCGCGGCATGCGACCGGCCAGGTACGCGAGTCGGCCCGCATCAACCGCAAGCCGCATGGCCGTCGCCATGCGCACGGGATCCGTTGCCGCGGCGATCCCGGTGTTCATCAACACGCCGTCCACACCCTGCTCCATCACGACCGCCGCGTCCGACGCGGTCCCGACGCCGGCGTCCACGATCACGGGCACGCTCAGGCGATGCTTGATCGTGCGGATCGCATACGGGTTCAGCATGCCGAGCCCCGAGCCGATCGGCGACGCGAGCGGCATCACGCATACCGCGCCCGCATCCTCGAGTCGCAGGGCGCTGATCAGATCGTCGTTGGTGTACGCCATCACCTTGAACCCTTCCGCGGCGAGCACGCGCGTCGCCTCGATCGTCGCCGACGCGTCGGGGAGCAGCGTGGCCTGATCGCCGATCACCTCGAGCTTCACCCACTCGTTGAACCCGGCGGCGCGCCCCAGACGAGCGTACCGAATGGTGTCATCAATGGCAAAGCAGCCCGCCGTATTCGCCAGCAGCATGAACCGCTGCGGATCGAGGTGATGGAGAATTCCCTCGTCCTTCGTGCGATCCAGGTCCACTCGGCGCACCGCGACGGTCACCACCTCCGCGCCCGACGCCTCGATCGCGGCGATCATATGCGCGTTCGACGTGTACTTCCCGGTGCCGACCATGAGACGCGAGCGGAATTCGCGCCCTCCGATCTCGAATCTGGTGTCGAGGGAGGCCGTCAGGTCGACCGAGGCGGTCATCTCACCCGCCGCCGACGAAGTGGACGATCTCCAGGACATCGCCGGCAGACAGCTCGAGTGAGCCGTACGCCTCACGATCGCGCAGGATCTCGCGATTGTGCTCGACGACGACCACGCGCGGGTCGAGCTTGAGCGAGGCCAGAAATGCGGACAGGGTCGTGCCCGCGGCGACCGAGCGCGGATCCCCGTTGACCGTCAACGCGAGGGCGGACGGCTCATGTGCCAGCGGCGTTGTCATACGCCGAAAGATAGTCGCTCGCGGCCTGTTCGGCATTCGCGGCGTCCCAGATTCCCCGGATCACCGCGACGCCGTAGACGCCCGCATCACGCAGCTCCGCGCCGTGCGACGTGCGGATGCCGCCGATCGCGATCACTGGCACCGTCAGCGCCTCCACGAGACTGCGCACGAACGCGAGCCCGCGCTCCGGCGTTCCCGGATGCGTCGTCGTCGCGAACACGTGGCCAGCCACCACCCAGTCGGCGCCCTCGTTCGCCGCGAGGCGCGCTTCGTCGAGCGAGTGCACGCTCGCGCCCAACGCCAGCGTGGGCGCGGCGAGGCGGGCGTCGGCGACGCTCAGCGACCGGCTCGTGAGCTGCGCGCCCCGCGCCCGCGCCGCGAGGGCGAGATCCACGCGGTCGTTGATCACCAACCACGCGCCGGTGAGCGCCTGGGCGGCCTCCAGTCCCTCCGAGAGCGATTGCAGCTTCGACGCTGGCAAGCGTCCGGCGCGCAGATGCAGGGCGCCGCGCGCGCCGAGTGCTGCCATCACCGCGCATGCGACGTCGATGAAGTCGGCGCGGGTGACGATCTCGTCGCTCGTCACGGCGTGCACGATGGGAATGGCCGATGCACGGGTCGGCAGGACGTTCACGGTGGGATCGAGCACGCCTCTCCTACGGAACGGCGGGCCCGACAGTGTCGAACCGGTCGCCGACGGCGACTCCTCGGCCGTTCGCCCATTCGACGGGGCTCAGCCGCCGCTTGCCGGCCGGCTTGACCGCGATCACTCGCACCGCGCCGCCCCCGCAGGCCACGAGCAGCCCCGCGTCGTCCACGGCGAGCACCTCACCCGGCGTTGCGGTGGTGCCACGCGGGGCGACGCGCGCGCCGAACAGCTTCACTTCGGTCTCGCGGATTCTGCTCCATGCGCCCGGCTTGGGGTCGTAGGCACGAATGTGCCGGCCGACCTCGTGCGCGGAACCAGTCCAGTCCACTCGCGCCGACTCGCGCGTGAGCTTCGTCGCGTACGTCGCCTTCGCCTCGTCCTGCTCCTCCGGCTTCGTGAGCCCGAGCTCGAGAAGCGCCAGCGCTTCGATCAGGGCCATGGCTCCCAGCTCGCTCAGACGCAGCGCGAGCTCGCCTGCCGTCTCGTCTTCCATGATCGGCGTGAGCGCCTTCAGCAGCACTGGGCCCGCGTCGAGCGCAGGGACCATCTGCATGATCGTCACTCCCGTCTCGCCGAGCCCGTCGCGAATGGCCGCCTGGATCGGCGCGGCACCGCGCAGCGCGGGCAGCAGCGACGCGTGGATGTTCAGCGTGCCGAGTCGCGGCAGATCGATCACCGCCTTCGGCAGAATGTGTCCGTACGCCACGACCACGCTGATGTCCGGCTCGAGCGCGCGAAGCTGCGCCACGAAGTCGTCGCCCTTCGGTCGGTCCGGCTGGAGCACCGGGATCCCTTCGGCGAGCGCGACGTCCTTCACGGGCGATGGACGGAGCGTGGAGCGCGAACGACCGACGGCCTTGTCCGGCTGCGTGACCACGCCGACGACGTCGGATCCTTCGCCGAGCATCGCCCGCAACGGCGCGGTCGCGAACTCCGGCGTGCCCCAGAAGAGCACCCGCACGCTAGAGCTCCTCGTCCGCGTGCTCGTGCCGCCCGCGTTCCTCCGGCGACTCGAGCGCGACTCGACGAACGAAGCCGGGATACTTGTCCTGCGTCAGCTTCCACTTCGTGAGCGCGGCCGTGCGCTTGAGGACGCTCAGGTAGTCGAGAAAGAGCCGTCCGTCGAGATGATCGATCTCGTGCTGCAGGCAACGCGCGAGCAGGTCGCTCGCCTGGATCTCGATGATCTGGCCGTCCTGATCCATCGCGCGGACCGTGACCTCCTTCGGCCGCTCGACATCCGCGTAGATGTCGGGAATGGAGAGACAGCCCTCCTCGGCCTTCGCCTTGCCGGAGCGCACGATGATCTCCGGGTTGATGACCACGAGAGGAACGTCGTCGATCTCGATCACCGTCAGCCGTTCGCTGCGTCCCACCTGCGGCGCGGCCAGGCCGATGCCGCGCGCATGCCGCATCGTGGCGAACATGTTTTCGATCAGATCGCGAATCTCGTCCGTGATCTCCGTGACCGGCGTGGTCGCCTGGCGGAGGATCGGGTCGCCGAGAACCCTGATGTCGAGAATGCTCACGGCGCCCCGGTCACTCCTTGGCGCCAGGCGCGGACGTCGACACACCGCCGACCCGCGCGATCTTGCCGCGCTCGACGACGAGCCGCGACTCCGCCGACTTGATGGTGATGTGATCCTCCATCGGGCGCGCCGTCGCGCCTTCGGCCGTCGCCGTCTCGCGAATGTGGATCACCTCACCGACGATGCCACCCGTGGTGACGATCGAATCGCCGCGCTTGATCGCGCGCAGCGCTTCCTCGTGCTTCTTCCGCTGCGCGGCCTGCGGCCGGATCATGAAGAAGTAGAAGATCGCCAGGATCAGCGAGATCTGGATCAGGAACGGCGCCATCGAGCCAAGGCCACCGCCGCCACCGAATTGGAGCGCGAGGAGTGTGGGAAGCAGGCCAGCGTGCATCATGCGGGGACCGGAACGGTGCGGGTGTGATAGCGCTGGAGCCACCCACCGCTCCAGCCGTCGAAGGTGCCGCCGAGGAGCGCGCTGCGCGCGTCCCGCATGAGCGACACGAGGAAATGTACATTGTGCAGCGAGAGGAGGCGGAGTCCCAGCATCTCGTCGGACACGTAGAGATGCCGGAGGTACGCGCGCGAGAACCGCGTGCAGCAGGCGCAGTCGCACTCCGGGTCGATCGGGCGACGGTCCGCACGGAACTCGGCGCGCTTGATGTTCATCCGGCCGTCTCGCGTGAACACCGTGCCATTGCGGCCCATCCGCGTCGGCGCGACGCAATCGAACAGGTCCACGCCGCGTCGCACGCCTTCCACGAGATCCTCGGGGAAGCCGACGCCCATCAGGTAGCGCGGCCGCTCGACGGGGAGCACGTCGTGCACGTCCTCGAGGATGCGGTACATGTCCTCCTTGGCCTCGCCGACGGAGAGGCCGCCGATGCCAAACCCCCGCCAGTCGCCCATGTCGCGGATCGCCGCCGCCGCCTCTCGGCGAAGGCCCGTATGGATTCCGCCCTGGACGATCGGGAAGAGCGTCTGGATCTGTCTACCATGAATCGGATCCTCGGTCACGAGGCGATCGAACTCCGCCCGGCAGCGCGCGAGCCATCGCAGGCTGCGCTCGCTCGCGTCGCGCGCGACGGCGGCGTCGCTCTGGCCGGGGATCACGTGGTCGAACTGCATGATCACGTCGGCGCCGAGGTTGCGCTCGATGCGCATCACGCTCTCAGGGGTGAACGTGCGCTTGGAGCCGTCGATGTGGCTCTGGAACTCCACGCCGTTCTCGTCGATCGTCCGCAGCGTGGCGAGCGAGAACACCTGGAAGCCGCCCGAGTCGGTGAGGATCGGCCCGCTCCATCGCATGAACTCGTGCAGGCCGCCGAGTTCGCGCACGAGCTCGTCGCCAGGACGCAGGTGCAGATGGTACGCATTCGCGAGAATCATCTGCGCGTTCATCGTGCGCAGGTCGTCCGGATCGAGTGCTTTCACCGTGGCGAGCGTGCCGACCGCCATGAACGCCGGCGACTCGACGACGCCGTGCGGCGTGTCGAACCGGCCGGCGCGCGCCGCGCCGCGCGTCGCGTCGACCGCGAACTCGAAGCTCATGCGCGAGCGTCGCTCCTCATACGATCGCCACGGCGTCGCCGTACGAGTAGAAGCGATACCGCTCGGCGATCGCTTCGCGGTAGGCGCGCATGGTGAGGTCGTATCCGGCGAACGCCGCGACGAGCATGATCAGCGTGGAGCGAGGAAGGTGAAAGTTGGTCACGAGCGCGTCGACGGCGCGCAGCGTCGCCGGAGGACGGAGGAAGATACGCGTCTCTCCGTCGCCGGAGCGCACGCGTCCGTCCTCGTCGGCGGCGCTCTCCAGCGTGCGAACGGTCGTCGTCCCCACCGCCCACACTCGGCCGGACCGCTCGCGGGTGCGAGCGTGCGCGGTTGCCGTCTCCGGCGGAACGGTGAACCGCTCCTCGTGCATGACGTGGTCGCCCGGATCGTCGACTACGACCGGCTTGAACGTGCCCGCGCCGACATGGAGCACCACCTCGGCGCGCGCCACGCCGCGGGCCGCGATCGCGTCGAGCAGCTGCGGAGTGAAGTGCAGTCCGGCCGTGGGCGCCGCGACCGATCCTGGCTCACGGGCGTAGACCGTCTGATACCGCTCGACATCGGCTTCTTCGTCGCCGCGCGCGATGTACGGCGGAAGGGGAGTGTGTCCATGGCGCTCGATCGCGCGCTCGACGCCGATCTCGGCGCGCAGCTGGACGATGCGGGTGCGTCGATCGGTGACCGAGAGAACCTCTGCCGTGAACCCCGGCGCGATATCGACGACTCGGCCGGGCTTGAGCTTGCCGCCCGGGGAGACCATCGCCTCGTACCGGTCGCCGCCGACAGGTGAGAGGAGAAAGATCTCGGCAGGGGCTCCGGAGCCGACCCGCGTGCCGAGGAGCCGGGCCTTCACGACGCGGGATCGATTGACGACGAGGAGGTCGTCGGGACGGAGAAGGGAGGGCAGGTCGTCGAAGCGCCGATGCGCGATGGCGCCCGATGCGCGGTCGATGACCATGAGCCGGCTCCAGTCACGTCGGGCAAGCGGAGCCTGGGCGATCAGCTCCTCGGGGAGGTCGAAGTCATAGTCGGAGGTGAGGAGACCGGCGGGGGGCATCGGTGGAAGATACGCCTTCGTCCTCAGCGACCACTCCCTGCAGGTGGTCGCGACTTGCGGGAGCGGGATTGGGGTCGGGATTGGGGTCAGAGCCCGGGGTCAGAGCCCGGGCTCTGACCCCTCGCGGGGGTCGCAATACCCGCTACCAACTCCCGCTACCGACTACCACCTACAGGGTGTGGTTCAAAACAGGAACACCTGCTCACTCGGCACCGCGGGCGGCGTATAGCCGAAATGGCGGTACGCCATCGGCGTCGCGACTCTGCCGCGCGGCGTGCGCTGCAGGAAGCCCTGCTGCACGAGGAAGGGCTCGTACACCTCCTCGAGCGTGCTCGCGTCTTCGCCGATCGCTGCGCTGATCGTGGCGACGCCGACTGGACCTCCGTCGAATTTCTCGATGATCGCCCTGAGAATACGGGCGTCCATGTCGTCCAGCCCGAACTGATCGACGTCGAGCATCGCAAGCGCGGCGCGCGAAACGTCCTCCGTGATCACACCGTCCGCGCGAACCTGCGCATAGTCGCGCACGCGGCGGAGCAATCGGTTCGCCACGCGAGGTGTGCCGCGCGAGCGGCGAGCGATCTCTCGCGCGCCCGCCGTCTCGATCTCGACCTTCAACACGTCGGCCGTGCGCCGCACGATCAGCTCGAGATCGTCGGCTGAATAAAAGTTGAGCCGCTGCTCGATGCCGAACCGCGCGCGCATCGGCGGGGTGAGCATCCCGAACCGCGTCGTCGCGCCGATCAGCGTGAACGGCTCGATGCTCATCGAGATCGTCTGCGCCTTCGGCCCTTCGCTGAGCCGGATGTCGATCTTGTAGTCCTCCATCGCGGGATAGAGGAACTCCTCGATCACCGGCCGCAGTCGATGGATCTCGTCGATGAAGAGGATGTCGCCCGCTCGGAGGTTGGTCAGCGTGCCCACGAGGTCGCCGGGCTTTTCCAACGCCGGCCCCGACGTCGTGCGGATGTTCACGCGCAGCTCGCGGGCGATCAGCTCGGCGAGCGTCGTCTTGCCAAGCCCGGGCGGCCCGTAGAAGATCGCGTGATCGAGCGGCTCGCCTCGCGCCAACGCCGCGTCGATCGCCAACCGAAGGTTGTCCTTCACCTTCTGCTGCCCGATGAACTCCTCGAGTCGCTGCGGTCGAAGCGACAGCTCGACGACGCTCTCGTCGGAGAGCACTTCAGGCGTGGTGATCTCGGCGCGGGTCATGGCTGGAACTACCTTGGAATCAGAAGGGGTAGTACCGAATATAGGCCGAAAGTGCGCGTGGTGGGGAGTGGTGGGTGGGCGGTGACTGCGCTGCTCCGGACGTAGAAGCATCCCGAGGCAGGACACTCCCCACCCCCCACTCCCCACTTTTTCACACCGTAGTCCTCACCGTCGCCAACCGATCCGCCGCCCGCTTCAGCGTCTCGTACTTCTTACAGAACGCGAATCGCACCATCGACTTCCCCAACGCCTTGTCCGAGTAGAAGCTCGAGCCCGGCACCGTCGCGACGCCCACCTCCATGCACAGCCACTTCGCGAACTTCACGTCGTCCATATCACTCAGCCCTGAGAAATCGGCCAGCACGTAGTACGCACCCTCGGGCTGCGTGAAGCTGAAGCCGGCGTCGCTCAGGGCATCGCAGAGCAACGTGCGACGGCCGCGGTAATCGAGTGCGAGATGGTTGAAGTAGTCCGCGTCGAAGTGCATGCCAACCGCGCCGGCCGCCTGCAGCGGAGCGGGCGCGCCGACGGTCAGGAAGTCGTGCACCTTCCGGATCGCCGCCGTCTGTGCCGCCGGCGCCACGACGTGGCCGAGCCGCCATCCGGTGCAGCTGAACGTCTTGGACAGGCCGGAGATCGTGATCGTCCGATTCTCCATCCCCGGCCACGTCGCCATCACGTGATGCTCGCCCGCGTATCTGATGTGCTCGTAGATCTCATCCGTGATCACCCAGACGTCGTGCTTGATGCACAGTTCGGCGATCATCGTCATCTCGGCGCGGGTCATCACGCGGCCGGTCGGATTGTGCGGGGTGTTGAGGATCAGCGCCTTGGTCCGCTTCGTGAACGCCTTCGCCAGGCGTTCGGGGTCGATCGTCCAGTGGGGACGCTCGAGCGGGACGAAGGTCGGGATCGCGCCGGCCAGGATCGCGTCGGGGCCGTAGTTCTCGTAGAAGGGCTCGAAGACGATCACCTCGTCTCCCGGATCGATCAGCGCGAGGAACACCGCCGCCATCGCCTCCGTCGCGCCGCACGTCACCGTCACCTGACGGTCGTGATCGACGTCCATCCCGTACCATCGCCTGTACTTCTCGGCGATCGCGATGCGCAGCGCCGAGCTGCCCCAGGTGACGGCGTACTGGTTGATGTTGCCATGAATCGCCGCGCACGCCGCGTCCTTCATCGGCTCCGGCATCGGGAAGTCGGGGAACCCCTGCGCGAGGTTCACCGCCTCGTGCTGGTTCGCGATGCGCGTCATCTCGCGGATGACCGATTCGGTGAACGTCGATGTGCGGCGTGCTGCGAGCATTGATCAGGAGCTGGAGGTTCAACTGAAGCTGTCGGAGTCTCGCCCGTGGCGCGACGAACGGCTAGATGGCGATCAGCGTCCCCCAATCCGCGCCAACGCCGCCCGGATGAGCTCGGGCGCCGACAACCCCTTCGTCCCCGCGTCGAGCACACCGCGCACCGCTTTCTCCGCGTCGGCGATCGTGTAGCCCAGCGACACCAGCGCCCGGATCGCGTCCTCCGCGCCGGCCGCACTCCCTCGACCGACGGCCGGCGTCGTCGAGCCCTGCAACTCGTCCAGCTTGTCGGCGAGATCGAGGATCATCTGCTCCGCCTTCTTGCGTCCCACGCGAGGCACACTCTGCAGCGTGGCCACATCCTTCTCGCGGATGGCACGCACCAGGCGATCCGCCGTGAGGGAGGACAGAAGCCCGAGTGCGAGCGCCGGTCCGACTCCCTTCGCGCCGAGCACCTTCTGGAAGACGCGACGCTCGTGCGTCGTGGTGAACCCGAACAGTTGCCAGCCGTCTTCCTTCACCACGAGATAGGTGTGCACCGCGCACCGCTCGCCTGGCTTGGGCAGCGCTTCGTACGCGTTGAGCGGCACCGCGAGCTCGTACGCCACGCCGCCGTCGGTGAGGATCTCGATCCGGTCCAGCTCCTTGCTGACCAGCACTCCAGCGACCTGGACGATCATGTGATCTTCATGGGCGGCGCGTGCTCGGCGGCGGTGAGAGTCGTGGTGCGGCGACGAGCCGCGGGCGCGAGGGCTCGCGCACTCGTCCCCCATCGTCGATGCGCGGGAGCTTTGCGCCCATCAGGCAGGCGAGAGCCGCGGCGACGCCGTCGGCCGCGTCGGACGGTTGCGGCACGCTCTTGAGCCGCAGCAGACGCGTGAGCATGAACTGCACCTGCTCCTTCGTTGCGCCGCCAGTGCCGACGACGGCCTTCTTGATCTCCGCGGGCGCCATCTCGTTCACGGGAAGGTCGTGCATCGCCGCAGCCAGCAGGATCACACCGCGCGCGTGACCGAGGACGACGGTGGTGCGAACGTTTCGCGCGTAGAAGACGTCCTCGACGGAGAGCGCGTCGGGACGATGCCGCTCGATGAGCTCGGAGACGCCTTCGAATATCTCACGCAATCGCGCCGGAAGTGGATCGCGCGCTCGCGTGCGGATCACCCCACACTCCACGAGCGTCGGAGCGCCCGGCCCCTCGTCGCGGACCACGCCATACCCGGTGTTGGCCGTCCCCGGATCGATGCCGAGCACGAGCACGCGCGCCGCCTTGCGTGAGAGAGAGTGCCGCGATCAGTCCTCGAGCTTCTCGAGCTCGGCATCGTCCACCTCGAAGTTCGCCCACACCTTCTGGACGTCGTCGAGATCCTCGAGCGACTCGATGAGCTTGAACAGCTGCGCCACCGCATCGCCCGTCACGGGCACGGTGTTGCGCGGCACCATCGCGAGCTCCGACTCGGTGGGCGTGATTCCCTTCGCCTCGAGCGCGGACCGCACGGCGTGGAACGACGCGGGATCCGTCGTGACGACGTACACATCGTCCTCGCGACGAAAGTCCTCCGCCCCCGCTTCGAGCGCCGCTTCAAGCGTCGCGTCCTCGTCGGCGTGCTGTGTCGCGTCGATCTCGAGCTGTCCCTTCTTCTCGAACATGAACGCGACCGAGCCAGGCGTGCCGAGGTTGCCACCGGCACGGGACATCTTGTGTCGGACGTCGGCGACGGTGCGCGTTGGGTTGTCCGTCATCGCGTCGATGATCAGCGCGACGCCGCCCGGCCCATAGCCTTCGTACGTGACTTCCTGGATCTCGTTCCCCTCGAGGTCTCCCGTGCCCTTCTTGACGGCGCGCTCGATGTTGTCCTTCGGCAGCGACCTGGCACGTCCCGCGTCGATTGCGAGCCGGAGCCGCGCGTTGGCGGCTGGATCGCCGCCGCCGAGCTTGGCGGCCATCGTGATCTCGCGGATCAGCTTCGTGAAGAGCACACCACGCTTGGCGTCAGTGGCCGCCTTGTAGTGCTTGATGTTCTTCCATTTACTGTGGCCTGCCATACGTCGCTCGCTTCGGGAGGTGCGGGTCGCTCGGTGACGCCGGTGAGGAATATAGGTTCGCGGCGTGGGGCTGGGAACGACGAACGACCGTGATCGGTGATCGGTGACTTGCTGACGGCCTGCCTCGGGACGCAATGGGTTCGCGAGGTCCGCCGAACCGATCACCGATCACCGTTCTCGCTCTAGCTACGGCGCCACTCGCACCGCCACCTGCGCCTTGAACCCCGTGATGTCCGCCTGCACGGCGCGCCCGCTCGCGTCCGTCGTGGCGAGCTTGCCGAACGCGGTGTACCCAGCGCTCGGATAGACGGTCAAACCTCCGACGCCGAGGCGCGTGCGCAGGCCGAACGTCGCGAGGTGGCTCGACTGCGAGTGTGCCGCCCCGCTCCCACTGCCCGCCGGATAGACGTTCTGCAGCCAGTGGCGCAGCTCGACGCTCGGCTCCACGAGCATGCCCGCCGCACGCAGCCCCATCGAGACGAACAGATTCGCGATGTTCTCACGCCCCGCGCGGTCGCCCGACGCGTAGTTGCCCGGCGCGCGGAACACGTTGTACGCCGCGACGGTGAAGTCGCTCGAGCCCACCAGCCCCGACAGCGCGCCCTGCGCAATGACGCGGTCGCCCGTGTTGTACGCCGATCCGCCCGCGTCGTCGCGACCGAACGCCGAGTAGGTGACGCCGAGCGTCAGTCGACCCGACGCCACCGGGCGGTCGACGCCGATCCTCGCGCGTACCTCGTTGCCCGGTTGATATCGAAAGCTCTGACCCGGCACCTTGAACGGCTCGTACGATGCGGAGCGTCGCGCCGCGGCACCGATGCCGACGTTCCAATTACCAACGGGCCGCGCAATCGCGATGCCGCCCGTGGCGGCGAGCCCGGTCCCCATGTTCGAGATGGGAAAGGCGAGAAAGTCGTTGCCGATCCGGCCCGCCGCGGCCAGCTGCTCGAGCGTGACGGACGCGTTCCCGGTCGGCAGGCTGACACCGGCGGTGAGCACGACGAGATCGCTGCCGAGCGTGAGGTTGCCGCGAAGCTGCGTGTCCGTGATTCCGCTGATCTCGCTCTTGTCAGGTCCCGCGGTCACGTGTGCTCTCGTGTAAGCGGTGCCGACGTCGAACGTCAGTCGCTGACCAGCGGGGATGGTGATGAACACGGGGATCGCGAGTTCGGCGATCGTCTCGTCGGCCGGCGCGTGCACCTGGTACTGCACGTACTGCGGCGCGAAGCGCAGCTCCGCGTCGAGCACGGACTGCGCGTGCGCGACCGGCGCGGAGAGGCACGACGCGATCACGACGGCTCGGCCGAGCCGCGTCCCACGCGTCATGGGGTCTTTGGCCTGGCGATCACGATCGTCACGCGGCCGGAACGGCCGGGCGCGTCGGTGTTCGTCGCGGCGGAGACCGGATCGCGCTCCGGCGGGCCGTGCTCTCCACTCACGCCTGGGGACGTCGCGGCGCCGGCGGCCGACGGGTTGAGATCGCCCGCCGCGTCCCGCGCCGCGGCGACCGCGTCGCTGCCGCTCGCGCCAGCGGCCTCACTCGTGCCCCTGAGTCCCGCCTCGAGCGACTTGGCGGAGACGTCCGCGCCGCTGATCACGTTGCGCGCGTCCTGGCTCTTCTGCATCGCGGCGCCAAAACCTGGATCGAGCCGGATCGCATCGCGGTAGAAGCGTTCGGCCTCGTCGTAGCGACCGCCATCCTCCGACGCGAGCCCGCGACTGTACGCGAGGAACGCGGTGAGCGACCGCGTCGGTCGCTGCTCGATGGCGTTGCGCTCGGCCACGGTCAGCGTGACGCCAAGCTCGCGAAAGAGATCGAGGGCGACGCGCTTCTCGAGATCGAACAGGCGATCGAGTTGATCCGATCCCTGCGCCGTGCCACTGATCCGCGTCGTCGGCACGTCCACGACCACGGCATCGAGTCGAAGCTGCGTTGCACCGAGCTGCAGGATCGAGCCCTGCACGACTCGTCCCGCTCGAAGCAGCCTGCCGGCGCGAACGTTCGTCGTCGCGTCCGTCTGTCCCGCGCGTTGGCGTGCGAGCTCGTCGAGCAGGGCCTGGATCCGCGATCGTTCGACCACGGTGAGCTTCGATGAGCGCGCGAGATCCGTCGTCAGCAGCTCGGCGATGCCTCGCTCGAGTGGGCGCAGCGAGCTGTCTGATCCCGCGAACCGCAGCGGCATGACGGCCACCGTGGTCGGCGCGCCCACTTCGCCGCCGAGTGCACTCTCGCGCTGCACCGCGACCTTCGCGTCGTCGGCGAGCTCGCGCTTGGCGAGCGCCGCGAGGCGCGACTGAAGCTGCACGCGCACGCGGCTCGTCCGCCCAACCTCGAGATAGGACGCGTACGCGCGGCGTGCGGCCGCCAGATCACCCAGCTCTTCGGCGGAGAGTCCGAGATAGAGCGCCGTCGTGCCGTCCCGTGGATCGAGGCGCGCCGCGGCCTCGAGCGCCGCGCGAGCGTCGGCCGGCCGGCCGGCCCGGTAGTACGCGATGCCGAGCGATCGGTCGACCGCGAACGACCCAGGCGCCGCCTGATGCTCCTGCTCGAGCCGCGCCAGCGAGGTCGTCGCGCAGGCGGAAAGGGCGAGGGCGAACGACAACGCGACGAGGCAGCGGCGACGGGACATGTGCTGACGTCTCCTAACGATCGGGATCGAGCATGTCCTCGAAGCGCATCCACTGCGCGTAGAAATACAGATCCACGTAGCCCGTCCCGCCGTTGCGGTTCTTCCGCACGAGCAGCTCTGTCGCGCCCTCGATGCCGCGCGCGGAGTCGTACATCCCTTCGCGGAACAGCGCGAGCACCACGTCGGCCCGCTCCTTTATCGCGCCGCGCGCCCCGAAGTCGTCCAGCATCGGGCGCCGGTCGTCGCGGACCGCGAGCAGGGGAAGGGGCGAGGTCACGAGCACCGCGGCGCGTGCGTCGAGCGCGAGCTGCTTCAGCGCGCGGATCGCCGCCGCTTCCTCCTCTTCGGTGTTGCGCGTGCCGGGCAGCAGCGAATCGAGCCCGTCGATCACCACCAGCTCCACCGTGCGGAGCGCCGCAACCTCATCGGCGATCGCCGCGATGCCGCCGGCCGGCACCCGTTCGACGATCGGCAGCTCGTCGCGCAGTCGGATCGCCGCCGCACCCACGCTGGCGCGAGTGGCGTCGTCCAGCGTGCCGCGCCGCAGGTCGTCGATCCGGGTGCGCCCCTCGATCGCGAGCACGCGCTCCAGCACGCGCTCCACGTGCATCTCGCCGGAGTAGAACAGCGCGGACCGGTTGTCCTGGGCCACGCGAAGCGCGATCGCCAGCGCGAACGCGCTCTTCCCGCTGCCGATGTCGCCGCCGAGCACGATCAGGTCGCCGCGACGCAGCCCGCCCCCGATCACCTTGTCGAGGCTCGGGAAGCCCGAGGGCACCGTATCGGTGGGCGCCGCGCCGTCGGCGACGGCATCGATCCGTCCGAGCAGCAGCGAGAGTGGTGAGATGTCCGAGCCTCGTGGCATCGCCCAAGATACGGCCCGGCGAAGGAGCGGAGCAAGGAAGATTCATGGCGCGACACCAGACAGATCCGACGGGCGTGACGCGGTTGATACAGGACGCCGTGCTGACCTTCGAGGTGTTGCGCGCGCTCGAGCGGCTAGTCGCTCGAGCGCGCCAGCCGGCTCGCGAGCGCGTCGAGCTCACCGCGCGCCGCCGGATCGAGGAAGCTCTCCGCCGCCTTGGCGAGGCTGACGATGAGCGGTGCCATCGTCTTCGCGTCGGCTGTCGCCGATGCCTCGGCGCATCGAGAGACCGGCGTCCGGACGGGCGACGGAATCGCGATCGTGCCAAGCCACGCCTTCGCGCCCGCGTAGCGAGAGGCACGAGACTCGTCATCGAGATCGAGTGTGGGATCGCAGCAGTCCGAGGCGAGTCGCGCGGCGACGAAGCACGCCAGCGCGACTTCCCGCGCGCCGCCGATCGGCGCACGCCCAGCGAGCGCGGCGAGATGGCGAAAGCGAAAGACCGGCGTCGGGAGCGCGAAAGGCAGAGTGGCAGGCATGTGGCGAATCTGCGTGGCTCGGCACGCGACTGCCAGCGGGTGCGGGGTGCGGGGTGCGGGGTGCGCGGTGTGGGCTGCTGGGGTTTTGGGTGATGAGTTTTGTGCGACGAGTTCTGGGTCTTCCGTTCTCGGTGACTCCGTCACGAGAGAGTCTGGCAGTGACGCACACCGCACCCGCACGACGCACCCCGCAGCCCGCACCCCGCAAACCGCCGTCATCGCGTTGCTCGCTCTATAGTGCACGGCTACGTTTGAACCATGCCGCAACAGGTCAAGGCCGTCCTCTGGGTCGACGACGAGGCGGAGCTGCTCGAGCCGCACCGCATGTTCTTGCGGGACAAGGGGTTCGAAGTCGAAACCGCGACCAACGCCGACGACGCCGCCGAGCTCGTACGGCGTCGCACGTTCGATCTCGTGCTGCTCGACGAGCAGATGCCTGGAACGCGAGGGCTCGAGTCGCTCAAGGAGCTGCGGGAGATCGATCCCACGCTCCAGGTCGTGATGGTGACGAAGAGCGAGGAGGATTCCACGCTCACCGAGGCGCTCGGCAAGGACATCGCCGGCTACCTCGTGAAGCCCGTCACGCCGCGTCAGGTCTATGCGCTCGTGGCGCGACTGCTCGAAGGTCCCCGCATCCGCCAGCAGGCGATTGCGCGCTCCTTCGTCGATCGCTTTCGCGCGATGCAGAACGAATCGCTCCGCGACCTTGACTGGCGTGGCTGGATCGATCGCTATCTCGAGCTGGTGCAGTGGGATCTCGACCTCACCTCGGCGAACGAGATGGGGCTGCACGAATCGCTGCGCGGGCTCTTCCCCGATCTTCGGCGCGAGTTCGCGCTGTTCATGTCGCACGCCTATCCCGAATGGCTCGCGCACCTCGAAGGCGAGCGCCCTCCGCTCTCGATCGACATCGTCGGCGAGTTCCTCATGCCGGTGGTGAAGGCCGATCGTGCAGCGGCCTTCATCGTCATCGATTGCCTGCGGCTCGACCAGTGGAAGGCGCTCGAGCCGGTCATCGCGCCGCTGTTCGACATCGAGACGACACACTACTTCGGGGTGCTGCCCACGGCGACGCCGTACGCTCGCAATGCGCTGTTCAGCGGTCTCTTTCCCAACGAGATCGCCGCTCGCTTCCCGGACTGGTGGGGCGAGCGCGAGGACGAGACGCTCAACGCTCACGAGAAGGATCTGCTCGAGGCGCAGCTCGTTGAGCTCAAGCACAAGGTGCCGGTCAAGTACGACAAGATCTCCTCGTCGTACGAGGCGGACGAGCTCGAGCGGCGGCTCGCCAACGCAATCGCGCCCGAGGGGATCAGCGCGTTCGTCTTCAACTTCGTCGACCTGCTGACGCACGGTCGCTCCGAGTCGGCGATCCTGTACGAAGTGGCGCGTGACGAGATCGCCCTGCGCCAGCTCACGCTCCAGTGGTTCAAGCGTTCGGCACTGTTCAGCGTGTTGCAGGAGGCAGCGCGCCGGAAGGTGAAGGTGCTGGTGACGAGCGATCACGGCTCCATTCACTGCCACACGCCCGCCACCGTCTTCGCCAAGCGCGACGCCACCCAGAACCTGCGCTACAAGTTCGGCGAGGACCTGCGCGCCGAGAATCCCGACCTCGCGCTCCTCTTCAAGAACGAGGACGCGCTCAAGCTGCCGCGCCGAGGTCTCGGCGCGAACACGCTGCTCGCCACCGGCGACAGCTTCTTCGTGTATCCGACCAAGCTGCGCGAGTACCAGAGCCGCTACCGCGGCTCCTTCCTGCACGGCGGCGTGACGCCGGAGGAATGCATCCTCCCGGTGTCGCTGCTGACGCCGAAACGCTGACGCATGTACCGGCGGCTGCTGCGGTATCTGCGCCCGCACTCGTGGCGGATGGTCGGCACGATCGCGTGCAACGTCATCGCCGCCGCACTGGACGTCTTCTCGTTCACGCTGCTCGTGCCGTTCCTCAACGCGCTGTTCGGCGCGGCGAGCCTGATCCCGAAGACGTCGCCGAGCTGGATCACCGACCTGCAGGATCAGATGGTCGGGACGTTTCTCGATCCGGCCGACCGCCTCGGCTCGGTCGAGACGATGATGGTGGCGATCATCGCGATCGTCACGCTCAAGAACATCTTCGTGTGGCTCGCCGGCCAGCTCGGCGCCGCGCTCCAGGAGAACGTGACGCGCGATCTGCGCGACGGTGTCTTCCGGCATTTGCAGCGGCTCCCGCTCGGCTACTTCCAGCGCACGAAGACCGGACAGATCATCTCCCGTGTGCTCTCGGACACCGAGCAGACGAAGGCGTTGATCACCGAGCTCGTGACGAAAACGCTGCAGAACCTCGCGCAGATCGTCGGCACGATCGTCATCCTGCTCAATTACTCCGTGCGGCTGACGTTCGTCGCGCTCGTCATCGCGCCGCTGCTCACCCTCTCGCTCCAGCCGGTGCTGCGCAAGCTGCGCAAGGGACATCGGCGCCTGCGCGGCGACTATGGCGAGATCACGAGCGTGCTCCAGGAGGTCGTGAGCGGCGTTCGGCTCGTGAAATCGTTCCGCGGCGAGTCGTACGAAGACAGCCGCTTCACCGACGCGAGCCATCGCTATTCGGCTGGCATGGTGCGCATCACGCGAATCGCGTCGCTCTCTCAGCCGATGACGGAGATGATCGGCACGTCCGTCGCCATGCTGATCCTCTGGATCGGCGCGCGTGAAGTGCTGCTCGGCACCGGCGCGATGGACAGCGCCACGCTCATCACCTTCATGATCATGGTGATGCGCCTGCTTCCGCCGCTCAAGCAGCTCTCCCAGGCACCGACGACGGCGCAGCAGTCGTTCGCGTCAGCCGAGCGGCTCTTCGAGGTGCTCGACCTCCCGACCGAAACGCAGCTCGATCGTGGCACGCGCGTGGTGAACGAGCTGCGCGATTCGCTCGCGTTCGAGGGCGTGAGCTTCGCGTACGACGACGAGCCGGTGCTGCGCGAGGTCGGATTCGTGGCGCGCCGCGGCGAGGTCGTCGCGCTCGTCGGTGCGAGCGGGGCGGGGAAGAGCACGCTCGTGGACCTGATCCCGCGCTTCTATGAGCCCACCGGCGGCGTCATCAGGCTGGACGGCGTCGACACCCGCGAGATCTCGCTCGCGTCGCTGCGCGGCCTCACCGGCATCGTCAGCCAGGACACGGTCCTGTTCAACGACACGGTGCGGAACAACATCGCTTACGGCGCGGCCGGCCGATTCGCCGATGCACAGATCGAGGCGGCGGCGAGGGCGGCCAACGCGCACAGCTTCATCACCGAGCTGCCCGAAGGCTATGATACGGTGCTGGGGGAGCGGGGCACGCGACTGTCTGGAGGACAGCGCCAGCGTCTCGCCATCGCCAGGGCCCTGCTCACCGATCCACCGATCCTCATTCTCGACGAGGCCACGTCGTCGCTCGACACCGAGTCGGAACGGCTCGTGCAAGAGGCGATCGATCGGCTCCTCACCGGCCGCACCGTGTTCGTGATCGCCCACCGTCTCTCCACCGTCGTGCACGCAGACCAGATCCTCGTCCTCGACCGTGGTGAGATCGTCGAGCGCGGCACGCACGAGCAGCTTCTCGCGATGCGTGGCACGTATCACCGCCTCCACGAGGTGCAGCTGCGTGGCGATGTCGATGCCGGCACCGTCGGCATCGCGCCGTCCGTGCCCGCCGGGGCGCGGTAGCGCGTGCGGACGCTCTTCTACTACACCTCGCAGTCCTGGTCCGGCTCGGCGCGCGCCTTCGCTGTCGCGGCGCGTGGACTGAACGCGCTCGGCGTCCCGATCACCGTGGTCTGCTCAGTGGACAGCGCCGCGGAGCAGGCGTTCGCCCGCGAGGGGTTGGAAGTCGTGACGCTTCCGCAAGACGGCACGGTCACCGGTGACGCCTGGCGGCTGCGTCGGGTGCTGCGCGAACGCTTCATCGAGGTCGTGTGCCTCCACACCGAGCGCGAACAGCTCGTCGCCAGCTCGGCCATGCGCCTGGCCGAGCGCGGCGCGGTGATCCGTCGCATTCCCGCCGGCGCGACGGCGCGCGTTGGACGCTCGTCCAGCCTGCTCGCGGGCAAGATGTCTCCGGCGCGACTGCTGTTCGCCATCGAGTCGGACCGCGCGCGCACCGTCGGCGGCGAACGCGGCTTCGTCGCGCCGCTCGGCGTGGATGTCTCGCGCGTGGACGGCGTCCGCGCCGCCGCTCGCACGAGCCTCGGCCTCGAGCTCGAGACGCAGCTCATCGTCTGCGTCACCGCCGGCGCGGCGCGCGTGCGCACCGCGACCGCGCTTCGCACGCTGGCGCTCCTGGCCGAGCGTCATCCGGATCTCCGGCTCGCCCTCGTTGGACCAGGCTCCGATCAGGAAGACGTGCACATGCACGCCGCCGCGCTCGGCGTGAGCACGCTCGTCCAGTTTCTTGGCGAGCGCGATGATCTGCCGAACGTGTGCGCGGCAGCGGACGTCGGCTGGGTCGCCGCCGATGGTGACGACGGCGCGTTCGGCTGCCTCGACTTCATGGCGGCGCGCGTGCCGGTCATCTCCGAGCGCACACCCCTCATGGCGCACTACGTGCCCGACGGCATCGCCGGCGTGCTGCTGCCGCCGGCCGATCCAAGCGACACGGCTGCCGCGGTCGCGTCGTTCCTCGCGCACGACGAACAGCGCGAGGCGATGGGCCGAGCAGGACGCACGCGCGCGCAGCGTGACTTCGGCGAGCAGACGATGATCGCGGGATTCGCCGCCGCCACGGCCGAGGCTGGCGATCGAGCCTCGTGGGCAGCGCGGTGAGCACCACGACGCTCTCGCACTACGCGCAGTACTACGGAATTCGCGGCGCCGTCGCGGCGCTGCGTACCGTCAGCTTTCGGCGTGCCGGCGAGGTGGGAGCACGCATCGGGACGCTCGGGTATCGCCCGCTCGGAATCCGGCGCGCGGTGGTGGAGCGCCAGGTGCGCGCCGCATTCCCCGGCCTCGGGGAGCCGGAGGTAGTGCGCATCGCTCGTGCGTCGTACGCGCACCTCGGACGGACGACGATCGAGACCGCGCTGCTCCCCACCCTCGATCGCGAGCACGTGCTCGAGCTGTTCGAGAGTGTCGAGGGGTGGGACGTCGTCGAGCGGGCGATGGCGCACGAGCGCGGTGTGATGTTCGTCTCGGGACATCTCGGCAACTGGGAGCTCGCCGGCTCGTACATCGCCGCGCGCGGTGTGCCGCTCGAGGCGGTGGCGCGACGCATGGAGAATCCGCTCTTCGACGACTACATCACGGAGACGCGGCGGCGCATTGGAATGACCGTCATCCATGACGCCGACGCCGTTCGGCGCGTGCCACGCGCGATGCGCGAGCGACACGCCGTCGCGTTTCTCGTCGACCAGGGCGCCGTGGGGCTGGCCTCGACGTATGTGCCCTTTTTCGGACGCTACGCGAAGACGCCGAGAGGGCCGGCCGTGTTCGCGCTCCGGCTCAAGACGCCGCTCGTCTTCGCCACCGCGCTGCGTCAGCCCAGCGGTCGGTACATCATGTACTTCGAGGATGTGCCGGTGAAGCCGACCGGCACCCTCGACGCCGACGTCGACGCCATCGTCGCATCGTATACGAGCACGCTCGAGCGCTGGGTGCGGCGCGCGCCCGAGCAATACTTCTGGCACCACCGGCGTTGGAAGCACCAGCGACCCGACACGCCGCC
>JBDTOD010000011.1:0-52627 GCA_039933415.1 bacterium
GCGTACGAGATGAACTTGATGCCCTTCGTCTCGTCGAACTTGTGCGCGGCGCGGATGAGGCCGAGGTTGCCCTCGTTGATCAGATCCGAGAGCGAGACGCCCTGGTTCTGATACTTCTTCGCGACGCTGACGACGAAGCGCAGGTTGGAGCGCACGAGCTTGTCGAGCGCTTCCTGATCACCCACGCGAATGCGCTGCGCCAGCGCCACCTCATCTTCCCGCGTGATGAGCGGATAGATGCTGATGTCGCGGAGATACTGATCCAGCGAGCCCTCTTCGAACGACGACTTCTTGTTGTTCGGAGTGGTGGCCATGCGGGCGGCTATTCCAGGGATACGGCTGCTCCGCGGACGAGATGCGTCCATCCGGAGGCGAAGGGTCGACCGTCAGGCGGTCGGAGAAGTTCCGATGTCAGTGCACACGCTCGCCGAGCCGCGCCCATCGGACGTGGGTCAACCAAGCAAAATCGTCAACGGAGTCCGGCACGAAGCTGAAGTAGACGACCTCCGGTCGCCCGCGCAGCAGCGAATCCGGCACGAAGCCCCAATACCGGCTGTCGAGCGAGTTGTCGCGGTTGTCGCCCAGGACGAAGTACTGTGCTCCAGGGACGACCAACGGACCCCAGTTGTTTCGTGACGGATGATACGCCACCGCAGCCCCCGCCGTGCTGACGAGGAAGTTGCTCTGCCACCGGAACTCCTCCCAGACGGGGTCCGCCTCGGGGTCCGAATGGGTCACGTAGGGCTCGGCCAGGGCCACGCCGTTTCGGATGAGCATACCGTCGCGCATGGCCAGCGTGTCTCCTGGCAGGCCGACCAGTCGCTTGACGAAGTTCTTCGTGCGGTCCTTCGGCCACTCGAACACGATCACGTCGCCCCGGTTCGGCTTTCTCAGTCCTGGCAGCCGGCGCCCGGTCAGCGGAAGGTCGGCGCCGTAGACGACCTTGTTGACGAGCAGGAAGTCCCCGACCAGCAGCGTGCGCTCCATGCTGCCGCTCGGAATCTTGAAGGCCTCGACGAGGAAGGTCTTGATCCCGAAGAAGAGGACCACGGAGATCGTGAAGATCTTCGCCCAGTCCCAGAGAAACCCGAGGCCGCTCCGCCCACGATTGACGTGCTGCAGCGCCTCGAGCCTCCGCTCGGGGGTGATCATTCTCTGCAACGGAGGCTGCATCGGCTCCGGCGTTCCTCGCATGGCCACATGCACAATTAACCCGTGTCCCCGGGGCGCAGCAAGCACGCCCGCGGAGTGCACGCCGGTCAGTCCGGCGTGCCTAGATAGTTGTCGATCTGCGCCCGCTGGAGCGCGCCCGAGAAGTCGCAGTAGCCGACTTTCGTCTCCGAATAGAACTCGTAGACCTCCCAGCCCCCCTCGCGGTGCCCATTCCCCGTCTGCTTTACCCCGCCAAAGGGAAGATGGGCCTCCGCGCCGATCGTTGGAGCGTTGATGTACGTGATCCCGTTGTCCAGTTCGTCGAACGCGCGGAACGCGAGGCTCACGTCGCGCGTGTACACCGACGACGACAGGCCGTACTTCACGCCGTTGTTCACCCGGAACGCCTCATCGGCATCGGCGATGCGGATCACGCTCAGCACCGGTCCGAAGATCTCTTCCTGCTCGATACGCATCCCCTGCTCGACGCGCGCGAAGATGGTCGGCTCGAAGAAGAAGCCGTGCTCCAGCCCTTTCCCCTCGGCGCGGCGCCCGCCGCACAGCAGGTCGGCCCCGTCCGACTGACCGATGTCGATATAGCGCTCGACCTTCGCGCGCGCACGCTCGTGGATGAGCGGTCCCACGTCGGTACCCTGCTTGCGTCCATCGCCGAGCTTCATCGCGCGCGCGCGGTCGACGAGGCGACTGAGGAACTCGTCGTGGATGCCGCTCTGAAGAATGAGCCGGCTCGTCGCGGTGCAGCGCTGACCCGTCGTACCGAATGCGCCCCACAACACGCCCTCGATCGCGAGATCCAGATCGGCGTCGTCCATGACGATCATCGCGTTCTTCCCGCCCATCTCGAGCGAGAGACGCTTGTGCATGCGCCCGCACGTCTCGCCCACGACGCTGCCCGTGTCCGTCGAGCCGGTGAACGAGACGACGGGAACGTCGGGATGTCTCACCAGCGGCGCGCCGACATCTTCACCGAGACCGTGCACGAGCTGAATGACCTCGGGCGGCAGCCCGGCCTCGAGCATGATCTCCACGAGCGCGTGCCCGGTGTGCGGGACATCCTCCGCGGGCTTGAACACGCACGAGTTCCCGCACAGCAGCGCGGGAAACATCTTCCACGTCGGGATCGCGAGCGGGAAGTTGAACGGCGTGATGATGCCGGCGACTCCGATGGGCCGACGGAAGCTCATCGCCCACTTGCTCGGCATCTCGCTCGGCACCGTGCGGCCGGAGAGTTGGCGTCCCATCGTCGCCGCATAGTACGCGGTGTCGATGCCTTCCTGCACGTCGCCTCGCGTCTCGGTGAGCGGCTTTCCCATCTCACGGGTCATCAGATCCGCGAGCTTTTCCTTCTGCTTCACCATGATGTCGCCGATGCGTCGCAGCACGTCACCGCGCGCAGGCGCAGGGGTCTTCCGCCAGAGGTCGAAGCCGCGCCGGCCCGATGCGACGGCGCGATCGACGTCGGCGGCGCCGGAGAGTGGGAAGCGCCCGATCAAGTCGCGCGTATCGGCGGGATTCCGATTCTCGAAATGCTCGCCGGTCGACGGCGCACACCACTCGCCGGCGATGAAGTTCTGGAAGGTCTTGGTCATCGGCGAAATCTAGCCGGGGAGCGCGCGCCGAGCAGCCCGGCGCTCGACGCTCCCCGCGCTGCTCAGGGCCGCTGCGGTGCGACGAGGAGAGAGGACGGCGGGTTCCCGGCGCTACACGTCCATCCGGTGGGCCGCGAGATGTCCGGCTTGGCGTAGCCGGCGCGCGGCGCAATCTCGATGATCGCGAGAACCATCCCCCACAATACGAGCAGCAGCGAGAGCACGTGCGCCTTCGCAGTGCGATGGCGCCAGGTCCAAACGCTGCTCCACAGCCCGCCAGCGACGATTACCGTGACCGCGGCGAGATAGCCGGCGAGCCCGAAACCGCATCGCGTCGGATACGGCCAGAAGAGGATACCGACGCCGAGCGCCGTGGCGAGCGCCAGTCGGAGGAAGGCGCCCCACGTCCGCGTCGTCGCACGTTCGGCGGCGACCTCCACGCGCGCCGCCGGCGCGGCGTTCTTCGGCGCCGCCGGAATCAGCGCCGAATCAGACATCGACTCGAGCTGCTTGTCGATCTTCTTGAGCTTCGCGTCCCAGTCGCTCATGTCTCGTCGTCCTCGTCCGACACGCTCGCCGCCGTTGGAACGCCGCCACCCTCGCGGCTCAGTGCATACCGCTCGATCTTCTTGTACAGGTTGGAGCGAGGCATGTCCAGCGCCCGCGCCGTTTCGCTGACGTTCCAGTCGTAGGCGCGCAGCTTGGCCACCAGATATGCCCGCTCCGCCGCGTGCTTGAACTCCTCGAACGTCGGCACGTCCAGCAGACTGCCGAGCGTCCCCTCACCGCCCTCGGCGCGCCGGCCGACGAGCCGATCGACATCCTCCGCCGTGATGCGCGGCCCGTTGGAGAGGATGAGCAACCGCTCGATCGTGTTGCGGAGCTCGCGCACGTTGCCCGGCCAGTCGAGCTGCGAGAGTCGCGCGACCGCCTCGTCCGACATCGCGCGCGAGGCGAGCCCGCCTGGCCCTGTGAGCTGCTCCACGAAGTGGCCGATCAGCAGCGGAATGTCCTCTCGCCGCTCGCGCAGCGGCGGCACGTGGATGGGCACGACGTTGAGGCGATAGTACAGATCCTCGCGAAAGTGGCCCGCCGCGATCTCCGCCTCGACGTTCTTGTTCGTCGCCGAGAGCACACGCACGTCCACCTGGATCGGCTTCGACCCACCGATGCGCGTGACGACGCCGTCTTGGAGGACGCGCAGAACCTTCGCCTGCGCGGACAGGCTCATGTCGCCGACCTCGTCGAGAAACAGCGTGCCGGTGTGTGCCTGCTCGAACTTTCCCGCCCGGTCGGCCACCGCTCCGGTGAACGAGCCCTTCATGTGGCCGAACAACTCGCTCTCGATCAGCTCCGATGGGATCGCCGCGCAGTTCACCTCGACGAACGGTGCCTGGGCGCGCGTGCTCTGGCCATGCACCGCGCGCGCGACGAGCTCCTTGCCCGTTCCGTTCTCGCCGGTGATGAGCACACGCGCGGGCGTCTTCCCAACGCGCTCGATCTTCTCCGTCACCGCACGGATGGCGTACGACGTGCCGACGATCTCGAAGCGTGATCGCACGGCGTCGCGGAGACGATTGTTCTCCTCGTGCAGGTCGAGGTGGGCGAGCGCATTCCGCAACGTGACGAGAATGCGATCGGTGTCGAGCGGCTTCTCGAGAATGTCGTACGCGCCGTGTTGCGTCGCCTCGACCGCGGTCTGGATGGTCGCGTGGCCGCTGATCATCACGACGACCGCGCCGGGATCCTGCTCTCGAAGGGTTCGCAATGCCTCCAACCCATCGATCCCCGCCATCTTCACATCCATGAAGACGAGGTGCGGCTTGAACTTCGCATACTCGGCGAGCCCGTCACGCGCGTTGTTCGCCGTGCGGACTTCGTAGCCCTCGAACTCGAGCAGCTGTCCGAGTGCGGCGCGGATACCCTGCTCGTCGTCGACGATGAGGATGCGGCGGTTCACGGCGCGGCTTCGGCGGTCGTCCTGTACAGCGTCACGCGACCGTTCGCGATGCGCACGTCGGCCAGGCTGCGCGGCGTCGTCACGGGAAGCGCGTCCGCCGCGATCCCCTCGGGGCGAGTGCCGTGCGTGATCTGCTGCACGAGTCGCGGGATCGCACCGGTCGGCACCTTGAAGTCGCGCAGCTTGATCTCGCGAATGCGGAACTCGCTCAGCCCCGGTCGAACGACGCGGAAGCTGCCGCAGAGCTGGAGACGCTCGCGGTCATTGAGCAGTCCGGCGAGCGGTCCGAGCACGCCCGACCCGGCGATCTCCTTCATCGGCACGACCGCACGTACGTAGAGTGCGTCGCCGATCACCGCCGCCGCCGCACTGTCCGCCGAGGCGGGAATCGTGTGTGCAGCGGACTGGAACACGTACGACGCGACCTCGCTGGCCGTGAGGTTCTTGAACACCGGTCCGGACGAGCTGCCGAGATCGTCGATGGCGCGCTTGCCGCGCACCCCGGCCGCGGGACTGAGCGGCTCCCACGTCGACACGGTCGATGTCGCCGGCGTCGCCGAGCTCGAGACATGGCGAAGCCACCGGTCGCGGGTGAGCCATCCGCCGACGGCAAGGCACGCCAACAGCACGAGACAGCCCAGTCGCGCGATACACCCCATCGTCAGCGTCCTCCCAGTGTCGCCGCGTGAATGCGGCGGTAGCGTGCGCCCGACGGCGCAATGATTCGCTCGCGAGCTCGAGGTGGTGATGCAACGGCTCGAGCCGCGGCTCCTGATTTACCCCGATCCATACGACGCGTGCCCGACGAAAGTTCGGAAAGGCCCCCGATCCCATCGACCGACGTCTCCATCCGCCGATGACGCGCCTGGACGTGCTCGGCCGCCTCGATCAGTCCGGACGTGATCGCCCGGCTCAATCGCGAAGAACAGTCGCATCCGCGTCGGGGTCCGCGCGGCGGCGGTCGTTCGGCAGCTCGATGGCGGCGTGCGTGAAACCATGCTCCTTGGCCAGCGCGAGCGCGGCGCGCCGCGTCGAGTCATCGGCAAGCTTGATCACGGTCTCCTGATCGGGCAACAGCAGCACCAGCTTTCCGCGAGCTTCCACCGAACAGCCGAGCCCGAGCGCGGCCAGCCCCTTGGCCAACGCCTCGGCGTTGCGTGCCGTGCGGTCGCCGCGCCCCTCGTCGGTCATGCCGGCACGACACCGTGCAGCACATTCAACGACCCGCTTCGGAATCCTCGCAGGTCGATCGCGACGCGCTCGAAGCCCGCCGCCGCGACCGCATCGCGGACGACGGCGATCCGGCTCGGCTCGAGCCAGCTCGCCAGCTCCGAGTGGGCCAGCTCCACGCGTGCGAGCTCGTCGTGATACCTGACGCGCAGATCGCCAGCGATCCCAAGAGCCCGGAGAGCCGCCTCCGCGCGTTCGACCTGCTCCAGCCGTTCCTTCGTCACGCCAGTGCCATACGGGATTCGCGATGACAGGCACGGCGACGAGGGCTGCTGCCAGGTGGGAAGTCCGAGCTCGCGAGACGCGCGACGGATATCGGCCTTGGTGAATCCGAGCTCGGCCAGGGGGCTTGCCACGCGATGCTCGAGCGCTGCGCGGGCCCCGGGGCGGTGATCGGCGAGATCATCGGCGTTGGTGCCGTCGGCCACCGCCTCGAATCCTCGCGCGCGCGCCGCCGGAACGAGCTTGGTCCACAGCTCGGACTTGCAGAAGTAGCACCGGTTGCTGGGGTTCGCCGCGTAGTCGGGGTCGCTCAGCTCTTCGGTATCCAGCTCGAGCACGGGTACGTCGAACTCCGTCGCGACGCGGCGAGCCGCAGCCCATTGCTCGGCCGGATAGGACGCGCTCCGGCCGATGATGGCCAGCACTCCGGACTCGCCGAGCACCCGCCGGGCGACGACCGCCAGGTAGGCCGAATCCACCCCCCCGCTGAAGCCGATCGCGACTCGCCCGCGTTCGAGAAGCCACGCCGAGAGTGCGCTCTCCTTTGTATCCAGCTCTTTTCGGTCCACCCCAGTCGCTGCCGTCGCGTCCATATGTGCGGAAACTATCCACTGGATAGGCTGGCTGCAGGCCTTCGTGCACTGGCCTCTCGCCAGAAGCACCGAACTGTGCTATAGTATGACCGGGCTCGTCCTGCTCCTGGGCCATGCTCGACGCTCGGCTCCCCACGCGCGTCCCCTTCCTCTAGAAGCAGCGTCGACGTCGGCGCTCTCTATGGCGATCGCAATCTGCAGCTATTGCGGCGGGCTGGTCCTCATTCACTCCACGATGTGTCCGCACTGCGGACAGCGTGGCGAGGCGACAGTCTCCAGGCGAAAAGTCAGCACGTTCGGCGGCAAGAAGCGGCTCCCAGTCGTGGTGCGACGACTCATCGTCTGTGCCGTCGTGGGCGCTGGCGCCGTGATGACTCTCGCGCTGGCTCAGCTGATCAGACCCGCGAACGAGCACCCGATCGAGGAAGTAATGAGTGAGTGCGACTCGATCCGAGAGGAAGGCGAGGAGGTCGCAGGTGAACTGAACAAGTGCGAAGCGCAGCTGGCGCATCTCCGCGCAAGCGCACATTAAGGTCGTCGCGTCGCGAAAAGCTCACTGCGCTTGACTCGATTCGGCAGCGCGGCTAGGTTGCTGGAACTAATTGAAGCTCGTGGTGATTTGCCGCCTATTGCCGCCACGTTAAACAATGAGCTAAAACGCGAACGTGCCCGGCGGCCATCTCGCTCGGGCACTTTTTGTATACAGGATCCTTTTCCAGCCAGACCACGCTCCATCCATTCCTGAAGCGCCACTCGGCATCAGTGCAAATCACGCCTCGCTCCACCGTCCTCGCTGCTTGCAGCGCCCGCGCCAATCGCGCGGCCGGTTGCACCTGCGCGTACATGTGCCCGGCACTCTCGATTTGCTGTTGTCTTCTGAAGAAGCATAGAACCACAGCGCGCGGCCGGGATTGGAGCAACTGACGTAGCACACGTCTCCACCCACTCGGGAACACCCCGGCCGCTCGCCAGAGCGGCCGTTTTTCGTAGCAGCATCAAGTCCCACCATCCTGTTCCGGGTTCCGATACCAGCGATGAGCGTTGCAGAGACCGACCAGTTCCAGCCAGCGACGATCGATTGCGGTCCTGACCGCTCGACCTCGACGACGGTGCACGCCACGTGGCGAGGCGACCGCCGCTACGAGATCGGCCGTCCGGATGGGCCGAGCGTGACGATCGACGCGGCGGGGCAGGCGGGACTCGGTCCGGTCGATACCATGCTGGGCGCGCTGGCCGCCTGCTCCGCCATCGACGTGGTCGAGTATCTCGCGAAGCGCCGCACTCCCGCCGCCGCGTTGCGTGTGCGTGTCGATGCCGAGCGGAGCGCCGAGGTCCCGAGGCGTGTGCTGCGTGCACGGTTGGAGGTCGCGATCGACGGCGACGGAATCGAAGCGCACCACGCCGAGCGCGCGATCGCGCTCTCGTTCCAGACCTACTGTTCGGTATCGGCGTCGCTCGCGCCGGATGTGCTGATCGAATCGCTCCTCGTCTTGAATGGCGCGCCTGGCGTCGTCGTCTCGCAGCGCGGCGGAGCGTCGTCATGAGCGCCGCGCCGGGATCCACCTCGACGCCGAGTCGGCACGTCCGCCTCGATGAAGAAGGATTGCCGTTCGACGACGGCACCACGCCGAACGCGTTCCAGGGCATCGCCGATCCCGACGAGGTCGAGGCGAGGATGGGGATCGTGATCGTGGGGCACGTCGATCACGGCAAGAGCACGATCATCGGCCGGCTGCTGGCCGATACGGGCACGCTGCCCGAGGGCAAGCTGGAGCAGATCAAGGATCTGTGCGCGCGGACGGCGAAGCCGTTCGAGTACGCCTTCCTGCTCGACGCGCTGAAGGACGAGCGCGCGCAGGGAATCACGATCGACGCGGCGCGCGTGTTCTTTCGCACGCCCAAGCGCCGCTATCTCATCCTCGATGCGCCGGGCCACGTCGAGTTCCTCAAGAACATGGTCACCGGCGCCGCGCGCGCCGAGGCGGCGCTGCTCGTGCTCGATGCGGGTGAAGGGATCCAGGAGAACACGCGGCGCCACGCGTACCTGCTGTCGCTGCTCGGCGTGCGCCAGATCGCCGTCGTCGTGAACAAGATGGATCTCGTCGGTGGACGCCAGGCGGCGTTCGACGCATTCGCCAATGATCTCACGGCGTTTCTCGGTTCGATCGGACTCGAGCCCGCGGCAATCATCCCGGTGATCGGGCGCGATGGCGACAACCTCGCGATGCGATCAGCAACGATGTCGTGGTACACGGGACCGACCGTGCTCGAGACGCTCGATGGTTTCCGGAGCGCGGGCGAAGCGGTGGACGGTCCATTCCGCATGTCCGTTCAGTCGGTGTACAAGTTCACGAACGACGGCGATGATCGGCGCATCGTGGCGGGCACGGTCGACAGCGGTCGCGTCCGCGTGGGCGACGAAGTCGTCTTCCATCCGTCGGGCAAGCGCACGCGCGTCAAGTCGCTCGAGGCGTTCAACCGCATGGCCCCGACGGTGGTCGGCGCAGGCGAGTCGGCTGGCTTCACGCTGGCGCAGCAGATCTACGTGACTCGCGGAGAGCTCGCGACGCTCGCGCACGAGCCGCAGCCCGTCGCCGCGACGCGGATTCGCGCGAGCGTGTTCTGGCTGGGTGTTCGCGCGCTGGAGCTGGGGCGTCCGTACACGCTCAAGCTGGGCACCGCGCGCGTGTCGGCGCATCTCGAGCGCATCGAGCGCGTGCTCGACGCGTCGACGCTCGATTCAGTGACCGGCAGAACATCCGTGCTCCGCAACGAGGTCGCGGACTGCGTGCTCAAGCTGCGGCAGCCGATCGCCTTCGATCTCGCCGCCGACCTCGCGGCGACGAGCCGCTTCGTGCTCGTGGACAACTTCAACATCAGCGGCGGCGGCGTCGTGCGCGAGGCGTTGCTCACCGCCGAAGCACCGCCGCGAGTGTCGCGCGCCGGCGCGACGGCGGTGCTTCGCCCGGGCGTGCTGTGGCTCACCGGCGAGCGCGGCGCGGGTAGGTCGTCGGTGGCGCAATGGCTGCTCGGAGCGACCGAACGTGCCGGCTCTCGCGTCGAGCTACTGGATGACGACACGGTGGCGGAGCTGTTCCCCGGCGGAGGAACGCGCGCGGAGCAGGATCTTCGCGTGCGACGGCTCGCGTGGCTCGCGTCGCGACTCGAGGCACATGGCGCCGTCGTGATCGTCGCGATCAGCTCGCCCGACGAGGAGACGCGTCGGTATGCACGCTCGCTCGCCAAGGACTTCGTCGAGGTTCACGTCACCGCCACAGCGGAAACGCTGGCGACGCGGCGCGAGGCGCGCACCGAGCAGGAGCGATACGACGTGCCCGTGCAGCCGGAGCTCCGGCTCGACACGGGTCGACTGACACCGGATGACGCCGGCGCGGAAATCCTCGCCTGGCTCGAAGAATGGAGCGCCAACGCATGACGACCGCAGGGATCACCCCCACCGCAGCGAGCGCACGCGCGAGCCGCATCGACCATCTCGATCAGCTCGAGCATCGCAGCGTCCACCTGCTCCGCGAGGCGTACGCGAGCTTTCCGCAGCTCGCGATGCTCTGGTCGATCGGCAAGGACAGCACCGTACTCCTCTGGCTGGCGCGCAAGGCGTTCTTCGGCCATGTGCCGATGCCGCTCGTCCACATCGACACCAGCTACAAGATCCCGGAGATGATCGAGTACCGCGATCGTCTCGCGGCGGAGTGGCGCCTGACGGTGATCTATGGGCAGAACGAGGAAGCGCTCGCCGCCAAACAGACCTTTCCCGACGGCAATGTCGATCGCCTCACCTGCTGCGGGAACCTGAAGACGGAAGCGCTGCGCCGCACCCTCTCGGGCGAGGGGAAGCGCTATCGCTTCGACCATAAGATCGGGAAGTACGTCGTGGACACGAACAAGGAGCCGTACACCGGCGTGATCGTCGGCGCGCGCGCCGACGAGGAGGGGAGCCGCTCCAAGGAGCGCTACTTCTCGCCGCGCTCGGGCGAGAACAACTGGAACATCGCCGATCAGCCGCCCGAGTTCTGGAATCAGTACGCGACGGAATTCGCGCCCGGCACGCACGTGCGCATCCATCCATTGCTCGATTGGACGGAGCTCGACATCTGGGAGTACATCGAGCGTGAACGGATTCCGACGGTCGGCCTCTACTACGATCGCGGCGAGGGACAGCGCTTCCGCTCGCTCGGCTGCTGGCCGTGCACGAAGGCGGTCCAGTCCACGTCGACGAACGTGGGGGAGATCATCGTCGAGCTGAAGAGCGGGAAGTTCGCGCACGTCGCCGAGCGGGCGGGACGCGCGCAGGACAAGGACGATGGCGGCGGGCTCGAGACGCTGCGCCGCGACGGCTACATGTAGGGTCGATTGGGGTCGATCGAGCACACGCCATTCTCACCGCACGCCTCAGCACCTCGGAGCTCACATGTCTCATCCATTGCACGCCGCTCCCTCGACGGACAGTCAGCCAGCGCTGACCGACGGCGGAGCGCGTCGTGGATTCACGCTCTGGCTCACCGGCCTCTCCGGCGCGGGCAAGTCGACGGTGGCGGCGGCGGTGGCGGAGCGGCTGCGGCGCGAGCGCTCTGGTGTCGAGGTGCTCGATGGCGACGAGGTGCGCGAGAACCTCTCGAAGGGACTCACCTTCTCGCGTGAGGATCGCGACATCAACGTGCGACGTATCGCCTATGTGGCGAAGCTGCTCACGCGGAATGGCGTGGCCGTGATCACAGCGGCGATCTCACCGTATCGCTCCACCCGGGACGCTGCCCGCCGCGAGATCGGCGATGCGTTCATCGAGGTATACGTCAACGCGTCGCTCGACGAGTGCATCCGGCGCGACGTGAAGGGACTCTACGACAAGGCGCTCGCGGGCACGATCCCGTCGTTCACCGGCGTCTCCGATCCGTACGAGCCGCCGCTCACTCCGGAGCTCGAGCTGCACACGGAGCACGAGTCACTCGACGAGAGCGTCGAGCGTGTGCTGGAGCTACTGCGACGGCGCGTGCCCCTCTCCTCCACCGTGGACGCGTGACGACGATGATCGACGGCCCGATTCCGAGCCTCGTTCCCGGCACCGCGACCGCGGACCTGTTGACGCCGCAGCGTCTTCGGGAAGAGGCGTCGCGCCTGCGCGATCGCACGCCGGAGGACATTCTCGCGTGGACGCTGCGCACCTTCCCGCGCCGCACCGCGGTCACGGTGAGCTTCGGCGGACCCGGCGTGGCGCTCGCCTACATGGCGAGCCAGATCGAGCCGGCGACGCCAATCGTGTTTCTCGACACCGGATTTCTGTTCCCCGAGACGTATGCCCTGCGGGACGAGCTGGTGGCGCGCTACGCACTCAACCTCGTCGAGTACAAGCCGCTCTCGGATCCGGGTCCGTTGTACGAGACCGACACCGATGGCTGCTGCGCGATTCGCAAGGTGGAACCGATGCAGCGAGCGCTCGGCGACTTCGACGCGTGGGTGAGCGGCGTGCGGCGCGATCAGGGCCCGACGCGCGCGAACACGGACGTCGTCGAGCATCATCTGGCGAACGGCCGGCCACTCGCGAAGGTGTATCCCCTCGCGTACTGGAATCGGGGCCAGGTCTGGAGCTTTCTGCTCGACAAGGGCATTCCGTACAACCCGCTCCTGGACCAGGGCTACTCCAGCCTGGGCTGCTGGCCGTGCACCCGCGCCACTCGCGCGGGCGAGGACGAGCGCGCGGGACGTTGGTCTGGCACCGGCAAGACCGAGTGCGGGCTGCACACCTTTTCCGCGCCGACCCTGCCGGAGAACGCCGAATGAACGCGATGTTGGTGAATCTCATCGTGGCCGGTCTCGTCGTCGGTTTCATGATCGGGCTCACGGGCGTGGGCAGCGGCGCGCTGATGGCGCCGGTGCTCCTCCTGCTCGGCATTCCGCCCGCGACCGTCGTCGGCAGCGATCTCCTGTTTGGACTGCTGACGAAGATCGTCGGCGTGGGATCGCACCTGCAGCGCAAGACGATCGTCTGGCGCTGGGTGTGGTTGATGGCGATCGGTAGCCTGCCAGGCGTGTTGATCGGCACCAAGCTGCTCGCGAACTTCAGGGGCGCACCCAGAACGATCCGCGTGTGGATCGGCGTCGTGCTCGTGCTCACGCCGCTGATCGCCGTACTCATGGAGATCGCTCGCCGCCGAGATGCCAAGTGGGTCGAGCGGCTGCGCCAGCCCAGCGGAAAGACCATCGCGTTCATCGGCCTGTTGATCGGGGTGACGGTCGGCGCGACGTCGGTGGGAAGCGGGAGCCTGGTGGACATGGCGCTCGTGCTCTTCTCGCCGCTCAGCGGCCCGTTGCTCATCGGAACGGGCATCGCGCACGCGGTGCTCATCACCGGCACCGGGGCTGCCGCGCACTGGAGCCTCGGCAACGTCGACATTGGACTCGTCGGTCGACTCCTGATCGGATCGATCCCCGGCGTGCTGTTGGGCGGCTGGGTCGCCCGCCGGTCGCACCCGCACTACGTGCGGTGGGGCGCGACGACACTCGTACTACTCAGCGGACTTACACTTCTTTCCCGAGCCTGACATGACCGGACCAACCGCGACCCCCACCGATACGACCTCCGCGCTGACGCCGGTAAAGGAGAGTGCCGCGCAGCGCGTCGAGCGCATCAAGCGCGAGAAGGCGCCGTGGTCGATCATGGACGATATCCGCCGCTACTCGCGCGAGGGATTCTCGTCGATCGCGGACGAGGATCTCACGGTGCGCTTTCGCGCCTGGGGTCTCTACACGCAGGGTGACGGACGAGGCACGCGCGGCGAGGAGATGCCGTTCTTCATGATGCGCGTGCGCACGCCGAACGGCCTGCTCACGTCGGACATGGTGCGCCGCATCTCCGACATCTCGGACCGGTACGCGCGCTCGAGCATCGACATCACCAATCGCCAGAACTTCCAGCTGCACTGGCTGCGCATCGAGGACATCCCGGCGATCTGGGAGTCGCTCGCCGAAGTCGGCTGGACGAGCATGGGCGCATGCGGCGACAATCCGCGCACCGTCACGGGCTGCGCGCTCGCCGGCGTGGAGCACGACGAGCTGATCGACGCGAGCGCGCTCGCCGTCACGGTGGATCGGTTCCTCAATGGCAACCCGGACTACGCCAACCTGCCGCGCAAGTTCAAGATCACGATCACGGGCTGCCAGAACTGGTGTTCATATCCGGAGATCAACGACATCGGCGCGACGGCCGTCCGCAACGCGGACGGCGTCGTGGGCTTCCACGTGCGCGTCGGCGGCGGGCTCTCGACCAAGCCGCACCTCGCCGTGCTGCTGCCCGCCTTCGTGCACCAGGAGCAGCTCCCGGAGGTGATCAACGCGATCACGGCGATCTTCCGCGATTCGGACGAGCTTCGCGTGAACCGCGCCAAGGCGCGCATGAAGTTCCTTTTCGTGAACCACGGCTGGACGGCGGAGAAATTCCTCGCGGAGATCGAGACGCGGATCGGCTATACGCTCGACGCGTTGGCCGAAGAGCATGCACCCGAGGGGCACTTCCGCGATCACATCGGCGTGCACCCGCAGAAGCAGGACGGCCTGTCGTACGCGGGATTCTCCGTGGTATCGGGCCGCATCTCCCCCGATCAGCTCCGCGGGCTTGCGACTCTTGCCGACGAGTTCGGCGACGGTTCGCTGCGCCTGAGCGCCACGCAGAACATCCTGCTCACGAACATCCGCACCGACCGCACGGCTCAGCTGGTGGAGCGCAGCCGCGCGCTTGGCGTCGCGCTCGACGGATCGCCGTTCCAGCGAGGCACGGCGTCGTGTACCGGAAGCGAGTACTGCAAGCTCGCGCTCACCGAGACCAAGCTGTTCAGCATTCGTCTGGCGCAGGAGCTCGAGGACCGTCTGCCCGGCTTCACCGATACGGTCAAGCTGCACGTCGCCGGGTGCCCCAACTCGTGCGGCCAGCATCCGATCGCCGACGTCGGGCTGCAGGGTGTGCTGCTCAACCAGGGCGGTGTGCAGGTGGAGGGCTTCGACTTCTTCGTCGGCGGCGGGCTCGGAAAGAACAGCGCGCTCGGCCATCGCATCGGATTCCGCGCCGCAGCGGACGAGGTTCCAAACGCGCTGGAGCGTCTGTTCGAGGCATTCACGTCCGGCAAGACCCAGGGCGAGAGCATCCGGTCGTTCACCGGCCGGCTCGGCGACGCGGGTGTCAAGGCGATCCTCGGAGGCACGGTCGTGGCAGGACCGGTCGCATGACCCGCTCACCGCGACACGCGCCATTCGTCACGCGGAGGGGCTCATGAGCGACTTTGCCCCGTCGAGCGCGGCGTCGTTCGGCGCCAACGTGATCGACACGCCGCTGGTGTCGGGCAATCGGGTGGACGCCGTGATCGGTCGCACGCCGATCGTGCGGCTCGAGCGCGTCGCGACCGCCGAGATGGCGGAAGTGTGGATGAAGCTCGAGGGGGCGAACCCTGGCGGCTCGATCAAGGACCGCACGGCGTTGGGCATGATCCTCGACGCGGAAGCGCGTGGCGTGCTCAAGCCGGGCGACACGATTGTCGAGCCGACGTCGGGGAACACCGGCATTGGCCTGGCGCAGGTCGCCTCGGCGCGCGGGTATCGGCTCATCCTCTGCCTGCCCGATTCGGCGAGCGACGAGCGCAAGCGTACGCTGGAGGCGTACGGGGCGGAGCTGGTGCTCACCGACCCCGAGCGGCGCATGCTGGCCGCGATCGAAGCGGCCGAGCAGATCCGCGACGAGACGGGCGCCTGGCTCCCCAATCAGTTCTCCAATCCAGCGAATCCGAAGATTCACTACGAGACCACCGCGCCGGAGCTCTGGTCGCAGATGGAGGGGCGGATCGACGCATTCGTCTACGGCTCTGGCACCGGCGGCACGATCACCGGTGTCGGCCGCTTCCTCAAGGAGCGGCGCCCCGATGTGCTCATCGTGGCGGTCGAACCGGCGCGCTCGCCGGTGCTCTCGGGTGGCGAGCGTGGCCAGCACCAGTTCCAGGGCATGGGTCCCGGATTCGTGCCGGACAACTTCGACCGGAGCGTGGTGGACCGCGTCATCCCGGTGTGGGAGGAGGATGCCTTCCCGGTCGCTCGACGCCTTGCCAGAGAGGAGGGATTGTTCGTCGGCATGTCGAGTGGCGCGATCGCCTTCGCGGCGCTCCAGGTGGCGACGACGCTGGGACCGGGAAAGCGCGTGGCGATGATCGCCCCGGACACCGGCGCGCGGTATCTCACGACCGTGCTGTTCTCGAGCGACGATACGCCGGACCCAGGGCAGGGCGTTTTGTAGACGCGACTGGTCCAGCAGGACTCCAGGCGACGAGGCGAGCTCACTGAGCTCGCCTCGTCGCTTTTTCCGGCAAGTCGTTCGACGGCCCGCTGCCGGGAAGATCCGCCAAATTATGTCAGATGACTTTAGGAAACGGCTATTTTAGCAAATTTTGTAGCAGTATCACTTATTTTAACGACACATTTTGCTAATTTTGCACATCAAGCTTGACACGCCAATTTTGTTGTCCTAGTTTGACGGCGTGACGAAATCTTCTGTTGTGTCCGCCCGTTCTCCCTCGCGCCCATCGACGCGACGCGAGATGCCGACGATTCGTCCGAGCGGATTGGCTCCCGAGCGCCGGTCGAATTCCTGGGGCAACAATGCCGAGGGCAATCGGCGAAATCGGTGGGCGGGACCGAGCTAGGAGCTCGCAGGACCGAGTCGAGCTCACCCACGCCCCCGTTGCCACGCGCCTCCGACCTCGGGGGCTTCGCATGTGCCGCAGCGCAGGACGGACGACCGCACGCAGCGCCGCACGCAGTGTTCTGGCACGCATCAGCAACCATCACACGAGGAGCGAACATGGAATCGCGGGTACTCACACACGTTCGGCGAGGGCTCGTCGCCGCAGTGGTACTGGCCGCGGTCGCGGTGCCCACTGTCATGCTCGCGCAGTCGGCTACGCCGGCCCCGCCGACGGTCGAAGAGGTGGCCAAGACGGTCGCCGACACGGGCGCGGCGATCAACATGGTCTGGGTGCTCATCGCGGGCTTCCTCGTGATGTTCATGCAGCTCGGCTTCGCCATGGTGGAAGTGGGTTTCACGCGAGCCAAGAATGCGGGTCATACCGTGACCATGAACTTCATGGTCTACGCGATCGGCATGCTGGCTTACTGGGTGGTCGGCTTCGGGCTGCACATGGGCGGCGTCGGCGCGCTCGGCACACTCGGCGGCTACGATGGTTTGAACGGGATGTTCAGCATCACGCTCGGCGGCCACGAGTGGGGACTGTTCGGCATGAAGGGCTTCTTCCTCACCGGCGTCGCGTACAACGCGTCGGTGTTCGCCTTCTTCCTGTTCCAGATGGTGTTCATGGACACCACGCTGACGATTCCCACCGGTGCGCTCGCCGAGCGGTGGAAGTTCTCGTCGTTCTGCGTGTTCACCGTGTTCCTCGGCGCGATAATCTATCCGATCTTCGGCAACTGGGCGTGGGGCGGCGGATGGTTGTCGGCGCTCGGCAAGAATGTCGGCCTCGGAAACGGCTACGTCGACTTCGCCGGCTCCGGCGTCGTGCATCTCACCGGCGGCGTCATCGCGCTGGTCTCGTGCAAGCTGCTCGGACCTCGGCGCGGCAAGTTCAACGCCGACGGCACCTCCAACGTGATCCCCGGGCACAACATCCCGATGGCGATCTTCGGCACCTTCGTGCTGGCGTTTGGATGGTTCGGGTTCAACGCCGGCTCGACGCTCGCGGGTACGGACGTTCGGATCGGCGTCGTCGCGACGAACACCATGCTCGCGGGCGCGGCCGGTGCCGTGGCGGCGATGGCGTGGGTGTGGATGAAGTACGACAGGCCCGACCCTTCGATGCTCGCGAACGGCCTGCTCGCGGGACTCGTGGCCATCACCGCGCCGTGCGCGTTCGTCACGGCTCCCTCGGCGGTCGCGATCGGATTGATCGCCGGCCTGCTCGTCTGCTGGGCGGTCGGGTACATCGAGAAATCTCTCAAGCTCGATGATCCCGTCGGTGCCATCTCGGTGCACGGCGTGAACGGGCTCTGGGGAGTCGTCGCCGTGGGCATCTTCTCCGACGGCACGTATGGCGGCGGATTGAACGGCGTCACCGGCAATGTCACGGGCCTGCTCTATGGCGGCACGACACAGATCGTCGCGCAGCTCGTCGGCATCGTCGCGAACGTCGCCTGGGTCGGTGCCACGGCGTGGGCCGCGTGGAAGATCACGAGTCTCGTCACGGGCGGCAGCCGCGTTTCGGCGGCGGACGAAGAGCTCGGGCTCGACATCCCCGAAATGGGCTCGCTCGCCTATCCGGATCGCGGCGACATGACCACAGGCATCGTGCTCACGCACGGCGATGCGCCGCCGCTCGGCAGCTTCAGTTCCTCCCCGGTCGCGGGCGATTGAGCGGAGCGCGGGACGCCACCACGGCGTAGCGTCCCGACTCCTCCGCTACCCGCTCGCCGCTCAGACGACGACACCCGACACTCAAGGATGAATCGAGATGAAGCTGATCACATGCGTCATTCGGCCAGAGCGTTTGGCCAGTGTGAAAGAGTCCCTGTTCCGCGCTGGTGTCACCGGCATCACGCTCAGTCGCGCCAGTGGCCATGGCGGTGAACAGGATCGCCTGGAGCACTATCGCGGCGGCGCCGTGGTGCTGGAGTTCCAGGAGAAGGTCAAGATCGAGATGGTCTGCTCGGAGCCGTATGTGCAACCGACGATCGATGCGATCATCAAGGGCGCGCGGACAGGCGCCGTCGGAGACGGCAAGATCTTCGTGCAGGCGATCGAACGCGTGATCCGCATTCGCACCGGCGAGCAAGACAATGCAGCACTCACTCCCGTGACGGCCGACGAGGTTCGCCGCAAGGCGCTCGATCCGGCTCACGTGTAACGCGCACCTCACGACATCACACTCTGTGCTTCGGCACGCAATCACACAGCGAGGAGGCTCCTTGGAACGGCACCGATCTGCAGCTCTCACTCTGATGCTCGCCGTCACGACGGCTGGTTCCGTCGCCTCGGCGCAGGCATCGGCGACTCTCGCCATGGCGCCAGTCGGCGTCACCGCGTCCGCCGCACGGACGGCTACTGACTCGACGCCCAAGGCCGTGGTCCCCGCCGCGGCCCCGGCAGCGGACTCCGCGCCGAACTTCTTCCGCGACATCACCGCCAACGCCTTCCTCTCGTTCGGCTACACCTACAACCTCAATCAGCCGGAGGATCAGCTCAACGGTCTCCGCTACTTCGACGACAAGTCGAACAACTTCAGCATAGACGTCGCGGAGCTCGTGCTGCAGAAGCCCGTCGCGAAGGCGGGAGACGCGGGATTCCGCGTCGATCTCGAGGCCGGCTCCTCGATTCCCGGCAAGGAGCAGTCGAACGGTCTCAACATCGGCAACGGCGCGGACCTCCAGCAGGCGTTCGTCAGCTACATCGCGCCGGTCGGAAGCGGCCTTCGCATCGATCTCGGAAAGTTCATCACCCACATGGGCTACGAGGTGATCGAGGGCTACGACGGCTACAACGACAACTACAGCCGCTCGCTGCTGTTCAACTACGCCATCCCGCTCACGCATACGGGGATCAAGGCGAGCTACACGCCGAACAGCATGGTCTCCTTGATGGCGATGGTCGTGAATGGGTGGGACCAGGCGGTCGACCTCAATGCCAGCAAGTCCATCGGCGCGCAGCTCGCGCTCAAGCCCGCGCCGCCGGTTGCGATCTACCTGAACTACATCGGCGGTCCAGAGGGTGAGAACGACAATCACACGATCCGCCACGTCGGCGATCTCGTCGCGACCTACACGGTCTCCGATCTGTTGATGCTCGGTCTCAACGCCGACTACGGCACGGAAAGAAAGGCCAGCGCCGTGAAGACGGGCGACGATGCCACGTGGTCCGGCGTCGCGGGCTACGCTCGCGTCGGACCGTCCACGGGACTGTCGCTCGGCCTCCGCGCGGAGACGTTCAAGGACGAGGGAGGCACTCGCCTGGTGGCCGGCAGCAAGGTCACGGCGAGCGAGTTCACGATCACGCCCACGTACAAGTTCTCGAACAACTTCGTCCTGCGCGCCGAGGGCCGATTCGATCACGCTGACTCCGAGATCTTCACTGACGACAAGGGCAAGACGAAAAAGAATCAGGGTACCGTCGGGCTCAACGCGATCTTCGTGTTCTGAGCGCGGGGCGCCATGAAAGGTTGAACGGAGTGGGCAGGATGCTGGGGGCAGCAGACTGCCTGATGAACAACGAAGGGCGTGCCGCGAGGCACGCCCTTCGTTGCAGGACGGTGTGCAACCAGCGAACCCCTTCCCTAGTCCGCCGCCGCGGCCTCCACGCTGCCGCGCTGCCGCGCCATCGACGTCAGCCGCCACTTCAGCATGGGCGGGGTGACGAGAGTCGTCAGCATCACGGCCACCACCACGGCCGCGAAGGTGCGCTCGTCGACGATCCGCTCACCGCGCACGCGCAGGCCCAGGCCGATGTTCGCGAAGATCAGGCCCACCTCGCCGCGCGGGATCATGCCGATGCCGATCATCGTGCGGTCCACCGGCGCGCCGATGCCTCCCAGCGCGCAGGCCTGCTTGCCGATGATCGCCACGACGGTGAGCAACGCGGCCAACCCGAGCACGCCCGGCTGCAGGAACGCGCCGAGCTCCACGCGCATGCCCATCAACACGAAGAAGATCGGCACGAGGAAGACGGAGATGGGCCGCACGAGCTCCTCGAGCCGATGCTCTCCCTGCTCCGTCAGATCGGCGTAGTGCGCCTCCTCGAGGATCAACCCCGCCGCATACGCGCCGACGATGGGCGCCAGTCCGATGAGCGACGCGAGCGCGGCGAGCAGGAAGCAGAAGGCGAGGGCCGTCGTCAGCAGCATGCCGCGACCACGAATGCGTGCCGCGACCGCGAACACCCGTGGCGATGCGAACGCCCCGATCGAGAACGCGCCGACGAGAAAGCCGAGCGCTTTCGCCAGCACGAGCACGGCCGCACTCAGCGAGAGTGTGGTGCCCTCGTTGGCGGCGGAGATGATGCTGCCCACCACGGCGAGAATGACGAGCCCGATCACGTCGTCGATCACCGCGGCTCCCAGAATGATCCGGGCCTCGAGCGTCTGGGCGTGCCCCAGATCCTTCAGCACGCGTGCCGTGATGCCGACGCTCGTGGCCGTGAGCGTCGCCCCGAGAAAAATGTGGACGTAGACGCTGTGATCGGGCAGCAGCAGTCGCCCGACGAGAAAGCCCAACACCCAGGGGACGACCACCCCGAGCACGGCGACGACGAGCGAGCGCACGCCGACGCGCAGCATGTCGCGCAACGTCGACTCGAGCCCGACCTCGAAGAGGAGCACGACCGCGCCGATGCCGGCGAGCATGCCGATCATCGGATCGTTGCGCACCGAGAGCGACCAGCCGCCGGCGAGGCCCGGCAGATTGCCGAGCAGCACGCCCACGAGCAGTTCGCCGAGCACCGCCGGCTGAGCGAACCGCTCGGCGACGCTGCCGCCGAGCCGTGCCGCCGCGAGGATGACCGCCAGCGCGAGCAGCACGCCGGTGAGCGGATCGATGTGAACGAGAGCAGGCACGTGGCGCGGCGTGTCGAGCGGAAACACGATTGGGGTGGTCACGCGCAAATTGCCTCGTTCGCGACGCGCGCGCCACATGGTTTCTCACTCACGCTCCGAGGGGCGCACCCTGCACCACGCGTAGAGCGTCAGAGAGATCTTTTGTCGCGCGAGATGGCAAAATCGCCGCTGTTGATCTCTACTGTAGTCGCGTGAAGAGCAGCACGACGTACGCTCCCACCGCCCCCGCGCCACGAGGTCCTTCAGCAGGCTGGCGACGAGCGTGACGGTGGCTGAATGCGTCCACGGCTCGACGCGCTTCCGCTACGAGTACGTGCGCGAGTCCTGCGCGGCGACCAGCAGCGCGACAGCCATCTCGTTCAGCGGCGTGGGAATCCCGTGCTTCCGCCCGAACCGGACGATCGCACCGTTGCGCGCGTCGATCTCCATCGGACGGCCCGCCATCCGGTCGGCGATGAGCGAGTTGAGCGAGTCGGCCGGCGCCTTGCGCGCGCCCTCGACCACCGCTTCGACGATGGCGTCGTCGAGCCGGGCGCCTTCGGCGCGTCCCACGGCGACACATTCGCGCACGATGCCCCGCGTCAGCTCCGCGATGGGATCCACCTGGATCACGCCCGTGGGCTTCATGAGAATCGCCGAGATGGCGCCGGGCGCATTGATGCACAGCTTGGCCCACGCGCGCGTCTTGAAGTCATCCGTCTTGACGTCGAAGTTCGTCTTCGCCCAGAGCGGCACGAACGCGCGGCCGTTCACGCCCTCCGGCACGACGATCCACGAGGGACCACGCTGGCGCATTCGGCCGGGTGCGGTGCGCTCCGCGGGGCAGTCGATCACGGCGGGGACGAGCCACTCGATGGGAACGTATGGGGCGAACCGCTCGACGTGCTCGACGCCGTTCTGCAGCACGACGACGCGCGTGTTCGGCCGTCGCAGGGCCGGCAGCCATGCCGCGGCGGCCACCGCGTCGTACGCCTTGGTGGTGATGAGCACCCAGTCGACGGGTGTGGCCTGCGACGGGTCGGTGATCACACGCGGCCCGGTTCTGATCGTCCTTGCTGGAGTCTCGACCTCGAGATGGTCGAACGAGCTGCGCGCACACACGGTGATCGTGTGCGTCGGATCCTGACCCAGCCAGGCGGCGAGAACACCGCCGATCGCGCCGGGCCCGATGATGGCGATGGTCGTCATCCTTCGAACGTAGCCCGCAGGGGCAAGCCGGACAATGCGGCGAGTCAGGGATGCGGCATGGCGGCGAGTGTCGCCAGCAGCCGACCGCCCGAGACATCCACTCGCGCGCGGTACCAGCTCCTGTCGGCGAATCGTCCGCGCAGGAGCGCATTTCGCTCGCCGTGATCGCGCACGAAGATCACGTTCCCGCTCAGGCGCCCCGCCGCGTCGAGCGATTCGAGCGGGAGAAAACGCGCGAGATCGACGCCGTTCGATCGCGCGTCGCGCAGGAATCGCTCGCAATCGGCGGTGCGTCGACGCGTCGGGTCGAGCGCGAGCTGCTCGAGCGCCGGAAGACCGGGAATGGGCGGCGCACCGGGGTCGCCGTCCAACGCGGCAAAGACGAACGGTCCCTGCCGCGTCGCGAGCGCCGGCGTGTGCTCGGCGGAATCGAGGAGCTGCTGCAACATGCACGCGTCGTAGTGGCCGACGATGCGCTGCGCCATGAACGGCCGCGCGCCCAGCGCACGCAACCGAGAGGCGAGCCGCGCATGCCAGCCGTCGTCGACGAACACCAATGCATGCGAGAGGCGATTCCTTGCAACCGCGTCCAGCACGAGTGGCGTGGCGGAGTCGCGCTCGGCCGTCCTCCGCGCCAGGGTCCACACGCCGAACGGCTGCGCAGTCATCGGCGGAGAAAGCCACGCGGCGAGCAGCCAGATCGGGATCAGAAGCCCGGCCGCGCGGCGAGTGACCTCGCCGCGAGCCCGCTCGCGGAGTACGCCCGGCAGGCGTGCCACGTAGACGAGAAAGACTGGCGCAACAGAGAGGAGGAAGCGCGGACCGGGCGATCGTCCCTCACCCCAGTACGCCCAGTAGCCGACGAGGATCATTCCCATCGCGCCAAGCAGCAGCCGGTCCCATCGTGACGCACGACGCTGCCACGCGAGGACGACGGCGACGAGCGCGAGCGATGGCACGGGCCAAGCGAGCAGCGAGACATCGAGCCGCATCAGGTACGCCGAGATGTTGAACAGCCCGCGACGCGGCGTGTGCAGGACACCGAACGGATCGACGTGGAACCCGGGACGGTGCGCCGATCCGTTGAGGATGTCGTACGCGAAGGTGAGTGGGTGTCCCGTCACGGCGGCGTTGCAGGCGAGCAGCACCATCACCGGTACGACGCCGGCCAACACCTGGACGCCGAGCGATCGCGCGAGGATTGGACGCCGCCAGACGGCGTGCAGCTGGAACGCGCCGATCGCGAGCGACATCAACGCGGCGTCGTACGGTCGTATCGCGACGGCCGCACCGAGCGACGCGCCGATGAGCGCGGCGCTTCGTCGCGCTCCGGCGACGTCGGTGGAAGACCACCAGCCGGGCAGCGCGGCGAGGGCGAGCCAGACGAACAGCATCTCGCCGACGTGATCGAGCTGTGTCGCCGCGAGAAAGAGAACGAAGGGCGAGAGCGCAAACAGCAGCGCGACGCCGCGCGCCTGCGTCTCGGTCGACGTCCGTCTCGCAAACGCATAGACGACACAGGCGGTGAGCGCGGCAAGCAGCGGGTTCACCAGCCATGGAGCGCCGACGAGCATTCCCAGGCTGAGCAGCGCTGGCGCCCCGATAGGGAACTGGGTGAGCCAGCGCCCATTCGATTGCAGTGTCTGCATCGTCCCGAAGAACTCGGGATGCCCCTCGGCGGCGGCCGACAAGCGGCCATGCGTGAGCAGACTCGCCTGCCACTGCGTCGACAGCTCGTCGATCGTGATGGGCTGGAGATGAAAGGTGCGCCAGGAGAGCACGAGGGCGAGGAACGCCGTCGTCACGGCGGCCAGGATGGCGAACATCGTTGGAGACGGACGCAGAAGGGCGCGAGAGACGGCACGTTCCGCCGCGTCGCAGGCCCGCGGCAGCAACCGCGCGATCGCGAATGCGACGCAGACCGTGAGCGCGGTCCACACGATCCACAACCGCATCGATGGTCCCCACCACGCGAGACCGCCGCCAGGCGCGACCACGTTCGCCATGGGCACGATGCCGAGCAGGGCGAGCCCCAGCGCGGTCACGCGGAGCGGCCACACGGGCGCGGAGCTGTCGTCCTCGGAGATCATCGTGTGAAGACGCGCCAGACGTGCGCTTTGTCATCCGGTGATCGTCGCGACGATCTCGTCCGTCTCGCTCCGCATCGACGTGGCGGGCGGACCAGAGAGGTCTGGCCCCCGCGGCCGGTAGCCCAGCGCCTCACCCACCTGCGCCTCGCCGACCGTACGCGCGCCGTCGAGATCGGCGATCGTGCGCGCAACCCGCAGGACGCGATGATAGGCGCGGGCCGACAGGTGAAGCCGCTCACCCGCAGACGAGAGTAGCCGTCGCGCGTCGGGCGTCAGTCCGCCGTGCGTCTCGAGCCAGCGGCCGGGCGCGCGCGCGTTGCACGCGTGCTCCTCTCGGTAGCGGGCGCGCTGCACGGTGCGCGCCTGCTCCACCCTCGACCGGATCGACGCCGAACGCTCGACGTCTTCGTCCGCGGACAGACGCGAGAGCGCGACCGCCGGCACCGTCACGTGCATGTCGATGCGATCAGCAAGTGGCCCGGACAGTCGCGAGCGATAGCGCACGATGTCCGCCGCGGAGCAGGTGCACGGATGGGAAGGATCGCCTGCGTGGCCGCACGGACACGGGTTCATCGCCGCGACGAGCGCAAATCGGGCGGGAAATCGCAGCGACGCGAGCGCGCGCGCGATCGTCACGGTGCCGTCCTCCATCGGTTGCCGTAGCGCCTCCAGAACGGAGCGTGGGAACTCGAGCAGCTCGTCGAGAAAGAGCACGCCGTGATGCGCGAGGCTCACCTCGCCGGGACGTGGCGACGACCCGCCTCCAACGAGTCCCCCGGTGGACACGGAGTGATGCGGTGCGCGAAATGGCCGACGCGTGACCGCGCCGAGTGTGGGATCGAGCATGCCGGCGACGCTGTGCACCGCTGTCACCTCGAGTGATTCAGCGGGGGTGAGCGCCGGCAGAATGGACGGCATGCGTCGAGCGAGCATCGTCTTGCCCGAGCCAGGCGGGCCGACGAGCAGCACGCCGTGTCCGCCGGCCGCCGCGACGGTGAGCGCGCGCTTGGCCCCCTCCTGTCCCGCGACGTCGGCGAAGTCGGCGTGATCGACATCGACCGGACTCGCGGCGCGGTGTTCCGGCGCCGGCAAGGATCTGCGCTGTAGCCACGTCACGAGCTCGACGAGTGTGCGCGGCGCCGAGAGTCGTAGCTCACGTACGAGCGATGCTTCGGCGACGTTCGCGTTCGGAAGCACGAGCGTAGACGAGCCGCAAGTCGAGGAGCGCGCGGCGACCATGCGCGCGATGGAGAGCGCGCCGCGAACGGGACGGAGGGTGCCGTCGAGCCCCAGCTCTCCCACGAAAGTGTGTGCCGCCACCGCTTCGGCGTCGATCGCGCCCGCGCCGACGAGAACGCCCAGCGCGATGGGAAGGTCGAAGGCAGTGCCTTCCTTGCGAATGTCGGCGGGCGCGAGGTTCGTCGTGATACGGCGCGGCGGCACGGTGAATCCCGAGTTGAGCAGCGCCGCGCTGACCCGCTCTCGGCTCTCTTTCACCGCGCTCGCCGGCAGTCCCACGGTGATCCACTGCGGCAATCCCGGTGCGACGTCGACTTCGACCGTGACGTCGTACGCATCGATGCCGAGCACGGCGGCGGAGCGGATGGAGGCGAGCATCCGATGAACATCGCGGCGCACGCGCACGCGCCGACATCACATGAGCGCGCGACGTGGCATCGTCACGCGCGTCGAGGGAGTGATGTCCGACTTTGCCGGTTTTCTGTCACGAACGAGGGGTGTCCCTCTGGCCCAGGCCGCCTAGCTTCGTCGTCAGCGGAGCGGAAGGCGAACGGTCGGCGACGTAGTCGAACCGTCGGAGCGCACCCGTCGGACCAAGTAGGCGGAACGCCCCGGCACGAGCGCCGGGGCGTTCACGTTTCGTCGCCGCCTTTGCCGGCGGCGGCCCACTACTTCGGCAGCTTGTCGAGCTTGTCCTGCGCGGCGTCCATGTGCGCCTTGAACGCCGGCGCGACCTTGGTCACGAGATCCTTCGCCTCTTGATTCTGCAGCGCGGGGAGCAGCGTCGTCGTCACCGCGTCGATCACCGCCTTGTGGAACGCCACCTCGTGCTGGAGAAACGCGCGATCGAATGCTGGGCCGCGAGCCGCACGTAGCGTGCGCATCGCCTCGGCGTGGCCCTTGGCCATCGCGAAATCCTTGGGCGGCGTGGGATGGACGCCGAGCTTCTTCACGAGGTCGCGGCCTTGCTGGCGTACCACCTTGTGATCTCGCTCCAGCATTGCGCCGAACTCACGGAGCTGCGGCGTGGTCGCCTTTTTCGCGGCGAGCGCTCCCGTCTCCATGTCCCAGGTGTTGGCGGCATCGAAGATCGCGATGATCGTCGGATCGTCGAGCTTGGCGGCTTGCGCGTGAAGACGTGCGGGGACCGTGGCGAGAAGCCCAGCGCTGGTGAGCGCGGCGAGCAACGGAAGTCGGAGCGGACGGATCGGCATTTGGCATTCTCTCGAAGGGTTCTGACTGGCGATGAGGACGATGAGAGAATGACCATGTGATGATAATATGTCAAGTCCTATCTTGACTTATTATTTCTCGCGTTATCTTTCCAGCTCGAACGAGGAGGCGTCATGCGCTGGTGGGAGCGACAGATCGGGGGACCGGTGCGCGGCCGGATCATCGCGCTACTGCGCCGAGGCCGGACGACGGTCGAGGAGCTCGCCGGCTCACTCGGCGTCACGGACAACGCCATCCGGCCGCAGCTCCAGCTGCTCGAAGAGGAAGGCATCGTGCGCGCGAGCGGCACACGCCAGGGCGCGGGCGCCGGAAAGCCCGCTACCACCTACGAGATCGCGCCGGCGGCTGAGCAGGCGCTCTCCAGCGCGTACGCACCGGTGTTGACGGCGCTACTCGAGGCATTGGCCGAGCGCATGCCGCCGAATGCGCTCGACGACCTGCTTCGGGACGCCGGCAAGCGCATTGGTCCCGCGCGACCTTCGGGCGCGTCGCTCGACACACGAGTTCGCGCGGCGGCGGCGCTCCTCTCTTCGCTTGGCGCCGAGCTGGACGTGGAGCGCACCGAGAAGGGCTACCTTCTCCGAGGCTTCGCGTGTCCGCTCGCGGCGGCCGTTCGCACCGAGCCGAACGCGTGTCACGCCATCGAGGAGCTCGTCTCCGCCGTCGTGGGCAGTCCCGTGAGAGAGTGCTGCGATCGGCGCGATGGCGCGCGCTGCCGGTTCGAGATCCCGGCCTAAATCAACGACGCGTCTGCGTCGTTGTGAACGCCATCCACACTACAACGGCAGCTCGAGCTGTGTGCGTGGCGGGGGACCAACCACGTCAACGCCAGACTCATCATCACTCGCCGTGTCGTCCTCGGACTTGTAGTACCGATCGAACACGACGCCGTGCCGAGTGCAGAGCGTTCTGAAGTGCGCGCGAAGGCCTTCCCTGTATCGCTCGCCTACCGAGTAGCCGCGCGAGTACGTCGACCGATAGCGCTCGGCGAGATGGGGGAACTCTGCCTCGATGAACGGGAGATATCGCTGCCGGGCCGTTGCCTGCAGTCTCAGGGCGCAGGCACCGAGGTAGGAGGCGTTCGCGCCGGCGATGGCGCGCACGAGTGCGTCGAGCAACGGAGGCGCGTCGGTGATGCCGGGGAGTACGGGCATCACGTTCACGCCGACCTCGAGCCCATGCGCGCGGAGCCGAGCGATCGCGCGAAGGCGCGCCTCCGGCGTCGGGGCGCGCGGCTCGAGTCGTCTCGCGAGCTCACGGTCCGCGGTGATCAGCGAGACATGAATCGAAAGCTTCGAGCGGGTGGCGATGCGCAGGAGCACGTCCACGTCGCGCGTCACGAGCGGGCTCTTGGTGATGATCGTGACCGACAGGCCGGTCTGCTCGGCGAGGGTCTCGAGCACGCCGCGCGTGATGCGGAAGCGCCGCTCGGCCGGCTGATACGGATCGGTCGCGGTGCCGATGACGACGGTGTCGCGATGGAGCGCCTCGAGCCTCGACGGCCGCCGCAGTTCGCGACGCACGATCGCGCCTGCCTCGCGCTTGACGAAGATGCGACGCTCGAAGGCCAGCCAGGGAGGAAGGGATTCGAGGTCCGCTCGGACTGCTCCGTCCAGGCGTTCGGCGGACGACAATCGCTCGGCGGCGTACCGGTGCGCATACCGCGCGTAGCAGTACGCACAGCCGAACGCGCAGCCGACGTACGGATTGATCGACCAGAACCCCATGCCCGTGGTCGCCGGTCCATTGAGGATGCTGCGGGGATCCGTGCCGAAGTAGGTGATGTCCTTCTGCTCACCGACGATCGCCGGCCGCCCCCGCGACGAGTCTGCCGCTTCGAACATCGACGGCTGGACTGGCAGGGCGCGCACGGGCTGGCGTGTCATGATGCAGGTTCCACGAACATGCCTGAGTATACCGAACAAATGCCGAATCTACAAGGATCAGCTGTGCTCGATCCGGTGGCACGGGCTGTGGAGTAGAGGTCGGGTGACCCGCGCCGAATGATTCGGTCAAACCGAGGAAAGATGACGAGATCGAGAGCGTGCTCCGTGATCCGTGCGCCGCTGATTGTCGCCGCGATGGCATTGCTCCTCGCCGGATGCGGCGCGCAGGACTCGCAGTCGCCGCCGCTGGATCCAGGAGTGGTGACACTCGTGCCTGGCCAGAGCGCTCCAATCGCTGGCGCGACCACGCTGCGAGTTCAAGGTGGGAGCGCTGGGTCGGAAAACGTGCTCGTTCTCGCCGACACCGCGACGGTGAGCGTCTCGGCGAAATCCGCCTACGCGGTCGCGGCGAGTGACGTCGGCGCGGCCGGCGCCGTCTCCGCACCGTCGAGCTCACTCATTCCCGATGCCACCGCCACGGCGGCGCCGGTGCTCGACATCAGCTTCGGCATGCGACGCAACGACGCGAGTCGCACCAGGCTGGGGGGTGGATTCGGCGCCGCGCGCGCGATGTTCGCCGCACGGACCGCGGCGCCGCATGGCCGATTCAACAGCGTCGCGCAGGCCATCCCGACCGTCGGGGACCTGCTCAGCGTCAACGTCGGCTCTGCTGCCTGCGATACGCTCGTCACGCGTAGCGCGCGAGTCGTCGCGGTCAGCGCCCGTGCGATCGTCCTCTCGGACACGCTCAATCCATCCGGCGGATTCTCGACCGCGGACTATCAGCGCTTCGCGGTCCGGTTCGACACGCTCGTCTATCCTCTCGATGTCGCGAACTTCGGCGCTCCGGCGGACATCGATCAGAACCAGCGCATCATCCTGCTGTTCACGGCGGCGGTGAACGAGCTGACCCCGCGCAATTCCACGTCGTACGTCGGTGGCTTCTTCTTCGACCGCGACCTCTTCCCGGTCAACACCACGCCCGACTTCACGGGGTGCAAGGGAAGCAACGTGGGCGAGCTGTTCTACCTGCTCGCACCCGATCCCACTGGGCAGGTGAACGGCAACATTCGGCGCACGGGCTTCGTGGACAGCGTGACGACGTCGGTGCTCGCGCACGAGTTCCAGCATCTCATCAACGCGTCGCGGCGCCTGTACATCAACAAGGCCGCCTCGGAGTTCGAGGTCACGTGGCTGAACGAAGGGCTGAGTCACATCGCCGAGGAGCTGCTGTTCTACCATGAGGCGGGCCTCACGCCAGGCGGCAACATCGACGCGACGCTCATCCGCGGTAGTCCGGTCATACGCGGGGCCTACAACGCCGACATGTCGTCGAACACGGCTCGCTATCGCTTGTATCTCGCCGCGCCATCGGAGAATTCGCCGATCAGGAGCGACGACAGTCTCGAAACGCGCGGCGCGACGTGGGACTTCCTGCGCTACCTGGCCGACCGCAAGTCGGGGGGCTCCGGCTCCGACGTCGCCACCTGGCAAGGGCTCGTCAACTCGTCGACGAACGGCCTCGCCAATCTCCGCGCGGTGTTCGGCTCCGACATCGCGGGATTCCTGCGCGATTGGTCGGTGTCGCACTACGCCGACGATCTCGGCTCGGCCGTCGTGCGCGAGCAGACGCAGCCGAGCTGGAATTTTCACAGCATCTTTCCGGCACTCGCGGGCGCGTCCAACACGTATCCGCTCCAGGTGCGCTCGCTCGCCGGAAGCTCCGCATCGGGAACATTGATCGGCGGGGGGGCCGCGTACTACCGCTTCTCGATCCCAGCCAACGCCACCGCGACGATCAACGTGACGGCGCCGGGTCCGATCCAGGCCGTCGTCGTGCGCGTGCGCTGATGAAACGCAGACGAGGGCGCCAGCAACCGCTGGCGCCCTCGTCTGCATCGCCGACCGTTCAGTATCCGAGGTAGCGATACGTCGGATTGCGGTCCTGCGGAGAGCGGAGCAGCATCCCTTCGTACAGACTGCGGTGCTGGAAGGGCAGCGGATTGTACAGGCTCAACATGCTGCGCTCCGCCGAGGCGTTTTCCCGCGGCAGTGTCGAGACGCGAATGTTCGAGAGGCCGGCGCAGGCCTGGAGGGTGGCGGCCGCACAGAGTGCGAGCGTGATCCGTCCCACGATCTTCAGCTGTGTCATGCGCGTTGCTCCGCCCGAGGTGGATGCCGATCGTCCATGCGCGCACGGACCTGGAGAGCCCGTACCGCGTCACAACCATGGGACTGGGAAGCTCGCCGCGCTAGCATGATGATGCTCGGCACCTGCCCGGGGGCGAGGAGCTGAATACATTCCCGCGACCTCCACTGGCACGACATGCCCTCCGACGCGCCGACGCTCCCCACCTTGTCCGATCGGATCGCGCTGCACGTGCTGCAGCTTGGCGCGATCGCCGTCGTGATCGCGGCGGTCACGTTCAAGCAGTTCGAGCTCGACCGGTTCTTCGTACCCAAGGAGCTGGTCCTTCACGTCACGGCGCTGGTGGCGACACTCTTTTGCCTTGTACGCGCGCGCGAGCTGCGACTTGCGCGTGTGGATCAGCTGCTGGGCACCTTCCTCGTGCTCGGCGTACTCTCCGCCCTCATGGCCACGAACTGGTGGGTGGCCGGTCGCGCCGTGGCGACATCGCTCTCGGGCGCGGCGTGCTTCTGGTGCAGTCGCTCGGTTTCGCGAGCGGGGCTCGGCCGACCTCTGATCGCGACGTTGGCGCTCGCCGGAGTCATCGGGGCTGCCACGTCCCTGCTCCAGACGTACGGTGTTCGCACCGACATGTTCAGCCTGAATCGCGCGCCAGGCGGCACGTTCGGCAATCGCAACTTCATGGCGCATCTGTGCGTGATCGTCTTTCCGGCGTTGCTTCTTACCGCGATGCGCGTCGAGTCGCGGCGCGCCGTCCGATGGTGGTCTGGCGGCATCGCGGTGATCGCCGCAGCGCTCGTACTGTCCCGCAGCCGCGCGGCGTGGCTCGCACTCATCGCGTGCGTGATCGTGCTGCTGGCGCTTTCGTGGTTCGTGGTACGCCGCGCGCGTGGTGCACTCCGATGGAAGCGGGTGCTGCTGCTCTCGCTTGCCGCCGGCGCGGGCGCGGGTGCTTCGCTCGTACTTCCGAACACGCTCAACTGGAAGAGCGACTCGCCCTATCTCGAGACGGCGCGCACCGTCGTGAACTACCGCGAAGGCAGCGGTCGAGGACGACTGGTGCAGTACGCCAACTCGGCGCGCATGTCGCTGCACCATCCTCTGCTTGGCGTGGGCCCAGGCAATTGGGCGGTGATCTATCCCAGGTTCGCGTCCAAGGGCGATCCCTCGCTCACTGACGAAGGGATGACCTCCAACCCATGGCCGAGCAGCGACTGGATGACCTTTCTCTCCGAGCGCGGACCGTGGGCGTTCATCATCCTCGCGCTGGCGGTCGTCGCACTCATCGTCGACGCGCTCCGGGCGTTGCGCGTCGATGGTGACGCGGACGGGGCGCTCGCGGCGTGGGCGATGCTCGGCACGCTCGCCGTGCTCCTCGTGGTGAGCGCGTTCGACGCCGTGCTCCTCCTTCCGGGCCCGGCGCTCGTAGCGTGGGCACTGCTCGGCGCCCTCTCTCCGCCATCTCGGCCGCGCGCCGTCGTCGCGATGCCGCCGGTGAAGCGCGCACTCGCGATACTGGGCGTCGCCGCGATCGGCGGATTGGCCGTGACGCGAAGCGGTGCCCAGGTGGTGGCGATGTCGATCTACAGCCAGAGCTCGCGCGCGAATCAGGTTGAGCGCGCCGCCGCGCTCGATCCGGGGAGCTATCGCATACGACTCTGGCTTGCCGAGGCGTACGCGCGACGTGGGCGATGCGCGGATGTGCGAACGCACGCGTCCGCGGCACATGCGCTGTACCCGAACGCATCGGCACCGCGCCGGCTGCTCGCGGCCTGCGGACGCTGACGCAGCGTCAGCGAGATCTGGTCGCGGGGATTCGCAGCTCGATGCCCGGCCGAAGGACCGCTCGCTCGCTGCGATGATTGGCGCGCGCGAGCGCGCGCACACTCACGCCCGTCCGTTGCGCGACCTCCCACAGCGTGTCTCCTTCTCGCACCCGGTAGGTTCGGGCGCTCGCGGACGCGTCGACTCGACGTTTCGGAGTGACGCGCGCCGGTGCGGACGCGGAGCTGGAAACGCGAACAGTTGACAACGGCGCGGGAGTGGTCGCGACGATCGTTCCGGCGAGCCGCGGCAGCGTCGCGATTTGTCCCGGCTCCGTGAGCACGGCCACGTGAAAATGCACCGGATGCCGCTCCTCGGTCGCCTCGACGACGCCCTTCTCCTCGAGCTCCGCCAGCGCATTGCGAACCCACGTCTGGCAGGGTCCCGCCGGCGGACGACGCAGATCCACCGCGATCCCCGTAGGATGAACCGAGTATGGGTTCGAGTTGCGCGGCTGACGACTGATCGGTCGCGCCGCGCTCGTGACGGTGAGGGGCGTGCCGCACGCGGCGAGATATCGAGGCGCGAAGGCTATCACGAACTGCTTCGCTTCGGGCGTCGCGTAGGAAAAGCCGACCCCACGCGCGATCTCGTACGTCGAGTCGCCGGTGAGCGTCACGAGCTTTCCCTTGGCGATGGCGCTGTTGATGTTGGTCGGAGTGAGGTAGAACGGCAGCCGGTGCGACTCGGCGAAGTCGTACATCTTCTCCACACTCTCCTTGGAGCCGCGCAGTTGCTCGGGGAACCGGGCGCGGCGCTGCGCGATCGCTGGCAATGCGGTCACCGCGAGCGCGATCAGGATTCCGAGCGACGAGCGCACCGAGCGCTCGACGAGAGCGCTGGAGGTGGGCGGTGTCACCAGCGTCGCCCCGGCGACGGCATCCCGCACCGCCGCGACCACCTCGATGCTCGCACGCTGCACCACGCGGGCCACCGCGCCAAGCGCGGCGCCGATGACGCGCGCCGGATCGATGCGAGGCTGATCGCCGTCGGGATAGAGCGAACCCATGATGCGCGATCGCAGCGAGATGGCGATCGGCGTCGCGAACTGGAGGGCGTTGAAGTGGGCGTCGTAGTGCGTGCCCAGCCCTTCGATGAGCGATGCGGTGCGGGCGAAGTAGACGAGATGGCTCGGCAGCAGGATCGGCCAGTCGTAGAGCTCGGCCACGACTTCGTCGGCGAGGAGCTCGACCCGCTCGCGCGTCGTGTTGCGCTGATCGGCGACGTCGAGCAGGGTGCCCGCGAGCCGCCGGATCACCGCCGGCTCCGCGCCGGTGACGACGAGCCCGAGCTCATGGAACGATTGCGCGAGCGCGTCTGGATCGCGGCGGATTGCCGCGAAGATCGCCGCGACGAGCTGGCGCCGCAGCTCGAGCGGGACACGCACGACCATGCCGAAGTCGAGCAGGATGATGCGTCCGTCGTCGGCGACGTGCACGTTGCCCGGATGCGGGTCGGCGTGAAAGAGGCCATGAACGAGCATCATCCTGGCATAGAGCTCCATCACGTCGCGCACGACCCGGTCCGGACGAACCCGTCCGTCGCGCACCCATTCGTCGAGCCGATCGACGCGGCGACCGGGGCAATACTCCAGCACGAGTGCGCGGCGGCGAACCATCGGTTCGATGACGCGCGGAATCCAGATGCCGCGCGAGTCGGCGAAGTTGCCCCTGATCGCCACGGCATGCGCCGCCTCGAGGCGGAAGTCCATCTCCTCCACGACGCGCGCCGCGAACTCCTGCACGACGACGCGCGTGCCAGCCACGTGCGGATTGGGCCACCAGCGCTCGACGACGGCGACGATGCGCTGCGCCGCGACAACGTCCGCGGCGACGAGCGCCTCCACCCCTGGTCGGAGCACCTTCACCACCACTTCCTCGCCAGCAAACCGCGCGCGGTGAACCTGACCGAGCGACGCGGCGGCGATCGGTTCGTCGTCGAAGCGCTCGAACAGCTCCGCCGGCGGTGCACCGTACTCCTCCATGATCACTCGCACGATTTCGGCGAGCGGAACCTGCGGCACCTGATCGGTGAGCGTCGTGAGCTTCTTCGCGTACACCGGCGCGAGCAGGTCGGTGCGTCCCGCGAACAGCTGCGCCATCTTGACGAAGGTGGGGCCGAGCGCGGCGAGCGCCGCGACCAGCCGCTCAGCGCGACGCTCGTGATCGAGCGCGGTGCGACGCGCGGGTGCGCCGAAGAGCAGCCAACGGCGATGATCTCGCCAGAAGGCAAGCGCGAGTGGGAGCAGCCGGTACAGGATGATGACGAGCCGCATCAGCTCTCCACCGCGCACCGCTCGCCGCGCGGCCGCGTGAACGCGCTCAGGGGGTCCGCATGGCGTCTGGATCGGTGCCGATCGCGCGGCACCAGCGCTCGTACTCCCCTGGCAGCACCTCGGAGGGCTTGATCTCGCTGCGTCCACCCCAGAACACGTTGGTGTAGCTCACGGGAATGCCGGCCTCCTCGAGATGCCGGTCGATCGCCGCCTTGTGCGCGAGCACCACGGCCTTCTCGGTGCCGTGCGCCACCGCCATGACGTTGACACCGGCGAACTCGGGTCCGCCCTCGCGCCAGTACGCGTGCGTGACAATGTGATGCCGACCGACCTCACGTCCTGCTTCGATCTCTCGACCAACCGGGACGCGCCAGTGAAAGAGCGCGTTGTACCGCGTCGCGCGCTCTCCGGTGGCCGACGGCTTGACGTGCTCGAGGAACGTGGAAAAGCGGCCGATCACGCGCCGCGCCGACAATCCGTTCGCGACGCGAAGGAACTCTTCGTACGAGACGCCCGCTTCCTCGGCGCGCGTTCGCCACGGGTTCGGCTGGAGCTCGTGCGGTGCGAGCTCGCGCTTGAGCGTCGCCAGGACGCGCCACTCGAGAGGGCTGAGCTCGACGATGTTGGTGTCGAGCACTTCGCCGAGCTCGTCGGAGCGACTCCCGGGTTCCATGCCGCGACGTCGCACGTGGCCGACGCCGAGCGCGAACAGGCACTTTGCCGGCATGATGCGGAACGACCGCGCGCCGATGCGGTTCGCGAGGAGCTCGCAGTGGCGCTGCATGGAGAAGCCCTGCGGCACCTTCAGCGTCGTCCAGAGCCGGTAGATCGAACCGGCCGTCTCGGCATCAGTGGAGCGGATGACGACGTGCCCGGAGAATGGATCTTCGGCCACGAGGAAATCGAATGCGGCGTCGAGCCCCTCGGTGGGGACCTGCCAGGCGACCAGCGCGCCAGGCGCGAGGTTGGTCGCCATCAGTGTCTGCCGAATTCTCCGCACTACGCCGGATTCGAGCATCGCGCGGAGCCGCTCGAGCACCGTGTCCACCGGCAGTTCACTCAGCCGCGCGATCTCGTCGAAGGGATCCTCGAGAAATCCGGCGATCCGATCCTCGCTGACGGCGAGGATACGGGCATTGATCGGATCAGTGATCTCGGTCGAGAGGACGGTAGGCGGCATCCGGGAAAGATAATCAGCTGCGTCCTCGACCAGCCGGAGTCACAGGCCAGGCAGACGACGGCGCACTTCACGCGAGCCGGCGGCCACTCCAGCGCCGACCGCGACGCCGAAGCTGAGCGCGGTGCCCGCTCCCACGTACGGCAAAAATGCCATGATCGGCAGCGCGATCAGCGCCGCGCCGACGCCCGCGATGAACGGCGCGAGGGTGGTGTGCACGGCATCGACGTAGCGCAGGCGACGGGTCACGAAAGAGCGCGCCTGCGCGTAGCCGAGGATGGCGAGCGCGGTGCCGGCGAGAAAGCTGAGTACGAAGAACACGGGGGCCTCGACGAGTAGGGGAACGCACATCCGTACGCCGCGGGAGATAGCGAGTTTCATGCGCACGCTGGCTCGAATGCCTTTTGCTTTCTAGCTTTTCGCCCACCCCAACCGCTCGCAGAATGATCACGCTTCGCGTCACCCGACACGACCGCAACGAGGCGCTCCTGGCCGAGTGCCAGAGCTCGGTCATCCCTGCTCGCGGTGAGGTGCTGCAGCTCGACACGCTGGACGCCGATGGCGGCATCGTCCGAGGCACGATGTGGCGAATTGTCGCCGTGACGGTTCACGTCCCCGCCCTGCAGTCGGCGGCGCCGCTCGGGGGTGAGTCGCTGCGCGTCCGCACGGTCGAGGTGAGCGTGCTGCCCGACGTCTCGCTGCTTCCCGCCCTGCACGCCGCCGCTGCCGAGGTGCTCTCCGAGTCACGACTGTAACGGCCGACTCCATGCCCCGCTCCGCTCCGTCCGCTACGTTCAGGCAGTGACCCGCCCGCCCTCGCCGCCCCGCCCCGACTCCGTCACGGATCGCCCACTTCGTGCCGCGGGCGATCTGCACCGCGTGACGAACAGCCTTCCGGAGCACCTCGCCGAATGGCAGCTCCCGCCAGGCTGGAGTTGGGGCGCCGAGGGCGTGTGGGACGACCATCGACACTTCCAGGAGGTCGTCGACGCGCTCGATCGCTCGCTCTCCCTGGTGAGCGCGCCTGATCCGGAACACGCGCACTGGCTCGAAGCGGAGGCGCGCGGCCTCGCCCACCGCAATCATCCGGCGGCACCGACGACGTACCACTACTGGACGGCGTATCAGGAGAGCCGTCGCGGGCCGGGCTATCTGCGCCGATGGATCGCCGGCGAAACCATTGGCGCTCGACTGGCGCGCGCTGGCGCGGACGACGTCCCCGCAGTGCTGCGCGTGGTGCGCGAGCTCGGGTCGGCGCTCGCCTACCTGCACGACGCGGGATCGGTGCACGGCGCAATTTCGGTCGAGACGATCTGGGCCACGCCGATGGGACGACTCTGGCTGCTCGGCTGGCAGTGGGCGGTGCCACTCAGCGACGTGCCCGAGGGACTCGCGCCCGACGCGAGCAAGATGCCCCTGCCGCCCGAATGGGGAGACGGTTGGTATCCCACGGCCGCGAGCGACCAGTGGCAGCTCGCGGCACTCTGCTTCAACGCACTCACGGGTGAGGCGCCGCCCCGCGACGACATCCCGCCAGTGGCGCTCGTTCGGCCGGATGTGCCTCCGTCGGTGGCGCAGGTGATGGACAAGGCGCTGCACCACGATCCGGCTCAACGCTACGGGTCGGTGGCGGCGATGATCCGCGCGATGGATCGCATCGTCGGCAGTCGCACCGTGCTCACGCTCAGCGGAGAGCACACGGCGGCGGCGCGCGAGTCGCCCGAAGTGCGTCTCCGCTGGGCGCTCGCCGACGACTACGAGGTGATCGCGCCACTCGGCGCCGGAAGCTTCGGCTCGGTGTGGCGCGTGCGCGATCTCTCACTCGGCCGTGAGGTCGCTCTCAAGCTGCTGCATCCGCACGTGGCGCGCGACGAGCGAGCGGTCGGTCGCTTTCGCCGTGAAGCACGACTCGCCGCGCAGCTCGCGCATCCAGCGATCGTGCCGATCTACGATTGGGACAGCCGCGGCGACGTGGCGTGGTACACGATGGAGCTCGCTGAAAATGGCTCGGTGGGCGATCTCATCACTCGCGCCGGAGCGCGCACCGTCGCCGAGATCGCGCCGCAGGTCGATGGGGTGCTGAGCGGGCTCGCCGCGGCGCACGCCGTAGGGATCGTGCATCGCGATCTCAAGCCGGAAAATCTGCTCATCGACCGATATCGGCGTTGGCGCATCGCCGACTTCGGCATTGCCAATCCATCGGGCGAGGAGGTCACGGGCTCGTCGGGCACACCGGCGTTCTCTCCGCCCGAACAGCTCCTCGGCGAGCCGCAGGAGGCCCCGGCCGACTGCTTCTCGCTGGCAGCGATCGTGGTGTTCGTCCTCACTGGTGAGGCACCGTTCGGCGAGCACGACCCCAAGTCGATCCTCGCGCGCGAGCTCGCCGGAAAGATCGACCTGAGTGCTTTCGCGCCGGAGATCGCCGCGTGGCTCACGCGGGCGTTCTCTCCCGATCCGAACGACCGCTTCGCCGACGCGGCGGCCATGCAGGTCGACTGGCGCACGGCGGCCGGCGCCGTGCTCGAGCGCGAGCGACGTGTCCCATGGTGGCGACGGATCTTCGGCGCGGATGAGGCGGGCGACGGCTGGTGGCGCGAGGGCGCCCCGGTCGGCGAGTGAGCGCGCACGCGCCCTGCATCACCGGGTGCACATGACACACATGAAATCGATCAATCCAGCGACGGGCGCAACGCTCGCCGAGTATCCGATGCTCTCGGCGGAGGATCTCGAGAACAAGCTCGCGCTCGCGCACGAGACCGCGTCGCGATGGCGCCGCACGCCCGTGGCGCAGCGCGCGGCGGTCGTCGCTCGACTCGGCGAGCTGCTCGAGTCCGAGAAGGATCGGCTCGGCCGGCTGATGACGAGCGAGATGGGGAAGCCGATCCAGGCGGCGATCGACGAGGCGGCGAAGTGCGCGACGGGTTGCCGCTTCTACGCCGAGCACGGTCCAGGCTTCGTGGCCGACACGCGGGTGGACGACGATGGGTATCGCTCCTTCGTGAGCTACGAGCCGCTCGGCGTCGTGCTGGCGATCATGCCGTGGAACTTCCCGTTCTGGCAGGCGATCCGCTTCATGGCGCCGGCGTTCGTCGCGGGGAATGTCGGGTTGCTCAAGCACGCGTCGAACGTTCCGGGCTGCGCGCTCGAGCTCGAGTCGCTCGTTCGGCGCGCCGGCGCGCCAGAAGGAGTCTTTCAGGCGCTGCTCGTCGGCAGCGACGCGGTGGCGGGGATGCTCGCCGATCCACGGGTCGCCGCCGCCACGCTGACGGGCAGCGAGGGCGCTGGGCGCAGTGTCGCGAAGCATGCGGGCGAGCAGCTGAAGAAGACGGTCCTCGAGCTTGGCGGCAGCGACGCATTCGTCGTCATGCCGAGCGCGGATCTCGATCTCGCGGTCAAGACCGCGGTGAAGGCGCGGACGATCAACAACGGGCAGAGCTGCATCGCGGCGAAGCGCTTCATCGTGCACGCGGAGATCGCGAGCGCGTTTCTCGACGGATTCACGGCCGGCATGCGCGCGCTTCGCATGGGTGACCCGATGGAGCCGTCGACGCAGCTCGGCCCACTCGCCACGCCGCGTCTTGCCGCGGAGCTGGAGGAGCAAGTGACGACGTCGGTGGCGATGGGCGCACGAGTGCTTTGCGGGGGCAAACGCGTCTCCCCCGACGGCGCTTATTTCCCGGCGACGGTGTTGACGGACATCCCCGTCGACTCGCCCGCGTATCGCGACGAGCTGTTCGGACCCGTTGGCTGTGTCTTCGTCGCGCGCGATCTGGACGAGGCGATCCGTATCGCGAACGACACCCGGTTCGGTCTTGGATCCAGTGCGTGGACGAACGACGCGGCCGAGCAGGAGCGGTTGGTCCGCGAGCTCGATGCGGGGAGCGTGTTCGTGAACGACATGGTCGCCTCGGATCCGCGCTTCCCGTTCGGCGGCGTGAAGTCGTCGGGCTACGGGCGCGAGCTGAGTGATGTCGGGATGCGGGAGTTCACGAATGTGAAGACGGTCCGAGTACGCGTTGCGGCTGTCGGCGGTGGCGGATCGACCGAGTAGAACTGGTGGGGAGTGGGGAGGCGCGGCACGACCTCGGGAAGCATCCGCATCCCGAGGTCTCATTGCTTTCACCCCCCCAATCCCCACTCCCCACCGTCGTTTAGACAGCCCGCAGCACAACCGTCACCGTCGTCCCCTTGCCTTCCGCCGATTCGATCGCAACCGCGCCGCCCCAGCTTTCCACGAGCCGACGCGTGATCGCGAGACCGAGCCCGCTGCCGCTCGTGCGCGTGGAGAAGTGCGGCTCGAAGATCCGTGGCAGCACATCGGCGGCGATGCCGGTGCCGTCATCCGTGACGGCGATCTGCACGGCGCGCGCGCCATCTTCCGTGCGCGCGTCACAGACCGTCGCCGCGACGTGACGCGCGTGCGCGAGGCGTGCGTTCTCGAACAGGTTGAGCAGCACTTCGCGCAGCTCGTCACCGCGCGCGAGCGCCTTCGGTGGATCGCCGCGCATGTCGCACCTCCATTCCACGTCGCCCTCCCCGAGCGTCTCGAGCGCGACGACGTCCTGCACCACCGCGGCGACGTCGGTCGGCTCGGCGGGAGGACGCTCCTCGGGCGCGCTGCCATAGCGACTGAACGAGCGCGCGATCTCGTCGAGTCGATCGATCTCGGTGAGAATGCGCGTCACGTTCTGATCCAGCACGTCGTCGAAGTCGGGACGGCCGCGTGCACGGCGCAGGTGCTGCACGCCGAGCCGGATCGGGGTGAGTGGATTCTTGATCTCATGCGCCACCTGCCGCGCCATCTCGCCCCACGCCAGGACGCGTTGTGCGTGCGCGAGCTCGGTGACGTCGTCGAGCGTGAGGACGATGCCTCCGCTCGTGAGGCGCGAGAGCTGGCCGCGCAACGATCGACCGGAGCGCTCCATCTCGAAGGCGTCGGACACGGAATCGCGCAGGAGAAATCGCGCGAGTCGCGCGGCGACCGCGGTCGCCGCCATGCGATTGACCGGCTCTCCCGCGCGCGGCACCTCGCCCAGAAGCGTCTCGGCACGCGGGTTGGCCAGGATCACGCGTCCGTGCTCGTCCACGGCAACCACTCCGCTCGCCACCGTCCGCAGCACCGCATCCGTGCGACGCTGTGCTTCTTCGAGCGCAGCCCGGCTGGCACCGAGGTCTTCCGCCATCGCGCTGAAGGCGCGGAATACGGGCACGAACTCGCTCGTCTCGCGCCCGCGGAATGGAAGCTCACGCTCGCCACGAGCAACCGCGCGCGCCGCCACGCGGAGCGCGCCGATCGGACGCGCCAGCTCTCGCGCCGCGACAGCGCTGAGCCAGAGCGCCGCCGCGGCGCCGACCGCCGTGGCGAACAGCACCAGCACGCCGAGGTCGCGACGCCGCCGGTCGAGCTGGAGATCGTCCTCCCGCGCCGGAGCCGCGAGCACGAGCGAGCCGCGGGAGCCCGGCACCACGCGATAACCCATCATCCCGACCGCGCCGACGAGTGGCTCTGGGCGCGTGGCACTCACTTCGTCCGCAACGTCGAGCAGCAGCGCTACCTCGGGACGCATCAGCGAACCGAGCGGCGCAAGCTCGACGAACAATGAGTCACTCGCGTCGACCAGCTCGCCGTTGTGATAGAGCAGCAGCTTCGTGTCGAGCCGCGCCGCCTCGCGCCGCAACCAATCCGGCTGGGAGCGATCGCTCGAGACCGCCGCGCGCATCGTCTCCATCACGAGCCGGCGACGGGACTCCTGCGCGTCGCGAAAGAGCTGTTGCCAGCTCCATACCGCGAATGCCGCGGCCGGTACGAGGAAGAAGAGGAAGAGCGCGAACGACAGCCGAGTGCGATAGCTCCTGACCCGGCGTCGGCGCAGCCACAGCCATCGACCCAACCGCCCATCCGCCGCCGCCGCGAGGAGCCAGATGAGACCGACGGACGCCACGCCAAGCAGAGCGAGCAAGCCGCCCCGCGGAATGAGGGAATCGAGCCCGCGAAGATCCACCTCGACGAGCGCGCGCGCCGGTCCCGACGGGCCCAGCACCGGATAGTCGCGATGTAGTTCCGTGCCTTCTCGTCGCCAGCTCATCGACGCGGCGGCGGCCACCGGGTCGCCCACCACCTGCACCTTGTACGGCGGCTCGTTGCCGGTGCCGGGTGAGAGCCCATACCATCGGGCGTACGCGTCGTTGCCGATCAGCCGCGTGCGCGGCGCGACGAGGATCGTCACCGAGCCTTCGCGCATCGGCACGGCGACGACGCGCACCGCGTAGGCGCTCGCTCTGAAGGTGCTGTCGACCTGGCGTCCACGCTGCGCTTCCACCGCGACGGCGCTCACCGTGTCCCATGCGACGTCGATCGGCGCCGAGCCGAACGTCGCGATGGGCCGGTCTCCTACCCACGACGCGAGGGCGACCGGATAGCCGGACGACGCCAGATCCGAGAGCACGTAGCGCTCGAGCAGCGCCTCGGTGGTGCGTGGAAGGCTATCGCCGCTCAAGTCGGCGACGAGACGGCCGATCAGGGTCGTGGCGTATGGGTCCGATTCGCTCAACCCGCGCACGTCGCGCTCCGCCAGCTCGACGCGTCCGCGCGATGTGCTTCCCCACACCACCGTCGTCGCGCCGAGCGCGGCGACGGTCGCGGCGGACAGCAGCCAGCGCCGGCTCGGCCGCGCGAGCACCAACGCCCCGATCGCGAGCGCCCAGAGGCCGGCGTACCACTGCGGCCATTGGCCTGGCGCCGTCCACACGAGAGGCGCGAGGATCGCCGCGAGTAGCGCGACTACCGGGCCGGCCGAGGGATCCACGCCACGCCGTCCACCGAGGGCGATTCGTCCGCCCCACGAGGCGAGCACGAGGAGCGTCGTGGCGGCGAGGCAGAGCGGGATCTCCCAGATGAGCCAGAGCGCCGCGCCGGCTCCCTCGGCGGGCGGAGCGATCCCGCGCGAAAGCGTGCGCACGAAGTAGGGTCCGAGCAGTGCTCCCGTGAGCGCGAGCACCGCGCCCGCAGCGCGCGGCACGCCCGCGCGCATGCGACGCATGACGAGCAGCACCGCCAGCAGCAGCGTCGCGGAGGTGATCACGAGCGCCGCGGCGTTCGCCGTGAAGGCCAGTCCGCTCGGGAAGAAGTACACCGAAGCGTCGAACAGCCGTGATCGGGAGGAGAACAAACTGAGTGGCACGACGGCGACGCATCGCAACACCACGAGCACGGCGCCCGCGGTGGCGAGCGGCCCGGCCTGACTGCGCGACGCCGCGACGATCAACGCGACGAGCGCGATCAGCAGCGCGATGCCGACACGCACGCGTGCGCGCTCGAGAAACCGTACGCGCACCTCCTCGACCGAAGGGAGCAACGCCCTCGCCAGGAACAGCACGCGCGAGCCGTCGACGTAACGGAGCGCGTCGGGACCACCCGAATCAGTCGATGGCGCGAACGAGAATCCCTCCGTCACCTCGTTGCTCGGAAGGCGCTGCGCGAGACCACGCGTCAAGCGGTCGGCCGGTGTCGCCGTGTAGAGCAGCGTCGCCGCGATCCCGCGCACGCCGCCGCTGTCCGCGGAGGCGTACAGGGTGAGGCCGAACGGTGTGGCCACCACACCCGACGGGCGCGTGAGCGAATGCGGGTCGGCGTGGAATGTGCCGGCCCATGCGACGAGGGTGTCGCCGCGCATCACCAGGACGCCGCGCCCGGTCTGGTCGCCGATGGAGCCACCGAGCTCGGACACCATGTCGTTTGGGGTGCCTCGAGATCGCGTGGCCGCGCGCGCCGCGGCTCGAAGCAGCGCGAGCTCGTCGTCCAGCGCCGACTTCAGCAGCGCGCGCTGCGACGCCGCCTGCTCGGCGCGCACCGCGTCGGGCGCAACAGCGAATCGATCGATCCGCTGTTGCGCGCGAACCGCGAGCCCACCGAGCACGACGAGCGCCGTGCAGGCGATCCCCATCGGGACGCGCATCGACGCGGGCGTGGTGCGGAGCGTGGCGACCGCGGCAATCGCCGTGGCGAGGAGGCACGCGGCGAGATAACCTACGCCTTGCTCGGCGAGCCATCCGCTCGCCGCGAGCAGCGCCGCCCCCGCGGCGGCCGGCGCGATGAGCGCCCGAGCTCCCGCGGGGGGAAGCCATCGCCAGAAAAGACTCTTCAGGATGAGCTATCCCTCCGCCCCGACCCGCACGCCGCGGCGCATCAAACAGATGCGCCCGGACGAGGTCCGGGCCGCGATCGAAGCAGATCCTCGCCTCATCATCCCGGTTGGCACTTGCGAACAGCATGGTCGGCATCTGCCTCTCGGCGCCGACACGATGATCGTCGAGCACCTGGCGGACGACCTGTCAGCCGAGTTCGGCATCTGCGTCGCCCCGACCCTCGAGTACGGCGTCAACGTCGACACAGAGCGCGGCTTTCCGGGCAATGCGTCGCTCCGGAAGAAGACGCTGCACCGGATGCTCAACGACCTGCTCGACACCTGGGAGTCGACGGGGGTGATGGAGTTCATCCTCCTGACCGCGCACGAGCACGACCCGCACCAGGAAGCGCTCTCGACGGTCATCACCACGGTGGCGAGGGTTCGGGTCGTGGATCTGTTCACGATCGACTTTCGACAGCTGCTCGAGGGACAGTCGGAGCCGATGCACGGCGATGAGGTGGATACGTCGCTGATGCTCTATCTCGCGCCACATCTCGTCCGGATGGATCTCGCGGAAGACTATATGATGTCGCGTGATGAGCTCAGGCGATACCGGCGAGGGTGGCTCAAGGTTCCGGGCGGGAGCACTGGCTCGATCGGCCGGCCTACGCTGGCGACGGCGGCGAAGGGGGCGGCGATCTACGCCTACATTCGCGAACGCGTGCGCGCCAAGGTCTTCCTCGCGCCGGAGCCGGACCCCGACGACTAACTTCTGGCCTCACCTTTCCGGCTCGTCGACGTTATTGTCGTGACGCTCCGATCCGGGCGATCTCGGGTTGCCGGCGTGTGAAACCCGCCCCGTGAGCCCGCCGTACGAGCGGGTGACCAATCCTCAAGGACTCTCCCTCCGATGCGCATTCTGGTGCTCGCCGCGCTCGCGCTCTCCCCCGCCCTTTCCGCGGCGCAGAGTGCGATCACTTCCCCCGGCGCTCCGCTCACTCTCGACGACGCGATCACGACCGCTCGCCGGAACAATCCCGCCTATCTCCAGGTGGCCAACAGCCGCCGCACCGCCGACGCGGCCGTTCGTTCCGCACGCGGCGCACTGCTGCCGTCCGCCGACGCCAGCTTTAGCGGTCGGTACCAGCAGGGCGGCCAGCAGGTGTTCAATGGACTCTCGTTCACCAACAGCTCCGACGCCATCCAGTCGAGCTACGGGCTGAACCTGGGCTACCGCATCAGCAGCGCCTCGTTCCTCAACCCGAAGGCGGCGATGGCCAACCGCGACGCGGTCGAGGCAGACATCGTCGGCAACAGCGAGCAGCTCCGCGCCGCCGTCACGCAGCAGTACCTGAGCGTGCTGCAGGCGCAGGCGCGTTCGGCGCTGCAGGACACCCTGGTGACGACGGCCGAGACGCAGCTCGAGCTGGCGAGAGCCAAGGTGGCGGTCGGTTCGGGCACGTCGCTCGACATTCGCCGCGCGGAAGTGGCGCTTGGGCAACAGCAGGTCGCGCTCCTCACGGCGCGCAACAACGTGGAGGTCGAGAAGCTGCGGCTCTTCCAGCAGATGGGAGTCGTCCAGCCAGAAGGCGTGGTGCTCACCACGGACTTTCCGATCAACCCGCCCAACATCGCGCTCGAGCAGCTGCTCGACATGGCGCGGCGGCAGAATCCCGCGATCGTCGCGCTGCGGTCGCGTGAGCGCGCCGCGGGATTCAACGTCAGAGTCGCGAAGGCGGCCTACACTCCCACGCTCAGCCTGAGCACCGGCTGGGGCGGGAATTCGTATCAGTACACCGACGCCGACTTCCTGGTGAACCAGGCGCGCGCCGGTGTGCTCGGCCAGCAGGCGTCGTGCTTCCAACAGGACTCCCTCCGCACCCGCGTCGGGCTTCCGGCGAGCAACTGCGGCGCGATCCAGTTCACCGATGCGCAGGCCTCGGCGATCCGCTCGAGGAACAACCAGTTCCCGTTCAAATTCCAGCGCTCTCCGCTCGCGTTGTCCGCGCAGCTGTCGCTCCCGCTGTTCGACAACTTCAGTCGTGAGGAGCGCGTCCAGCAGGCGACGGTGAATCGCGACGACGCGGTGTTCAACGTGAAGGCGAAGGACCTCGCGCTCACCGCCGACGTGACGCAGGCGTTTCTCACCCTCCGGACCAACGCGCAGACCGTCGCGCTCCAGGAGCAGAACGCCAGCAAGGCAAAGGAAGAGCTGGCGTTCGCCGAGGAGCGATACAAGGTCGGCGCATCGACCTTTCTCGACGTCGTCACGTCGCGCGGCACGTACGAACAGGCGCTCATCGATCGGGTGAACGCGGTCTACGACTACCACAAGGCCTTCGCCGCGCTGGAAAACGCGGTCGGGCATCCCCTCCGCTAACCATCGAGAGATTTCGTCATGAGCAAGCGTGTGAAATGGTCCGTGGCCGGCGGGGTGCTCCTCGTCATCGTCGCGATCGGCGGGCTGACCGCCGCGAAAGGGAGGAACAAGCCGGTCGAAGTGCGCACGGAGCAGGTCGAGGCGCGCGACCTCGTCTCCTCCGTCACGGCGAGCGGCCAAGTGCGCCCGCAGACGAAGGTCGACCTCAGCTCCGACATCACCGGCAAGATCGTCAGGCTGGCGGTGAAGGAAGGCGAGATGGTCACGAAAGGGCAGTTCCTGCTCCAGATCGACCCGCAGCAGGCCGAGGCGTCGGTGCAGCGCGTTGAAGCCATGCTGGCGTCGAGCCGCGCGCAGATGGCGCAGGCCGAAGCCAACTACGATCAGGCGAAGAAGAGCTACGAGCGTACCGCGGCGATCAAGAAGACCAACCCGACGCTCATCTCCGACGAGAATCTGGAGCAGCTCCGGACCGCGGTCGACGTGAACAAGGCGATGTACGAGTCGTCGCGCCATGCGGTGGACCAGTCCACCGCCGGCGTGCGCGACGCGCGCAGCTCGCTCGGCAAGACGACGATCTACGCGCCGATGTCGGGCCGGATCACGCGGCTCAACGTGGAGAACGGCGAAACAGCGATCATGGGCACGCTGAACAAGGACGCCGCGACCCTGCTGACGATCGCCGACATGAGCGTGCTCGAGACCAAGGTCAAGGTCGACGAGACCGACGTAGCGCGCATCTCGCTCGGCGACTCGGCCGTGATCCAGATCGATGCCTTCCCCGATACGACCTTCATCGGCCGGGTGACGAAGATCTCGAACAGCGCGGTCAAGACGGCGGCGTCGGGACAGTCCAACGCGGATCAGGCCGTCGACTACGAGGTCACGATCCAGCTCGTGAACACGCCGGCGGAGACTCGTCCCGACTTCTCGGCGACGGCCAAGATCATCACGGACACGCGCCGCCAGGCGCTGTCGATCCCGATCATCGCACTCACGGTGCGCGAGAACGAGGCACTGGCCACGGCAGATACGGCGGTCGGTCTCGGCAAGCCGAAGCCGAAGAAGGAAGTCGGCAAGAAGGACGTGGAAGGCGTGTTCGTCGTCGGCACGGACAACAAAGTCCTCTTCCGCCCCGTAAAGGTGGGTATCGCCGGCGAGAAGCACTTCGAGGTGCTCAGTGGCCTCAAGAAGGGCGACAAGATCGTTGCCGGCACCTATCAGGCGATTCGCGAGTTGAAGGACAGCGCGACGATTCGCGAGGCGAAGGTCGACCCCAAGAAGCCACAGGCCAAAACGTGAGCCAGGACATCGTGCAGGACTCGCTCGAGGCGCCGCTCGGCGCGACCGCCGAACGGCAGGCCGTCGTCGGCGCGTCTGGAGCGACGCCAGGCAAAGACTGGGTGATCGTGACGCGCGGCATCAAGCGCGAGTACGACATGGGCGGCGAGATCGTTCGCGCGCTGCGCGGCGTGGATCTGGCCATCCAACGCAATGAGTACGTCGCGATCATGGGCCCGTCCGGGTCGGGCAAATCGACGCTGATGAACGTCATCGGCTGCCTCGACACGCCGAACGCGGGCGAGTACTGGCTGAACGGAACGCAGGTCTCGTCCATGTCCGACGACGAGCTCGCGCGCGTGCGCAACAAGGAGATCGGGTTCGTCTTCCAGACGTTCAACCTGCTGCCGCGCGCCAGCGCGCTTCACAACGTGGAGCTGCCGCTCGTCTACGCCGGCGTGCCGGGCGACGAGCGGAAGCGCCGCGCGCGCGAGGCGCTGGCACGCGTGCAGCTCGGTGACCGCGTCGACCACCGGCCGAACGAGCTGTCGGGCGGTCAGCGACAGCGCGTCGCCATCGCGCGGGCGCTCGTCAACAACCCATCCATCCTGCTCGCCGACGAGCCGACCGGGAACCTGGACTCGGCGACGTCCGAGGAGATCATGCGCGTGTTCGAGGGTCTCGCCGAGCAGGGGCAGACGGTCATCATGGTCACGCACGAGCCGGACATCGCGGCACATGCGCGCCGCGTGATCGTGCTTCGCGACGGGCTCGTCGCCAGCGACGACCGGCGCTCCACGTTCGTCGAAAAACTCGGAATCCCCACCTGACCGATGGCCGGCGAGTCTTCGCCGGCCACCAGCACGTCCGTCAGGCTCCTCCCGCGGTCCCTTCGCATGTCATTCATTGAGGCCATCCGTCTCGCGCTCCAGCAGATCTGGGTGCAGAAGCTCAAGAGCTTCTTCACGCTGCTTGGCGTGATGATCGGGGTCACGTTCCTCATCGCCGTCGTCTCGATCGTCGGCGGGATGAGCCGCTACATGACCGACCAGGTGGTCGGCAAGATCATGGCGGTCAACTCGTTCGAGCTGCGGAACCGTCCGAACATCAACATCGGTGAGAACTCCGAGGAGCGGCGGCGCGAGCTGCGGCGGCGGCAGCGCATCCGGGAGACGGACATCCAGCCCGTGGCCGACGCACTGCCGCCCGACGTGAAGTGGGCCGCCGTCGGGTACGACAATCTCACGGCGTCGACCACGTATGTCACCAAGCCGAAACAGGTGCAGGTCTTCACCGTCACGGACGACTATTTCGACATCAAGAAGATGGCTCCCGTGCGCGGACGACTCTTCTCCCCGCAGGAGTTCGAGCACGGCATGAACGTGGTCGTCATCGGACAGGACGTCGCGGATTACTTCTACCCCGGCCTGGATCCGGTGGGCCGCCAGATCACGGTTCGCGGCATTCCCTACAACGTCGTCGGGCTGCTGGAGAAGCAGGGGAGCGCGTTCGGTATCTCGTTCGACAAGTTCATGGTCGCGCCCCACAAGTCGCCGCTCAACCGCTTCGTCAACGCGCACGGTGTCATCGACGCGGTGATGATCCAGACGCCCAGCCGAGAGGGGATGCTTGGCGCAATGGAGAGCGTGCGGCAGGTCATGCGCGCGCGTCACCACCTGCGCCCGAGTCAGAAGGACGACTTCGAGCTGGAGACCTCCGACTCCGCGCTCGAGTTCTGGAACAAGATCAAGACGTATCTCGTGTTCGCCGGCGTCGCGCTGCCGGCGATCGGGCTCGTCGTCGGCGCGATCGTCATCATGAACATCATGCTCGTCGCCGTCGCCGAACGCACGCGCGAGATCGGCATCCGGAAGTCGCTCGGCGCGCGCCGGCGCGACATCATGAGCCAGTTCCTCGTCGAGAGCGCCACACTCAGCACGGTCGGCGCGGCGCTCGGTGTGGCGACGGGGTTCGCCTTCGCGAAGTTGATCGCGTTGTTGACGCCCCTGCCCGCCGCTGTGGAGCTCTGGTCCGTGATGCTCGGCATCAGTATCGGCGCGGGTGTCGGGATCGTCGCCGGCGTGTATCCGGCGAGTCGCGCGTCGCGGCTCGACCCCATCACCGCGCTGCGGGCGGAATAGCACATGTCACTCCTGCGACAGCGCATCTTCGGGCTCGGCGAAGGCGTCACGATCGCCCTCGATTCCATTCGCGCCAACAAGGTCCGCGCCGGCCTCACCATCCTCGGCATCGCCGTCGGCGTCTTCGTCGTGGTCGTGATCTCGGCCGCGGTGCACGGCATCAACGCGAGCGTCGCGAAGGATCTCGAGAGCACGGGGCCCACCACCTTCTTCGTCTCGCGATTTCCGATCACGTTCGAGGCGTGCGACGGGACCGACGACACCTGCAAGTGGTTCCGCAATCCGCCCCTCAAGCTCTCCGATCTCGCCCCGCTCGAGCAGCTCCGCTCCGTGCGTACCGCCGGGGCGCGGCTCGACACCCAGCGCGAGGTGTCGTACAAGGACCGGCGTCTGGCAGGCGTGTCGGTGAGCGGCTTTACCGGGAACTGGCAGCAGATCGACGGCGGCGGAGACATCTACCCAGGGCGCAACTTCACCGCCAACGAAGCGACGTCCGGCGACCGCGTCGTCGTCATCAACGACGAGATGGCCAAGCAGCTGTTCGGCGAGTCCGATCCCATGGACAAGGTGATCACGTTCGGCGCCGAGCCGTTCCGGGTTCTCGGGATCTATCATTATCAGGCGAGCTTTCTCTCGGGCGGCAACAAGCCGCGCGCCATCATCCCGATCGAGAGCGCGCGCAAGCATCTCAAGGCATCGTTCAACGACATCGGCATCGCCGTCATTCCAGCCGCCGGCGCGTCCCGTGCCGAGGCGATCGACGACGTGATCGCCTCGATGCGCGGCCGGCACGCCCTGCGGCCCGGCGTGGACAACGATTTCGCGATCATCACTCAGGACCAGCTGTTCGACGTCTACAACAAGATCTTCGGGGCATTCTTCCTCGTGATGGTCGTGCTGTCCGCCGTTGGGCTGATCGTCGGCGGAGTGGGCGTGATCGCGATCATGATGATCTCGGTCACCGAGCGCACGCGCGAGATCGGTGTCCGCAAGGCACTCGGCGCGACGCGCGGGACGATCCTCTGGCAGTTCCTCGTCGAAGCGGTCACGCTCACGGGCGTCGGCGCGATCATCGGCCTGGTACTGGGCACGGGCGCAGCGATGCTGATCAAGAGCCTGACGCCGGTGGCCGCGAGCGTCCCACCCCTCGCGGTGGTCGCCGCCCTGCTGACGAGCTGCGTGACGGGCGTGCTGTTCGGGATGCTCCCCGCGGCCAAGGCGGCAAAGCTGGATCCCGTGGTGGCGCTCCGGTACGAGTGAGGTGGTCGACGGACGCGGCGAATCGGGGTCAGAGTCAGGGGTCAGAGTCGAAAGGGCTCTGACCCCGGGCTCTGACCCCGGGCTCTGACCCCGATTCGCTTTACCAGCGCTGACACTTTCCCGCCGCCCCCCCGTACAGCCCAGCACCACCCTCCAAAGGCGGCCCTCCGCATGCCGTTTTACGAAGCCGTTCGGCTCGCGCTTCAGCAGATCCGCGTGCAGAAGCTGAAGAGCTTCTTCACCCTGCTCGGCGTCATGATCGGAGTCATGTTCCTGATCGCCGTCGTGTCGATCGTCACCGGGATGAGCAAGTACGTGGAAGAGGACTTCGCCGGCCGAGTGCTCGGGGCGAACACCTTCACCGTGCGCCGGTACCCCTGGTTCGGGAACAACGTCACGGAAGAGGAATGGCTCGAGTGGCAGCGCCGCCCGCGGGTCTTCCACACCGACGTCTCCTACATCCGTGAGGCGCTGCCGACGGGCACCAACTATGCCGTCGAAAGTCAGGACAATCTCAACGCGACAAGTAAGTATTCCCGTCCGCGCCAGATCGAGGCGCACGCGGTGGAAGGCGAGTACTTCACGATCAAGAAGCTCGACCTGTCGTCCGGGCGCGTCTTCTCGCAGCAGGAGGCGGAGCTTGGAACTCCAGTCGTCGTCGTCGGTGACGAGGTCGCGCAGTTCTTCTTCCAGGGGCTCAGCCCGATCGGCCGCGAGCTGCGCATCGGCGGGATGCCGTACACCGTGATCGGCGTGATCGAGCATCAGGGCAACCTGTTCGGCCGCTCGCTCGACCAGACCGCGTTCGCCCCCTTCAACTCGCCGCTGCATCGACTCACCAATCCGCGCGGCGACATCGACGGCCTGATGGTGCAGGCGCCCTCCGCCGCGATGATGGAGGAGGCGATGGAGACGGTGCGCGAAGTCCTCCGCGGCCACCGGCGACTGCGACCGGGCGTGCCGGACAACTTCGTCATGGAAACCTCCGCCTCCGCGCTCGTCTCGTTC
>JBDTOD010000012.1:0-52514 GCA_039933415.1 bacterium
CGGTGGGACGGTGGATCGGTGGGACGGTGGATCGGTGGGACGGTGGATCGGTGGGACGGTGGATCGGTGGGGCGGTGGATCGGTGGGGCGGTGGATCGGTGGGGCGGTGGAATCGATCAACCGCAGCATCGATCAACCGCAGCATCGATCAACCGCAGCATCGATCAACCGCAGTATCGATCAACCGCAGTATCGATCCACCGAGGCACATGATCATCCCTCTGAGAGCGCCCTTTCCAGATCCTCGACGAGGTCTTCCGCATTCTCGAGACCCACCGACACGCGCAACAAATTCGGCGGTGAGATCGTGGTCGGCCCTTCGACGGACGCGCGGTGCTCGATGAGAGACTCTGGTCCTCCAAGGCTCGTGGCGCGGGTGAAGAGGCGGAGTCGGTTGGTGAGTGCCATCGCTTCGGCGGCACCACCGCGCACCTGGATGCTGAGCATTCCGCCGAAGTCGCTCATCTGTCGAGCGGCGATGTCGTGACCGGGGTGCGACGCGAGCCCAGGATAGTGGACCGCCTCGATCGCGCGATGGCCGGCCAGGAAGCGCGCGACGTCCGAAGCGTTGGCGCAGTGACCGCGCATTCGCCAGGGCAACGTCCGGATGCCGCGCATGAGAAGCCAGCAGTCGAACGGCGAAGGGACCGCGCCGGCGAGACCTTGCAGCAGCCGAAGGCGCGCGACGTAATCGTCGTCGGCGCGCGCCACGAGCGCTCCGCCGATCAGATCGCTGTGGCCGCCGAGGTACTTCGTGGTGGAGTGCATCGCCAGGTCGGCGCCGAGGTCGAGCGGGCGTTGAAGCACGGGAGTGGCCCAGGTGTTGTCGACCACGCAGCGCGCGCCGGCGCCGTGCGCGAGCTCGGCGAGGCGCGCGATGTCAACGACACGGAGCAGTGGGTTCGACGGCGTCTCGATCCAGAGCACCTTCGTGGTCGGCCGTAGACTCCGCTCGACCGCGTCGAGGTCGGTCATGTCGCAGGCATCCGACTCGAGACCCCATGGGGCGAACAGCTCGCGAAGCTGGCGGAGGGTGCCGTAGTAGGCATCCTCCGGCGCAAGCACGTGATCGCCTGGCGAGAGCGCCTGGAAGACGGCGTGCGTAGCGGCGAGTCCGGAGGAGTAGGCGATCGCCGACGCGCCGCCCTCCAGCTGCGCGAGGGCCGATTCCAGCGACTGGCGGTTCGGATTGGAGGTGCGGGCATATACGTGCCCGCCGCGGTAACCACCGTCCGGGTCGCGCTCGAACGTAGTGCTGAGGTGGATCGGCGGCGTGACGGCGCCAGTCGCCGGATCGGCCGAGTGGCCGGCGCGAACGGCGAGCGTCTCGATGCGCATGCGAGTGGGGAAGGGGCCGGCGGCGCCGGCGACGCGTGATGTCACTTCTCGGCAAGATAGCCAGGCCGTGAAGCGCGGGACATGCCTCCATTCCGTCCGACGGTGACGCTCGCGATACTCAGAGCATCGTCGCTCGCTCCCTTGAACATGGATCCGTCGTGAATCGAACCCGTTTTCTCGCAATGCTCGCCGTGCTCGTCGTCCTACCGGTCACGCTCGACGCGCAGGCGTCACTCCCGCGCAGTGCGGCCGCGGCTCGACCGCTGCCGCTCAAGCGCCGCCCTCAGCCGACGTCGGCGGCGATCAGCGTGTCCGACTTGATGTCGCGACTCTATCTGTTCGCCGACGATTCCATGATGGGCCGCGAAGCGGGGACACTGGGCGCGATGAAGGGCACGGCATACATCGCGGCCGAGGCGAGGCGACTCGGACTGAAGCCGGCGGGCGACAACGGTTCGTACTTCCAGGATGTGCCGTTCATCGCGCGAACGCTGGACTCGGCGACGACGCTCGTCGTCCAGGACTCTGCGTTCGTCGCCTATCGGGACTTCGTGTCGCTGCCTTTTCGCGGCGCGCTGCCCAGGGCGATCAACCTCGCGCAGGCGGTGTACGGCGGCACGGTCGGCGACACCGCGCATGCCTTGACCGCGGTGCAAGCGAAGGGGAAGCTCGTGGTGATGAGCGCGGCGCAGGGTCAGACGCTGCGGGTCACGGCGCAGAGCCCTCTGGCCGAGGCGGCCGGCGTGGCGGTGATCGGAGGCGATGTGCTCACCGCGGCGCAGCTCGCGACTGGGCGTTCGCCGTCATTGACGCTCCCGCCGGCACCGAACGCAGCCTCCGCCCTGATCACGCTCACGATCACGCGCCGGATGGCCGATCGTCTCCTCGGCGGATCGGCTCAGGTACTGCCGGTCGGGGCGTTCGGATATCCCATCGGGGGAAATCTCAGCTTCATCGAGAAGGCCGCGCCGACGCGGAACGTCGTCGCGATCCTGGCAGGGTCCGATCCGCGGCTGCGCGGTGAGTACGTCGCGATCGGGGCGCACAGCGATCACGTCGGGTACCGGGTGGCCGGCCCGGTCGATCACGATTCACTGCACCTGATCAACGGTCTGCGCTATATCGCGACGGAGAATCCGACTGGCGCGGCGCTCACGGCCGAGCAGCGGCGCGAGATGCAGGCGCGGGTCGCGGCGATCCATGTGAACCTCGACTCCGTACGGAATCGAACGCCGGTCCGGCGCGATTCGATCAACAACGGCGCCGACGACGACGGCTCGGGCACGGTGACGGTGCTCGAGCTGGCGGAAGCGTTCGCGCGCGGGCGCGTGAAGCCGAAGCGCTCGCTGCTCTTCGTGTGGCACACCGGCGAGGAAAAGGGGCTGCTCGGATCACGCCATTTCGTCGATCATCCAACGGTGCCGCGCGACTCGATCGTCGCGCAGATCAACATCGACATGGTGGGCCGCGGCGGACCGACGGACCTCCGCGAGGGCGGCGACCGCTATCTCCAGCTCGTCGGGTCGCGCCGGCTCTCCACCGAGCTCGGTGATCTCACGGAGGCGGTGAACAAGACGCAGCGGATGCCGTTCACCTTCGACTACACGTTCGACGCGAATGGCCATCCGGACAACATCTATTGCCGGAGCGATCACTACAACTACGCGCGATATGGAATCCCCGTGGTGTTCGTCACGACCGGGCTGCACGGCGACTATCACCAGGTGACCGACGAAGCGCAGTACATCGACTACGCGCACATGGCGCGTGTCGGCACGTTCATGTTCGACCTGGCGAACCGCGTGGCGGGTCTGGACCATCGTCCGGTCGTGGACAAGCCCAAGCCCGATCCGACGGCGACCTGCCGCCAGTAGCCGACCGGCGAGCGTTGCGACTCGTCGGTGGGTGCGCATCGCGCTGACGAGGAGAAGCAGCGCGTCGCACCGATGTGTGATGCTCTGGCACCGTCTCTGCCCCTGTCACTTGCCAGAGGTGAATCGTATGCAAATTCTGGTAACTGGCGGGAGTGGAGTGGTCGGTGCCGGAACGGTCACCGAGCTGCTGCGAAGAGGCCACTCGGTGCGGCTATTGGCGCGTCACGCGGACGCCGACGCGCGGCAGTGGCCCTTCGGGGTCACTCCGGTGATCGGCGACGTCTCGGACGCCGCGTCGATCGCGGGCGCGGCGGATGGGTGCGACGCGGTGCTCCACGTCGCCGGCATCGTCGAGGAATCAGCACCCAACGCGACGTTCGAGCGCGTCAACGTGCAGGGCACGAAGAACGTGAGCGCGGAGGCGGCGCGAGCGGGCGTATCGCGTCTGGTGTTCGTCTCGTCGTTGGGGGCGCCCGCGGGCGAGTCGGACTACCACCGCTCCAAGCGCGAGGCCGAGCGCATCGTGGCGCAGTTCGGCGGAAACTGGACGATCTGTCGTCCGGGCAACGTGTACGGCCCGGGAGACGGCCAGATCTCGGTGATGCTGCGGCTCGTGCGCGGCGTCACCTCGATCGTGCCGACGGTGGGCTCGGGAGACCAGAGCTTTCAGCCGATCTGGTGGGAAGATCTGGCGAACGCGCTCGCGACGGTCGTGGAGCGCAACGACCTCGCGGGCGAAGCCCTCGACATCGCGGGCACGGAAGTGACGTGCCAGAACGATCTGCACGAGCGCATGAGCCGGATTACCGGACGCGAGGTGAGGAGCCTGCCCGTGCCGGAGATGTTCGCAATGCTGGGAGCGAAGGCGATCTCGATGGTGGGGTGGAACATCCCATTCAGCGACGCGCAACTGCAGATGCTGCGCGAGGGGAACGTGATCCGCGAGGGCGGCGCGAACGCGCTCGCCGACACGCTCGGCATCGCGCCGACGTCACTGGACGTCGGACTGGGGCGGCTCGCGGAGGATCAGCCGGAGCAACTCCCCTCGGACGGGATCGGCACGCTGAAGCGAAAGCGATTCTGGGCGGACATCGTGGGCGGGACGCATACGCCGGAGACGCTGTTCACGCTCTTCCGCTCGCACTTCGACGATGTGACGCCGGTGTTCGTCGACGCCAAGGCCGAGTCGCGTGCGGCGGGCGCGATCGCGGAAGGCGAGTCGCTCACGCTCGCGTTGCCGATGCGCGGCCACGTGCAGGTGCGGTGCGCGACGATCGAGGAGCGTCGGCTCACGCTGCTCACGCTCGAAGGTCACCCGCTCGCGGGCGCGGTGCGGTTCCTCAGCGAGTCGCGCGGACCGGCGGTGCGCTTCCAGGTGGAGGTGTACGATCGGCCCGCGAACGCAATCGATTTTCTGGCGATGCGCACCGTGGGCGACCGGCTCCAGGATCACACCTGGTCGCATGTCGTGGAGCGGATGGTGGAGATCAGTGGTGGCACTGCGCCGGCCGGCGTCGAGCACGAGAGCGCATCACTCGACGAGGAGGAAGCGAAGGCGATAGAGCAGTGGGTCGAAGCGCTCGCGATGCAGCGGAAGCGCGCACAGAACGAACAGCGAATTGCGTGAGTTGGCGAGTTGGGCAGCTGCTCAGTCTGACGGCCAAGACATCAACTCACCGCGCCCGGTCCGCCTCTTCCCAGATGACATTCAACGGGCGCGACTGGCAGTGCGCGCCGCAGCCGAGCTTGTAGCGATTGCGCGCGAACCAGCGATAGAAGCGGTCGGCGAGCGGCCGCACGAACGGGATGCTGAAGATCCACGAGAACAAGCGTCCCTTGGGGAGAAGACGAAGCAGCTGCTCGATCGCTTCGGAGCCCTGCCATGTCGTGCCGTCCCTCGCGATGAGCTGAAGTGCCTCGACGTATGCCCGCGCGGGGATCCACGGGAAGCGCGCGGTGACGCCCGGCTGCTGCGACGACACCACCTCGAGCAAACCGTGCCCGTCCCACTTCGCAAGCACCTTCGACAACCGCGTGCACACCTTGCAATCGCCGTCGTAGACGACGGTGAAGTCGCGGCCGAGGCTTGGCGCGACACCCTCGCGGCCCGCGACGGTGAATCGGACGACGGGAACCGTGGCTGCGCTCATGCGACTTCCGCGGGCTTCGTCTCGACGTGTGGCGCGGGCTGCGCCGAAGGCTCGATGGTGATCTTCGGCGGATGCTGCAGCGTTGCGTGCACGGTGCACAGCTCAGCGACCCGCCGTGCCGCGGCGATGCGGTTGGCTGGAAGCGATGGCCACGCGAAGGTGACGTCGAGATCGCTCACACGGTGCGGTTCATCGCCGAAGCGCCACCGGACGTCGATCGCGAGATCGTCGAGCGGGATCTTGGCGTGCGACGCCCATGATTCGATCACCGAGAAGGTACAGGTGGCCAGCGAGCTCGCGAGCATGTGGAACGGCGTGTACGAGAACTCCGCGCTCGCCGCCTCGACGGTGAGTGGGCCGGGCACCGGTTCCAGACGGATGTGGTCGTCGGAGAGCAGCGTGATCTTCATGGCGAACGCTGGCGGTGCAAGGATGCAGCCAAGTGCGGGATGCGGGATGCGACGAGCTAGGCCTGCGCCGCCGGCTGCTGCTGGGTCAGGCAGTGCAGCGTGCCAAAGCCCCACACGAGGTCGACGGCGTGGACGCCGACCACATGGCGATTCGGCATCAGCTCGGCGAGCGTGTTGAGCGCGACGCGATCGTTGCGGTCGTTGAAAGTGGGCACGAGCGCAACGTCGTTGGCGAGGTAGAAGTTCGCGTAGCTCGCGGGCAGTCGCTCGCCATTCATCGTGACCGCACGCGGATAGGGGATGCGCACGACCTTGATCGCGCCATCCGCCGCGCCGGCGAGCTCGAGCCGGCGCAAGTTGTCCACCGAGCGCCGGTGATTCTCGTCGTCGGCCGGATCGGCTTCATACGCGAGGACGATCACGCCGGGCGCGACGAAGCGTGCAATGTCATCGACATGGCCATGCGTATCGTCGCCAACACAGCCTTCTCCGAGCCAGATCGTCTCGCGAATGCCGAGGAAGTCGCGGAAGGCGTGCTCGTAGCCATCGCGATCGAGCCCGGGGTTGCGGACCTGCTCATGGGAGAGGAGCCACTCCTCGGTGACGAGCAGAGAGCCCTGGCCATCGGTCTCGATGCCGCCGCCCTCGAGCACGAGGCGCGCTCCACCGTCGGGTCGCGTGGGCTCGACGCGCGGAAGGCCCGTGATGCGCTCGACGGCGCGCCCCACCTCCGCGTCGCGCGCGAAGTTGGGATACTTCGCCCACGCGTTGAAGCCCCAGTTCATGAGCGACAGCGCGCCGCGCTCGTCGCGCACGAACGTCGGCGCCGAGTCGCGCAGCCAGACGCGATCCGTCGGGACGAGGTGAAGCCGCACGTTCTGGGTGACCGCGTGCGCGGCGAGCTGCGCCTCGCATGACGCACGCACGCTCTCGTCGTGGCAGAGAATCTCGACGCGCTCGTGCTGCGCGAGCACGCGCGCGATCTCGGCGTACACCCATGGGATGGGCCCGAGCTTGCCCGGCCAGTCCGGCTCGTGGTGCGGCCATGCGATCCAGGTGGCGTCGTGCGGGCTGAACTCGGCGGGGAAGGTGAAGTGAGGCATGGATTGACGACGGTGGGGAGTGGTGGGTGGGGGGTGACAGCGAGTGCAGTCACTCCCCGCTCACTACTCCCCACCGCTTGCTATCCTCTCAAGCGCCGAGATATCTCGACAGAATCGGCGCGTACGCGTCGATCCGGCGATCCCGCAGGAAAGGCCAGTTCCTTCGTGTGTCCTCGATGAGCTGCGGATCGCAGACGGCGGTGAGGATCTGCGTGTCGGTGCCCGAGTCGGCGAGGATGCGGCCGAACGGGTCACAGATGAACGAGTGGCCGAAGAACTCGATGCCGTTGGTGCCCGGTTCGTCTTCGTGACCGACGCGATTGGGCGACGCGACGAAGACGCCGTTGGCGATGGCGTGCGAGCGCTGGATCGTCCGCCAGGCGTCCACCTGCGCCGTGCCGAACTCCGACTTCTCCGACGGGTGCCAGCCGATCGCCGTCGGATAGAACAGGATGTCGGCGCCGAGCAGGCTCGTGATCCGCGCCGCCTCCGGATACCACTGGTCCCAGCAGATGAGCACACCGATGCTGGCGTAGCGCGTGCGCCAGACGCGGAATCCGCTCGCCTGCTTCGCCACCTCCCCGATGCGGTCGATACGATCGTCGTGGGCCGTGTCGCCGGGGATGAAGTAGTACTTCTCGTTGAACATCGGGTCATCGGGGATGTGCATCTTGCGATACACCCCGAGCATCGTGCCGTCGGCATCGATGATCGCCGCCGAGTTTCGATAGACACCCTTCGCCTGCCGCTCGAAGATCGGCACGACGATCACGACCTCCAGCTCCTTTGCCAGCTTCTGCATGACGTCGGTGGTCGGGCCGGGAATGGCCTCGGCGATGTCGAACCGCTCGAACTTCTGCGACTTGCAGAAATACGGGGCGTTGAAGAGCTCTTTCAGACAGATGATCTGGGCTCCGCGGGCCGCGGCCTCGCGGACGCGGGCGACGCTCGCCTCGAGGGTGGCGTCCGCGTCGGACGACGCAGTGTCCTGGATGATGCCGACGGTGAACGGACGGGTGGTCATTGGCGGCTCGTGGCGACTGGGTCGGCCGAAATGTAGCGAACGCTGGAAGGTGGCCGCGCGACTGCCACTCGATTATTCGACGACTCCAATCACCACGTCCATCACGTTTGTTCCCGTGAGTCCTCGCCGATGCAGCGCACCGACCGCGTCGAGCACGACGTACGAGTCGTGGTGCGCGAGCGCCAACTCCGGCGCGCGCCCGCTGGCGCGAATCGCCTCCCACACGTTCGCGTCGGCGAACGCGCCGGCCGCGTCCGTTGGCCCATCGCGTCCGTCGGTGCCCGCCGCGAGCAACGTCACGTGGCGCGCGTCGTCTCCGGATTCCGCGAGCACCCGAGCGGCGGCGAGGGCGAGCTCCTGGCATCGCCCGCCCTGCGGCATGAAGGCGGCGCCGTCGCCGGTGCCGAGCGCACCGAGGCGCACGGTGGTTTCCCCGCCCCAGATCATGCACCCGCGCCAGCCGTCGCGAGCGCGCTTCACGAGCTCCGAAGCGAGCGCGGCACCGCACGGCGCCGCGTCTCCCGTGAGGAGCGCGTCACTGCGCACGACGGGCAGTCCGAGTGCCGCGGCCCGCTCGGCGGCGGCGAGCGTCGCCAATCGATTGCTCCCGATCACGCGCGTCGAGACGTGCGCGAAGGCCGGATGTGTGGAGCGCGGCGTCTCGGGGATGACGCCGCGCAGAACACCGGTGAGATACTCGCGCATCGAAGGGGCGATGCGGCCGTAGAGTGCCGCGCGCTCGAGGATCGCGAGCACGTCGCGCACCGTGTTGGGATCCGGTGTGCATGGGCCGGAGGCGATATCCGACGGATCGTCGCCGGCGACGTCGCTGATGATCAGCGAGTGCGTCCGTGCGGGCGCGAGCGCGAGCGCGAGTCGTCCGCCGCCCCAGCGCGTGAAGCGCTTGCGCACGGCGTTCATCTCGCGGATGTCGAGTCCCGAGCCGATCAGCAGCTCATAGAGCTGGATCAGATCGGTCTCAACCATGCCTCGCAGCGGGGCGCCGATGAGACTCGTCGCGCCACCGCTGATCAGCACGATCGCGACGTCATCGCTGCGCATCCCGCCAGCGAGCTCGCCGATGCGCTGCGCGGCAGCGAAGGAACTTCGGCCGGGAATGGGATGGTCGCCCACGAGCGACGTCAACGTCGGGTACGGCGACGGAAGGTGCTCGGGACCGACGACGACGCCGGCGGCGATCGTATGCCGACTCCGCTGGAGGGCGGCGATCGCGGCCGATGCCATGGCGTGCGAGGCCTTGCCGATGGCATAGAGCCAGAGTCGCTGATCCGGACGCGCCTCGAAGTCGCGTAGCGCGGCAGTGGTGACGGGACCCGGCGCCGCTCCGTTGACCGCCGTCTCATAGAGGTCGGCGAGCAGGGCACGACCGCTCGGAGGCGCCTCCATCGGCGCGGGACGGTCGAGGACGGCGTCGGGAGGTCGGTCGATCACGGAGAAAGAGGAGATCAGCGCGCGGGGAGTGTCGACTTCACTGCGGCTTCGAGCTGGTCGTACGCCGATTGAGCGAGCTCGTTGAACGGCTGCATGCGCTTCACGATCCGGCCCGAGGAGTCGATCACGAACACCGATCGATTGTCCAGGTTTCCGCGAACCGATCCGTACTTCTTGCCAACGACCTGTCCGACGTCGCTGCCGAACAGGATGGGCGTCTGGAGCTCGCGCGCCCAGGCCGCCAGCATCGTGTCGGGGTCGACGCTGACGCCGATCACGACGACGTTGCGACCGCTGTTGAAGAGCTTGGCGTACTGATCACGGTACGCCTCCATTTGAACCGTTCAGCCCTTGGACCGCGCCCTATAGAAGAAGGCGAGCACGACCGTCTTGCCGCGGAAGTCCGACAGATGAACCGGGTCCTTGAGCGCTCCGTAACGAGTGGCGCCCGGGAGCGTGAAGTCGGGCGCCAGGGTGCCGACTTCCGGCGCCGGATCCGCGGCTGTGACCGGACCCTGCTGTGCGCGCGCCCTGGACGCCGCGAGGCAGAGCAGGGTGGCCAGGGCGAGGCGTGAGATCTGGAGAGACATGTCTTCGGGCTGCAGGGTGATGAGAGCGGCAGTATGCCGACCAGCCCCGTGGAGCGCAATGCGAAGCGTCAGGTGATGCAGGCCGAACGAACCGGCGGCATGCAAGGCTGACCGCAAAAGTGGACGCGGTGTTCCCGGTGAATGGACGGACCGGATGCTGAGATGCCTCCAGAGTGGCTCAACGCCTGGCCCGCACCCTGCTTTTACTGGGCCTCATGAAAGAGAACACCGCAACGGAGGCAATCATGCGCAAGCTTGGGATGACCCTGTCGATCGCCGGACTCGCCCTGCTCGGGGCGTGCAGTCGCGGCAACGACGCGCGGCCCGACGACGCGCTGAAGAATGATCTGGCGCTCGCCGCGCAGGCGCAGCCCTACCAGGCGCAGCAGTTCGTCTCGCCGTACGAGCAGCAGTACGGACCGAACGGCGCGCTTCAGTACAACGCGATGGCGCGCGCACCGCAGTATTCGCCGGCGCCGGTATACCGCCCGGCTCCCGTCTATCGCGCTCCGGCTCGCCGGACCGCAGCGCGCTCTTCGTCGCGGGGCAGCTCGTCGGGCACGTATTATCCGCCGGCTCCTCGCGAGCCGGTCCGTCACACCCAGCGCGACGCTGCGATCGGTGCGGCAGCAGGCGCGGTGATCGGCGCCACGACGAGCCGAGATCGAGTGAAGGGTGGTCTGATCGGCGCCGCAGCCGGTGGCATCCTGGGCGGGATCATCGGACACACGGTGGACGTGCAGCACTAATTGATTATGGCCACTCCCTGAGGGTGGTAGCGGGTAGCGGTAGCGTGATGTTGTAGCGGGTAGCGCGAGTGTGAGTAGCTAGATCGAAAACTGGTCAGTGCAGTTCCCCCTACGATTCCGCCCGCGCCGTCAATGGCCGCGGGCGGTGTCGTTTCGTGCCCGGTCGGTCGCGCAGTAGCTTCAGGCAGCGACGCCACGATCGATGACCGCGGACCAACGCGACACACTTCTCGCATCCCGAACTGAACAATGAGCGACGACGCATCGTCTCACGGGCGGCTGGTCGGCGAGAGCAGCCCGGAGCGCCGGAAGCGCCGGTATGTCGCCAACCTCGCCTTCGGCGCGATCAAGGCGCAGCATGCCGCGCATCGCACGCTGCTGGAGCGATTCGTCGACGCGCTGAACGAGATCGCGAGCTCGGTCTGGTTTCTCGTCGCCCACTTCATCTGGTTCCTGGTCTGGATCCTGTGGAACACGGGCGTGTTCGGCATGCCCAGGTTCGACCCGTATCCATTCGGCCTGATGACGACGATCGTCTCACTCGAGGCGATCTTTCTGACGATCTTCGTGTTGATGGCGCAGAAGCGCGAGTCGGCGATCGCGGAGCTACGCGAGGAGCTCGGACTGCAGGTGAGCCTGCGCGTCGAGCAGGAGGTGACGAAGACGTTGCAGCTCGTCGCCGGCCTGTACACTCGGCTCGGCCACCGTGTGAGCGACGACCCGGAGCTGCACCACATGCTGCAGCCGCTCGACGTGAAGGCGATCGAGCGCGATCTGCTCGAGCAGATCGAGGCGGCGACGGCGCAGAAGCATCACAACACGATGCTGGACGAGTAGGAGTTGACGCGCCTGGTGGCAGCTCTCTCCTGCCATTCCCTGTAGGTGGCAGGCCGTAGCGCGTAGCGGGACGGGGTAGGGGGTATTGCGTATCGGGATCAACGGGGTCAGATCCACCCAATATCGCGAGCGAGGTGCTGCGCGCGACGAACGGCGTTACGCCAGTACCGAGAGAGCGGTACCAGGCAACGCCGTTTGGATGTCAGCGCGCGGAGTGGACGAGTGCTGCGCGGGTGGGTCGCAAGTCAGTCCGAATACCCGCTACTCTCTCTCGCGACGGCTACCCGCGACCACCGACAGGGAGTGGTAGTGAGTAGCGCTACTTCCTCGCCAACGATCGCAACACGTACGGCAGTATCCCTCCGTGCGTGTAGTAGTTCAGCTCTTCCGGCGTGTCGATGCGGCACAGCACCGTGAACGTTTTCGCTCCGCCGTCGGGCGTGGTGGCCTTCACGGTGAGTGTCGAGCGTGGCGAGAGCTTCGCGTCGAGCCCTTCGATGTCGTATGTCTCGAAGCCGGTGAGGCCGAGTGTCTGACGCGATTCGCCGTTGGTGAACTCCAGCGGGAGGACGCCCATGCCGACGAGGTTCGAGCGGTGGATGCGCTCGAAGCTCTCGGCGATCACGGCGCGCACGCCGAGGAGCACGGTGCCCTTGGCGGCCCAATCGCGCGACGAGCCAGTGCCGTACTCCTTGCCCGCGACGATGACGAGCGGCGTGTTGGTCGCTGCGTATTCCATTGCCGCATCGTAGATGAACATTGGCGCGCCGCCGGGTGTCGTCGTCGTCCAGCCACCTTCCGTGCCCGGTGCCATCTCGTTGCGCAGGCGGATGTTCGCGAAGGTGCCGCGCATCATCACCTCGTGATTGCCACGGCGCGCGCCGTACGAATTGAAGTCTTTCTTCTGCACACCGTGCTCGATCAGCCACTTTCCAGCAGGGCTGGCCGCCGGAATGTTGCCCGCCGGTGAGATGTGGTCCGTCGTGATCGAGTCGCCGAGCAGCGCGAGCGACTTCGCGCCCTTCACCGGCTTCACACCGGGCGCCGTCATGGTCATGCCGTCGAAGTACGGTGGGTTCTTCACGTAGGTCGAGTCGCCCTGCCAGGCGTACGTCTCGCCCACGGGCACGTCGAGCGACCGCCAGTGCTCGTCGCCCTTGAAGACGTCGGCGTACTGCTTCACGAAGTGCTCGCGCTTGACGGAGCGAAGGATCTCGTCCGCGACGTCCTTCGCGCTCGGCCAGATGTCGCGCAGAAAAACGGGACCGTCGTTGCCGATGCCCAGCGGCTCGCGAGTGAGGTCGAGGTCCATGCGACCGGCGAGCGCGTAGGCCACCACCAACGGCGGTGACGCCAGGTAGTTGTAGCGCGTGAGCGGATTGACGCGGCCCTCGAAGTTGCGATTGCCCGAGAGCACGCTCGCGACGAACAGTTTTCCACTCTCGATGCCGCTCGCGATGACGTCGGGCACGGGACCCGAGTTTCCGATGCACGTGGTGCAGCCGTACCCGACGAGGTTGAAGCCGAGCTTGTCGAGGTACGGTGTGACACCGGCGGCGTCGAAGTATTCGGTGACGACCTTCGAGCCCGGCGCGAGCGACGTCTTCACCCACGGTTTCACCGCGAGCCCCTTGTTGACGGCGTTCTTCGCGAGCAGGCCGGCGGCGAGCATGACGCCGGGGTTCGAGGTGTTGGTACAGCTCGTGATCGCGGCGATCACCACCGCTCCGTCCCTGAGCTCGAAGTTCGCGCCCTTGAACGTGCACGCGACGCCCTCGTGGTCGTGCTCCGGGTGCTGCTGCTGCGCGCCACCTTCGTCGTCCTGCCGGATCACCGCAGCCTTCACGTCGGGCGCGACCTTTGTCGCTTCCGGCTTCTTCTGGGTTTCGGCGGTGGCGAGCACCGGAGCGGCGAGCTTCGCCTTGTCGACGGCCAGCGCCTCCTTGTACATCGCCGCCGCCTTGCTGAGCGGCACGCGATCCTGCGGACGGCGTGGCCCGGCGAGGCTCGGCTCGACGGTGGAGAGATCGAGCTCGATCGTATCGGTGAACACGGGATCGGGCGTCTCGTCGGTCCGGAAGAGACCTTGTGCCTTGGTGTACGCCTCGACCAACGCGACGTGGGCATCGCTGCGCCCGCTCAGCCGCAGGTAGCCGAGCGTCTCGGCGTCGACGGGGAAGAAGCCCATCGTCGCGCCGTACTCGGGCGCCATGTTCGCGATCGTCGCGCGATCGGCGAGGCTCAGGCTACTGAGCCCGCTCCCATAAAACTCGACGAACTTGCCGACGACTTTCTTCTTGCGGAGCATCTCGGTGACGGTGAGGACGAGATCCGTCGCCGTGGTGCCGGCGGGCAGCCGTCCGTGCAGCTTGAAGCCAACGACGTCGGGGATGAGCATCGACACCGGCTGACCGAGCATGGCCGCTTCGGCTTCGATGCCGCCGACTCCCCAGCCCAACACGCCGAGGCCGTTGATCATCGTCGTGTGCGAGTCGGTGCCGACGAGCGAGTCGCAATAGGCCTCGCCGGTCTCCGCGTTCACGAACACCGTCTTGCCGAGATACTCGAGGTTCACCTGGTGGCAGATGCCGGTGCCCGGGGGCACGACGCGGAAGTTCTTGAAGGCGTCCTGGCCCCAGCGGAGAAACACATAGCGCTCGACGTTGCGCTCGAACTCGAGGTCGGTGTTGATGAGGAACGCGGCGTCGGTGCCGTACTCGTCCACCTGCACCGAGTGATCGATGACGAGGTCGACCGGCTGGAGCGGGTTGATCAGCTGCGGGTTGCCGCCGAGCTTGGCGAGCGCGTCACGCATGGCGGCGAGATCGACGACCGCCGGTACGCCGGTGAAGTCCTGGAGCAGGACGCGCGCGGTGCGGAAGGCGATCTCCTTCTGCTCCTTGGCGCCGACGTCCCAGTTGGCCATCGCCTCCACGTCGGCGCGCTTCACGAACGCGCCGTCCTCGTTCCGCAGGAGGTTCTCGAGGAGGATCTTGAGACTGAAGGGAAGCTTGTCGCTGTTCCCTTTGGACGAGGCGCTGAGCGCGTCGAGGCGGTAGATCGTGTAGGACGTGCCCGCGACGTCGAGCGTCGCGCGGCTGCCGAATGAATCGAGTGAGGTCATTGCGGTTGTCTCGCGGTGCCGCCGCGGACCTCGGCCGGGCGACGGTGGAGAACGGAGCCACTGCCGGGGCGCGGGCGCCGTTGAGCGACGGGCGGATCGGCAGGCTGGGGGGCAATCTAACTGCCACACCCGTACACGGTACCATCGTCGCCGGTACCGGGACCCAGTCCGCTGGCCCGACGAATTCCTGGATGCAACGATGTACTAATCAGCGGCCCCGGATTCTGGGGGGTTGGATGTCGGTCTGGGTTCCGGGTACGATGGTACCAGGTACAGCAGTGGCCCTTATCCTGACAGCAATGGCGCACCTACCGCTCTTCGATCCGACCGATCCCGGTTCGACCGCCTTTTGGCTCATGTCCATCGAGTCCACGAGCGGCGGCGAGACGGCGCTCATGCGTGCCTTCGGCGACGCGCTCGAGCGACGCGGATGGTCCGTCACTCGCATTCCGGTCTCGGCGGGCCGCGTCGATCTGCTCGCGACGTCGGGCGACGGGCCATACGTCACGCTCTCGACGCACCTCGACACCGTGCCGCCCTACATTCCGCCGAGCGTCGACGACACGCACCTGCGCGGCCGCGGCTCGTGCGACGCGAAGGGGATCGCCGCAGCGATGCTGTGTGCGGCGGAGCGACTGCGAGCACGGGGCCGCTCGGTCGCGATGCTGTTCGTCGTCGGCGAGGAGACGACGCACGACGGCGCGCACTCGGCGAACGCGTGGGCCGAGTCGACGGGCTTCCGGAGCCTCGCGCTCGTGAACGGAGAGCCGACGGAGAACACGCTCGCCCTCGGCACCAAGGGCGCGATGCGTGTCATCCTCAGAACCGAAGGCGAGGCCGCGCACTCCGCCTATCCCCATCTCGGCCGCTCGGCGACGCGGGCGCTCGTGCACCTGTTGGCCGAGCTCGACGGACTCGACCTGCCGAGCGATCCGTTGCTCGGAGAGACGACGGTGAACATCGGCAGTCTCGCGGGTGGCGTGGCCGACAACGTCGTGGCGCCGAGCGCGGAGGCGCGGCTGATGGCGCGCATCGTCTCATCGTCGGACGAGGTGTGGGCGCGGCTGCTGAAGTGGACCGAGGGCCGCGCGTCGCTCGAGCGCAGCATCGAGATCCCCGCCATGCGATTGGGCGCGCTGGAGGGATTTCCCACCTCCGTCGTCGCATTCGCGACCGACATTCCGGCGCTGCCGGCGTGGGGGACGCCGTATCTGTTCGGCCCAGGCTCGATACACGTGGCGCACCGCGACGACGAATGCGTGGCGCTGGACGAGTTGCGTGCGGCCGCCGATAGCTATGAGCGGATGGTCGAGATGCTGATTGGAGAGCGGTGAGCTGGTTGGTTGGATAGTTGGTTGGCTGGTCGGTTGATTGGTGGGTTGACTGCCCTGACCCAACAGGCGTGGAGATCGCTCAGAGTGATTGCCAGGCTGGTTGTTAGCCGTTGCCGTTCGATTCACTAGTTCACCGACCAACTATCCAACTTTCCAACTCACCGCTCGATGTGGATCGCCCTCGCGCTGCTCGCCGCCTGCTTCTCGGCCGCCACGACACTCATGCTCAAGCGGAGCGTGAGCGAAGGGGGCGCCGTGATCTCGACGGTGGCGTTCCGCGTCATTGCGGGCGCGCTGCTCGCGTTGGCCGTCACCATCTTCGGCACGTGGCCTCCGCTGCCGGCGGCGTTCTGGCGCACGCTCGGCTTCGTCGTGCCGCCGGAGATCGGAGGAATGCTCTGTCTCACGCTCGCGTTGCGCAGCGGCGACGTGTCGCTCGTGCAGCCGATCATGGGGCTCATCCCGCTGCTCGTGATGGCTGGCGGCGTCCTCTTTCTCCACGAGCATCCGAGCGCGCTCGCCGTGCTCGGAATCTTCTTCGTGGCGGTCGGGCTGTACTTCGTCGGACTGCGCCGCGGCGAGTCGTTGCTCGAGCCGATCCGGGCGCTCGCGACGTCGCGCGCGAGCTGGTACGCCGTGCTGGCGACGGTGTTCTGGGGCTTCACGTCGCTCATGCACAAAGTGGGGATCGCCCAGGTCGGTCCGATGCCGTGGGCCGCGTCGCTCACACTCGGCTCCGGTTTGGGACTGGCATTGGCGCTTCCGCTCCTCGCGTGGCGGACGGGCAGCATCGGCGGCCCGGCGCGCGTAGTGCCATGGACGCGACTCGTCGTGGTCACTGGCGTGGTGTACGCGATCCAGCAGGTGGGTCTTCAGAACGCGATGGCGCGCTCGCAGGCCGGCTACGTGATCGCGGTGGCGTCGATGAGCATCCTGCTGACGACGGCCGTCGGCGTTCTCGTTCTGCGCGAGGAGGGTGGCGGCTACCGCATCACTGGCGCGCTGATGGTGAGCGGCGGTGTGGCGCTCATCGCGATGTTCGGATAGTCGAACCGGTTCGAGCCAGCAGTTCACTCAAAACTTCAGCGCAATGCAGATGACGAAGCAGTTCGCGGTCTTCGCGCTCGTGAGCGCAGCCACGCTGGGCATGTCGACCAACCCTGCGAGCGCGCAAGCCGTCGTGGCCGCGTGGGGCAACGTGGAGGGGATCCGGGTGGACGGTGAGGTGATCCCCTTCGAGACGAGCCTGTGCACGGTGAACGGCGCGGGCGTCGTGTCGGCTCGAACGCAGAAGGAGCGCCAGCAGCCTCGCTATTCGCGGGCCGGCGCGCGCCGCATCATCGGCTCTCGGCTCGGCGTCTTCTCGATCGCGGAGGTCGTGGAGGACGTCCGGCCGGGCGAAGTGACGCTCGACGTCCGCTTCACCGCGGACAGCGCGACGACGATGCGCGGATTCCTCTGCGTCGATGTGCCAAGCGACTCGTGGGGCGCTCCGCGCGTCGTCGACAGCGTGCGGATCGACGGGCCGACGATCGACCCCGTTCGCTCCGCCGCCGCACTCTCGCTGATGCGCGGCGGCGGGCGGGGCTTCGCATTCACGGGAACGTCGGCGGCTTCGCGGCGAAGGTTGGCGATCACCGCCGGATCGACGGCGCCGCTGTTCGCCGGCGACGATATGCGCGGCGGCGTAGGTGTGCATCGCGTGTTCATCCCGATTCTCACCGGTCCGTCGGAGCAGGGTCGCACCGTTCAGGCGACGATCACGCTGAAGGCGAGCGGTGTCGCCGATCACGCGCCCGTCACGCTGGCCGTGGACGCCACGAAGCCCGGTCGCGCGTTCGATGGACTCGGCGGCAACTTCCGCATCCAGAACCCAACGCTCGACCCGAAGGTGATCGCCTACAACCTGGCGAACCTGCGCGTGGCCTGGGCGCGCGTGGAGATGCCGTGGCGTACGTGGGATCCGGACACGTCGGTCGATCCGGCGACGAAGGACACCGCGCAGCTCGACGCGCGCGTGCGCGCGGCCATGGAGATGGCGCGCACGATGTCGCAGCGCGGCGCGCCAGTCATCGTGAGCGCATGGTTCCCGCCGCAGTGGGCGGTGATCGGACCGCTGCCGCGCGGCGGCGCGCTGGTGAACGGCAAGCGCGGGAACCCGCTCGATCCGGCCAAGATCGATCGCATCTACGCCTCGCTCACGTCCTATTTGCTCTACCTCAAGCAGCACTACGGCGTGGAGGCGGCGATGTTCTCGTTCAACGAGTCCGATCTCGGCATCGACGTCAGGCAGACGCCCGAGGAGCACGATGCGCTGATCAAGGGGCTCGGCGCGTACATGCAGTCGAAGGGGCTGGCGACGAAGATGCTGCTCGGCGACGTGTCCGACGCGACACCAACGGGCTTCATCAGTGCGACGATGAAGGATCGCGCCGCATGGCCATACGTCGGCGCGGTGTCGTATCACTCGTGGCGCGGCTGGAGCGACTCGCTGCTCACCTTCTGGCTCGATGCGGCCAAGCAGCTCGACGTGCCCCTCCTCGTCGGCGAAGGAAGCACGGACGCGGGCGCCTATCGCTATCCACTCATCTTCCAGGAGCCCGACATGGCGCTGTACGAGATGGAGCTGTACGTGCGCATGCTCACCCTCTCGCAGCCGAAGTCGATCCTCCAGTGGCAGCTCACGTCGGACTACTCGCTGCTCGCGGGAGGCGGACTATTCGGCGACACGACCGCGCTCCGGCCGACGCAACGATTCTGGAATCTCAAGCAGCTCGCGTCGACGCCGGAGCAGGTGGTGCACTTCCCGATCCGATGCGGCAAGGCGGTGAGCTGCGCGGCGCTTGGCGACGTGAAGGCGGGGAAGTGGGCGGTGCACATCGTGAACACGAACGCGTCGCGCACGGCGGTGCTCACGGGCCTGCCGAGTGCCGTCAAGTCACTCCGCATCTGGACGACGAACGGCCAGCGTGCGATGCAGGAGGGCGCGCGTGTTCCGGTGCGCGGCGGGCGGGCTGAATTCAAGCTGGACGCGGCGAGCTTCGTCACCGCAGCTACGGTGAACGGTGATCGGTGATCGGTTCGCCGCCGACCTCGGGAGGCGGGCGCTTGCCGAGGTCGTAACCATTTCACCGTAAACCGTTCTCCGTTCATGGCGCGCGCGCGCCTACGCCGCCTCTCCCGCTCCGGAGCTCGGTGAAGGATCCCGCATCGTGTGCACGTCCACACTCGTCGAGAGGCGATCGACATTGGTCGCCGTGATCGCCGCGGTCGGACACTCGTGCACGAAGCCGCCTTCCGCCGGCGACCATTCCACCACGCGCGTGCGGGCGAACGCTTTGCCCGTCGAGTCCATCCCCATCACCGAAGGGGCGAGCGACACGCACGTGCCGCAGCCGGTACAACGATCGACGTCGACGTCGATCTGCACGCGGCGGCGCGGGAAGACACCGTTGGGCTGGTCGAAGTACGTTTCGAACCGCTCGAGTGCTCGAGTGGCCGACCGATACCCTTCGGCGATGTTCGCGGCGGTGTCGGTGAAGCTCAGCCAGTGAGCATCGTCGACGCGCGGACGGATGAGCACCATCGGCGGGCCGTGCCAGTGCTCGAGCGGATACTGCTGCAGCGCGTGCATCATCATGGTCGCCGCGCGCATGTAGATGCCGGCGAAGCCCCGGCTCGCGGCGTCGCCCGACCCGCCGTCCGAGCTGCCGACGTCGACGGCGATGATGAGGTCGGCGAACTGCGACGCGACGGAGACGGGGAGATTGTCCACGACCCCGCCATCGATGCAGAGGCGCTCGCCAACCCTGCCTGGCGGAAAGAAACCAGGGAGGGCGCACGACGCATACACCGCATCTCGCACGGAGACCTTCTCGAGGCCGGGCAGACCCCACACGACGCGCGCGCCGCGCTCCAGATCGACGGTGTTGACGAGCAGCCGCTTCGGAAGCTGCGCGAAGGTGACGTCGGGAATCGCGCCGGCGCACAACTCCCGCAGCGGCTCCTCGAGATAGATCGAGGGTGAGCGCATGCGCTCGAGCAGCATGCCGAAGTGGTTCAGCCGGAAGAGATCGCGCTTGCGCAGCGCTTCGGCGCGTTGCGCGAGATGGTCGATCGACGCGCCGCCGAGGTGCGACGCGGCGATCATCGCCCCGATGCTCGTCCCCCCGTACACGTCGGGGACGATGCCGCGCTCCTCGAGGGCGCGCAGCACGCCGATGTGCGCGAACCCCTTGAGGCCCCCTCCGCCGAGGACGAGCGCGATGCGTCTGCTCACGAGTGCTCCGAGTGCTCGAAGGTCGACGTGCGGCTCAGCTCGACGAAGTCAACTGCCGTGCCCGTCTGACGGGCCGGCCGAGAGTCGGGCGCTGAGGTCGGACGCATGAAGGGCGGACACCGAAGGATGTCCGCCCTTCCGATATTCCAGACGATCGAACTCTACTGCAGGAACTCGTACAGGCCGTACAGCCCGACCACCGCGCCGCCGACGGCGATCGCCGTGCCCGCGCCGCCACCGATGATCAGACCGGCCAGCAGGGCGGCACCACCGACGACCACGAGCGCGATGGGCTGTCCGTAGCCGGCGCGACGAGGCGCCGCGTTGGGGGCCCGCGTCTCCGTCGTGACCGGCTGGCGCACGGCGACGCTCGCGGCATCCATCGTCGGTCCAGCCGGCGCCGGCGCCGGCGCGGCCTGCGCGCGCTGCGGCGCCGCCACGTCGGCCGGCGGAGTGTGCGGGGCGAGCGACTGTTGCGCCTGCGCAGGGGTGACAGAGGCGGCGAGCGCGACGCTCGCGGCGAGCACGATGCGAAGTGAGAGAGAGGTGCGTGCGTGCATGTGAGTTCCTGTGCAGGGGGACGAGCGCCGATGGTACGCGGCGCGTTCTCGATGGTGGCGCCGTGTGTGCGCCCGGTCTAGTCTTGTTGCGCCGATACGCTGCGAACTTCGGGCCGCTCCTTCGACACCGCGCAATCTATGTCCAGTTCCCTCCGCCGCACCGTCCTCGCCCTTCTCGTCGCCGCACCGCTCACGCTGCGCGCGCAGTCGCGCCCGGTGATCACCGCCGCGGAGCTCGACGCGCACCTCCGGTTCCTGAGCTCGGATCTGCTCGAGGGACGCGCGCCTGGCACGAGAGGCGGTCGTCTCGCCGCCGAGTACATCGCGACCGAGCTCCGCGCCGCGGGCGTGGAGCCAGGCGTGAACGGCTCCTACTTTCAGCAGGTACCGATCGACATCCTGGCGACGCAGGCCGCGAGCGTGCACGCCGCGGCGAGCGGCCGCGCGACCGCGTCGCTGCGCCAGCCGGAAGACGTCGTGATCTGGGGTGGCAGTGCGACGCCACAGGGCAGTGCGCGCGGCGAGCTGGTGTTCGTGGGCTACGGCGCGAGTGCGCCCGAGTACCGGTGGGACGATTTCAAGAACGTCGATCTGAAGGGAAAGGTGCTGCTCGTCCTGGTCAACGATCCTCCCGCTCCCGCCGCCGAGCGGACGCTGTTCGGTGGTGTCGCGATGACGTACTACGGCCGCTGGACGTACAAGTTCGAGGAGGCCGAGCGGCGCGGCGCGGCCGGCGTGCTCATCGTCCATCGCGCGGATCAGGCGGGCTACCCGTGGCAGGTGGTGGTCGGCTCGAACGCGACGGACCATCGCCTGCTGCCGCGCGACCCGAAGCTCCCGGCGCCACTCGGCGTGCGCGGTTGGATCACCGACAGCGCCGCCACGTCGTTGCTCAGGCAGGCAGGGCTCGACATGGCTGCGCTGCGCGCCCAGGCTGCGACGCGTGAGTTCAAGCCGGTCTCGACGGGAATCACGATCGATCTCGGAGTCGCGAGCACCGTGCAGCGTGTACAGTCGGAGAACGTCGTCGGCGTGGTGCGCGGCAGCGACGCTCGGTTGAACAAGCAGTACGTCGCGCTGAGCGCGCACTGGGATCACCTGGGGATCGGAACGCCAGTGAACGGCGACTCCATCTACAACGGCGCATTCGACAACGCGTCCGGCGTCGCGTCGATCCTGGCGATGGCGCGTGCCGCCGCAATCGCTCAGCCGAGAACGAAGCGCTCGCTGCTCTTCCTGTTCGTCACGGCCGAGGAGTCGGGGCTGCTCGGTTCGGCGTATTTCGCGCAGAGCCCGACCGTTCCGCTCTCGCAGATCGCCGCGAACCTGAACGTCGACGAGACGAACTTCCTCGGACCCACGCGCGACCTCGTCGTGATCGGGGAGAACAAGAGCTCATTGGGACCGCAGCTCGCGGCGTTCATCAAGCCTGAAGGGATGCACCTCACACCGAAGGAGCATCCGGAGGCCGGCCACTTCTATCGGTCGGATCACTTCTCCCTCGCCAAGGCCGGCGTGCCGGCGGTGTCGATCGAGCAGGGGCTCGACTTCGTAGGACATCCGAAGGTGTGGGGGCTGGAGCAGGCCGAGGACTACAACGAGCACCGCTATCATCAGCCGTCCGACCAGTACCGCGCTGACTTCAATCTGAGCGGCGCGGTGCAGCTCACGGACATCGTGTTGCGCTTCGCGCGCCGGCTCGCTGACGCGTCCGGCATGCCGACGTGGAATGCCGACGCGGAGTTCAAGCGATCGGCGCCGGCGCAGCCGTGAGCGAGCGCGCTCGTGGGGCGCTCTCGTCGCCCGACAGCCAGCTGGTGCGAGCGATCGGCACGTGGGGACTCGCGGCGGGGATCGTGAACGTGACGGTGGGCGGTGGGATTTTCCGGCTGCCGTCGGGCGTGGCGGCGACACTCGGCACCTCCGCGCCGCTCGCGTATCTCGCGTGCACGATCGCCATGGCGCTGATCGTCGTGTGCTTCGCCGAGGCGGGAAGCCGCGTGTCGATGACGGGTGGGCCGTACGCGTACGTGGAGACGGCGTTCGGTCCGTTGATCGGCTTTGTCGCTGGCGTACTGGTCTGGGTGTCGAGCACGCTGGCGCTGTCGGCCGTGAGCACCTTCTTCGCGGATTCGCTCCAGGCACTCGTGCCATCGCTCGGCCCGACGGGACGAAGCATCGCACTCGTGCTGGTGCTCGCGCTACTCGGTGGAGCGAACGCACGTGGTGTCGGCGGCGTGACGCGATTCAACGCGGTGGCGACGGTGGCCAAGCTACTGCCGCTGCTCCTGCTCGTCGTCGTCGGGTTGTTGCGCTTGAATTCCGACAACCTGCATTCGGCGACGACGCCGACGCCCTCGGCCGTGTCGCGCGCAAGCGTGCTGCTCATCTTCGCGTTCCTCGGCGTGGAGAGCGCGCTGATGCCGAGCGGCGAGATCCGTGATCCGGCACGCACGGTGCCACGCTCGATCTTTCTCGCCATGGGTGCCGTCGTGGTGTTGTACGTGTTGATCCAGATCGTCGCGCAGGGCGTGCTGGGGAGCGCCCTGCCTGGCGACCCGACGCCGCTCGCCTCCGCGGCGGGCATCGTACTCGGGCCGGCGGGGCGCACGATGATCCTCGTCGGAAGCACGGTGTCGATGTTCGCCTATGTGAGCGGGATGACGCTCGCGCTGCCGCGGATGCTGTTCGCTTTTGGACGCGACGGATTTCTCCCCGCCCCGTTGGCGAAGGTGCATTCCAGCTGGCACACGCCCCATGTGGCGATCGGGGTGCAGGCGATCGTCGTCGCGTCGTTGGCGCTGCTCGCGAATTTCGAGAAGCTCGCCGTGGCGGCCAACGTGACGGGACTGCTCGTCTACGGCGCGTGCTGCGTGGCGGCGGCCGAGCTCCAGCGCAGGGATGTACGCGAAGGGGGGACGCCGTTCCAGGTGCCGGGCGGACGCGTCGCCCCATGGCTCGCGGTCGGCGTCATCGGCTGGCTGCTCTGGCAGGTGACGGTGCTCGAGTGGCGCGCCGCCGCAATGATCGTGACGGTCGCTCTGGCCATCTACGTCGTGACGCGCCCGTCGCGCCGCGCGCGTGCCGCGCAGCCGGCGTGATGTCCGGAGCGACATCGTGAGTCCAACCTCGCACGATCCGCTGCTCCGCTTCCGCGCGGAGTTCCCGATTCTCGAGTCCACGACGTACCTGGTGAGCAACTCGCTCGGTGCGATGCCACGTTCGGTCCCGGAGCGGTTGGCCGAATACGCCCAGGAATGGGCGACGCACGGCGTGCGTGCATGGGCGCAGGGATGGTGGGACATGCCGATCGCGGTGGGCGACGAGATCGCACCGCTCATCGGTGCTGGTCCGCGCGAAGTGGCGATGGTGCCGACGGTGTCGATGGCGCAGGCGCAGGTGCTCTCCGCGCTCAGCTACGGCGATGGCCGCGACACGATCGTCATGAGCGAGCTGGACTTCCCGTCGGTGCGCTACGTGTACGACGCGCTCGCGACGCGGCTTGGCGCGCGGATCGTCGTCGTGCCGAGCGATGACGGCGTCGGCGTGAGCGAGGAACGGCTCATGGAGGCGATCGACGAGCGCACGCGGCTCGTGGCGATCTCGCACGTGCTGTTCCGCTCGGCGTACGTGATGGACGTCGCGCGAATCTCGGCGCACGCGAAGGCCATGGGGGCGCTGGTCTCACTCGACGCGTATCACTCGGTGGGCGTGATGCCGGTGGACGTGCGCGCCCTCGGCGTCGACTTCCTCACGGGTGGAGTGCTGAAATGGCTCTGCGGTGGGCCGGGCAGCTGCTTCCTCTGGGTGAGGCCGGACGTCAGTGCGACGATCGCGCCGGCGCTCACTGGTTGGCAGGCGCACCGACACCCGTTCGCCTTCGCGGCCGAGATGGACTACGCCGACGAGGCGTGGCGGTGGCTGGGCGGCACGCCCGTGATCCCCGCGCTGTTCGCGGCGACGGCAGGTCCGTCGATCGTGCGTGAGGCAGGGATCGAGGCGGTGCGTGCCAAGAGCACGCGACAGACGGCGCGCCTGATCGAGCTCGCCGACGCGCGTGGGTTTCCCGTGACGGCGCCGCGCGATCCGGCGCGCCGCGGCGGAACGGTGGCGTTCGACGTCCCTCATGCCCGCGAGGTGGCGCGAGCCCTGTTGGCGCGCGAGGTGATCGTCGACTATCGGCCCAACGCGGGCATCCGGGTCGCCCCGCACTTCTACACGCACGACGACGAGGTGGAGTCGGTGGTGGAGATCATCGATGAGATCCTCGCGCGCGGAGAGTGGGAGCGATACACTCACGACATGGGAACGGTCACCTGATCGCACGAAACCGGGGTGCATCGTCTTCCGTCAGGGATGAAGTCGCCGTCGCCGACGGCGCACCACCGAGCATCGAGAGTCGAGCACATCATGCCTCCTGCCGCGACCAAACTTCGGAAGGCGTACGTCAACATCGATCATCCGCAGGTGATCCTCCGCTTCGAGGACGGCCACGAGATCAAGATCGCGCCAGGGAAGGTGAAGACCTTCGACGCGTATGCGGGTGAAGTGATCAGGGTCGTGGCGATCTACGATCCCACGTCGAAGGAGCGTGACCTCCTCGAGTCCGTGCGCGCCGAGGATCTGCCGGACGCCGAGCCGCACGAGTCGCGGTGATGAGAGGCTGGCGCCTCGCTCCGCTGCTGCTCGTCCAGCTCGGAGCGCCGGCGTGCGCGGTGGGACAGGCCTCCCCGCGCGCGGCGGTGCCGGCGTCGTACGTCCGTGCCGACACCGCGGCGCTGCACCGTCGGCTCGACTCACTCGCGACGGCGCATCGCGGCGTGGTGGGCTACACCGTGCACAATCTCGACACGGGGGAGCGGCTGGAGCGCCGTGGCGACGAGACCTTCTCGACGGCGAGCCTGATCAAGGTGCCGATCCTGGTGACGGTGTACGATCTGGTGGAGCAGGGTCAGCTCTCGCTGGACGACCAGCTCACGCTGCTCAAGATCGACAAGGTGCCCGGCTCGGGAAATCTCCAATTCATGCACGACAACGCGACGCTCACCGTGCGCGACGCGGCGTGGTTGATGTCGGTGACGAGCGACAACACCGCGACCAACCTGTTGCTCGACCGCGTCGTCATCCGTCGCGTGTGGAACAAGATGGAGAAGCTCGGTCTGCCGCACACCAAGGTGCACTCGAAGGTGTATCTGCGCATGGCGAGCGTCGCGATGGACAGCTCCGTGAAGTACGGGCTCGGCGTGACGACGCCCAACGAGATGGCGCGGCTGTTCGCGTTGATGGCCGACGGCAAGGCGGTGAGCGCCAAGGCCGACAGCGCAATGCTCGACATCCTGGCGCACAACGAGGACTCCCAGGGGCTGCAGCGCCATGTCGACAGCCTGACCGTGCCGCACAAGACGGGCGCGACGGATCAGGTTCGCACCGAGTGCGCGCTCTTTCCGCTCCAGTCGCGCGTCGTCACGTGCGTGATGACGAAGGAGAACGTCGATCAGCGCTGGCTCATCGACAACGACGCGCAGGTGATGATGGGCCTGATGGGCGAAGCGATCGTGCGCGCGTGGCCAAGAAAGAGCGCGGGATGAGGGATGCGCGCACCCCGCACCCCCGCATCTCGCAGCCTCCGGCACGCGTTCTGCTATTGACAAGGGCACGCGGGAAGACGGTCGAAGGGAGGGGCCCGTGAGCGCACTCAGCGGTGGGGACCGCTCTGGAGCGCGACGAGGCGCGGACGGCTAGCTTAGCTAGCAATGTCCGCGCTTCGTGTTTTCCCCCCGGTCGCCGACGCGCTCGCGTGGGGACGCCCCGTCGTCGCGCTGGAGAGTTCGGTGCTCGCGCAGGGGCTGCCGATCCCGGCCAATCGCGAAGCGCTCGACCGCATGACCAGCGCGGTCGCCCGGGCCGGCGCGCTCGCGGCGGTGACCGGAGTGGTGCACGGCGTCTGCACCCTCGGCCTCGACCAGGAAGAGCTGGAGCGGTTCCTCCGGCGAGACGGCGTGCGAAAAGTCTCCGCGCGTGACCTTCCAGTGGCGATGGCGCAGCAGGTGGACGGCGCCACGACCGTCGCTGCCTCGCTCAGCATTGCGAGCGCGTCGGGAGCAGTCGTCTTCGCGACGGGTGGCATCGGCGGTGTGCACCGCGACGCGCCGTTCGACGAGTCGGCCGACCTCGCCGAGTTGGCGCACACCTCGATGGTCGTCGTCTGCGCCGGTGCAAAGGCGATCCTCGACTTGCCGGCAACCCTCGAGCGGCTCGAGACGCTCGGCGTCGCCGTCGTCGGCTACCGCACCAACGAGCTTCCCGGCTTCTTCACCCGCTCTACCGGCCTCCGGCTCCCGGCCCGGTCGGAGAGCGCGACCGAGATTGCGGCGGTGTACCGGGCAGCGAAGCTCCTCGGGCGCAGGCAGGCCATTCTCGTCGTCCAGGCTCCGCCCGAAGACGTTGCCCTCGATGCAGGAGAGGTTGACGACGCGGTCGAGCGCGCGCTGGAGGAGGCGAGAGGTGCAGGGATTCGGGGAGCGGCGGTGACACCCTTTCTCCTCGCGGCCGTAGAGCGAGCGACCGAGGGCCGATCGCTCCAGGCCAACCTCGGGCTGCTCGAAGAGAACGCGTTCCTCGCCGGCGAGATCGCCGTGTGCCTCGCCGACGGCACCGATCGTCGCCGATGAGGAATACGAGCGGCCGTCCTCTGCAATTCGTCACCTGAAGAGGTGTCAAGCCGTTGAACTTGTCGCGCTCCGAATGGTACAATAGGTCACCCCTCACGAGCCGGAGGCTTCGGTACCTATGCCCACCCCGTTCCTGAGCTCCGAAGAGTACGACGAGCGCGCCCACCAGCTGTACAACGAAGGGCAGTACGACGAAGCGCTGGCCGTGTTGCGGGAAGGGCTCACGCTCTACCCGAACTCGGTGGAGCTGCACATCGGCGTGGGATACGCACGTCTTGCCCGTGAAGAGTTTGCCTGGGCTCGGCGCAGCTTCGAAGAGGCGCTCGTCCTGGAGCCGGAGCACGAGGATGCGCTTGCCGGGCTCGGCGAGACGCTCCTCAAGTTCGGGTTGGAGGAGGCCGCGCTCCGCTGCTTTCGCCGGACCCTCGAGTTGGGCTACGCCGACGACCTGGACCTCATGCTCCAGATCGGCCGCGCGCTGTTCCGCGAGGCATCGCTCCGCGATCGCCGTGAGCTGTTCGCCGTGTCGCAGGAGTTCTTCGAGGTCGCCGTGCAACAGGCTCCGGAGAGCGCCGAGGCGATCGCTTGCGTCGGTTACGCGCAGCACCGGCTCGGCGAGGACGACGCCGCCGTCGTGTCGCTGCGGAAGTCGCTCCAGGTAGACAACGAGCACGCCGAGGCGCGCATCTATCTCGCGAACATTCTCTACGATCGGGGCGACTACGAGGCCTCGCTCTATCACTTCGAGCGCACCTCGCCCGAGGAGCATTGGGACGAGCTCGGAATCTGGCGGCTGATCGAGCTCAAGCGCGCAGCCCACAAGCTCGACGAACACGACGCCGACCTGAAGCCTTGGGAAGAGCGGCTCACCGAGCTCGGTGGTGAGCTGGACGACATCGACGAGCTGTTCATCGAAGTGGACGGCGCGTCCGCCGGCGAAAGTGGAGAGGTCGAGGTGGCACGCGGGCAGCTCGAGCTGTTCGGCACGCTTCTTTCCTCTCTCGCCGACGCGAAAGCCGAAGACGGCGTGCAGCCCGGGGACCTGGATCTCGGCATCCATTCGATCTTCACTCGCGAAGGACGGCGGCTCACCGGCAGTTGGGAGGAGATCGTGCGCTCGATGCAAGACGAGGACAGGGAGGTGTCGAAGGACGCGACGCTGCGCGACTACATGTCGCGAATGGCGAAGCGCACCTACCGTGAGACGGGAGTGCGGGTGCCGAGCCACGATGCGGAGCTGTTCGTCCGCGGCAGCGCGGACGCCGGAGTTCTGCGTATCGTTCAATGACAGCGGGCTCGCAGCGCGCCGCGCTGGACGCGATCCACTCGGCGCGGCCCATCGTGGCGCGCTTGAGCATGACGCGTGACAGCGAAGACCTCGCGGCCGACCTGATCGACGCGTGGACCGCCACTGAGACCGGGCTCCGCTCGCTCGTCGGCGGCTCGGCACTCACCGGACAGACACTGATCCGCGAACTGCGCCAGCGACATTTTCTCTCGCTCGAGCAGGCGAACGCCCTCGCGGAGTTCCACGCGGCGCGCGAGCGCGCCGCGCGTGTGGACTACAAGCCGACCGAGGGCGACATCAACGCGTCGCGCGAAGCCTTCCTCAAGCTCGAGGCAGGGTTGATGGGCGAGCCGATTCCGTCCTCGTCCCCGCCGAACCGGCCCGCCGACATGGGCGCAAGTTCCGGTGCAAGCGCGGCTGCGAGCGCGGCCGCCGCATCGCGCGTCGAGTCCCAGGCGCGGATCACGCCGAACGGGCCGCTCGACCCGAGCGCAAGAACGCGGTTCGAGGGCGCGCCGCAAGCCGTGCCGCCAGAGCGCGCGCGACCGCGCTGGATGATGCCGGTGCTCGGCGTGGTCCTGCTGCTCGTCGTCGCCGGTCTGGCATGGTTCGCCATCGCCGGCCGAGGCGGAAGCGGCGCGTCGCTCGCAACCGGGATCACGGCGTATCGTGAGGGGCGTCGCGAAGCGGCGGCGGGCGAGTTCATGAAAGCGGCCAAGGATGCGCCGAACGATCCGATGCCGCACGTCTATCTCGCGCGCATGGCGCGCGAGGCGGGCAACATCAACACGGCGAACGCGGAAGCCGTCACGGCCGTGCGGCTCGGTCCGAACAACGCCGTCGCGCTGCGCGAGCTCGCCGCGGTGAGCTTCGCGCAGCAGAACTTCGACGCGGCGCGCCGCTTCTACATTCGCGCCGTGCAGGCCGACCCCAACGACAAGCTCGCGCTCGGCTTTCTCGGGTGCTCACTGATTCGCCTTGGACGGATCACCGAAGGGACGACATTCGTGCAGCGTGCGGGCCCTGGTGCGTGGAGCGGCTGCGTGCCGCCCGCAGGCACCGTTCCATCCGCTGGCCAACCCGGTACGCAGAACGTGCCGCCCAGCGGCACTCTTCCTCCCGCGGGCACGCAGTATCCTCGCTGATCACCTCGGCCTTGGCGCGGGCGTCGGCCACTGTCACGCCGGCGCCCGCGCGGTCGCACTCTCATCGCGCGCGCGGACATCGTGATCGCGTTCGACCACGTCGGGAAGCGGTATCGCAGCCTCACCGGGCGCGAGGTGCGCGCTCTCGAGGATTTCACGCTCGAGCTCCCGCGCGGCGAGGTGCTCGGCCTCGTCGGACCGAACGGCGCGGGAAAGAGTACGCTGATCTCACTGCTCCTCGGTTTCCTGGCGCCGAGCGAAGGCACCGTGCGCATCGACGGTCACGAGCCCCGTCGGTTCATCGAGCGTCACGGCATCGGGTATCTCTCCGAGCTCGTGAGCATCCCGCCGACGTGGCGCGCGATCGACGTGCTGCGTCGCTACGCCCTGCTCGCCGGCGTTCCGGCCAACCGCCGTGGTGCGCGAGTGGACGAAGTGATCGAGCAGCTCGGCCTCGGCGAGCATCGCGGCAAGCGGGTGCGGCAGCTTTCCAAGGGCAACCTGCAACGACTCGGGCTCGCGCAGTCACTGCTCTGCGACGAGCAGGTGATCGTGCTCGACGAGCCGACGCACGGCCTCGATCCCGTGTGGACGCAGCGCTTCCGCGACGTCGTCAATGCGCTGCGCCGGCCCGACCGCGTGATCATGATCGCGTCGCACAATCTCGACGAGCTCGGGCGTCTCGCCGACCGCGTTGGCATCATCGATCGCGGCCGACTGCAGCGCGTCGTCGACGTGCGCGCCACGACACGGCTCGATGCGGGAGACGCCACGCCCTATCGCATCGTCGTCGCGGACGGTGACGAGCTCGTTGCCGAGGTCTTTCCTGGCGCTCGCGCCGTCGGTCAGGGCGACTACGACCTGGGTGAGATCACGCTCGTCGCGCTCAACGCGGGGCTCGTGGAGCTCGTGCGGCGCGGCGCGCTCGTGAGCGCCGTGCACCCGGTGCACTCCGCGCTCGAGCAGCAGTTCCGCGACGTGGTCGGCGTGTCGGAGGAGCGGCGGTGAGCGCGAGCATCGATGCTCACGGAGTGGAGACGCTTCCCGCGGTCGAGCCGATCGTGCTGAGGAAATCTCGGCTGGGCGCCTACGCGGTCTGGCAGCTTCGCGACTACCTGATGGACCGTGGCGCGCCGACGTTCATCGTTGCGATACTGTTCGGCTATCTCGGGCTCCAGCCGTTGCTGGGACAGCTGTCGCGGCGTACGGCGGACATTCCGCCCTCGCTGGTCGTTCGATTCGGCTCGGCGGCGGCGGCGCGCGCGTCGATGATGGGCGAGTTCAACTACCTGTTTCTGCGCGGCTTCATCGGCACGCTCGTCTTTCTCGGCGCACTCTTCGCGATGAACGGCATCGTGGCCAACGACCGCAAGCTGGGCTTCTACCGCTTTCTGTTCGCCAAGCCGGTCGCGCCGGCGCGCTACTACGGACAGGCGTTTGTCATCCACTGGGCGGGATTTCTCGGCGTGATGACGCTGCTCGGCGTCATGTACGGCGCGCTCGTATGGCCGGTGCTCTCCTGGCCGTTGATGAGCGTCGTCGCGCTGACCTTCCTCTGCTATGCGGGAATCGCCTTCCTGCTCTCGGCGGCAGCGCGCTGGGACTGGCTCTCACTCGTCGCCGTGTCGGTCGCGGCGACGTATCTGTGGGGGCGGTTCGGCAGCTCGACGAGCCCGTTGGCCAAACTGCTCTATCTGCTCCCTCCGCTGCACCGCACCGACGAGGTGTATGCGGCGGTTTCAGGCCGCCCCACGTTCGCGCCGGGCGCCGAGCATGTGATTCCGTGGAATTCCATCTGGTGGCTCGCGGGGTACGGGGCCGTGTGCTTCGTGCTCGGACTCGTCGTGCTGCGCCACCGGCGTCTCGCCATCGTCTAACTACCTCATGACCGTCTCCGATCTTTCCATCGCGCTCGATCCGACCACGGTGCGCCGCACCACCCTGCCCAACGGGCTCCGCGTGCTCGTGCGGCGCGATGCGTCGGCTCCCGTCGTCGCCATCGTCACCTACGTGAGCGCAGGCTACTTCGACGAGACGGACGACGTCGTCGGCATCGCCCACGTGCTGGAGCACATGTACTTCAAGGGCACGCCGACGCGCGGTGTCGGCGAGATCGCTCGCCATACGAAAGCGGTGGGCGGCTACCTGAACGCGGCGACCATCTACGACCACACGAGCTACTACACCGTGCTCCCTGCGTCGAGCTTCGAGGCCGGGCTCGACGTGCAGTTCGACGCGTATGCCAACTCGCTGATCGATTCCGACGAGTTGGCGCGCGAGCTCGAGGTGATCATCCAGGAGGCGAAGCGAAAGGAGGACAATCCGGGCGCCGTCGCGACGGAGACACTCTTCGAGCTGCTGCACGACCAGCATCGAATCCGTCGCTGGCGAATCGGACGTGAGCCCGGTCTGCGCGGATTGACGCGTGAGTCGATGATGACGTTCTACCGCAACTTCTATCATCCGGGCAATACGGTGCTCGTCGTCGTCGGCGACGTCGATCCGGACGACGCGCTGCGCGAGATCAGCGCGCGGTACGGCGAGCTGCCGGCCGGCGCGCCAGCGCGCGTCCCCGGCCCGCTTGAAGAAGGCGTCGCGGGATTCCGCTATCGCGAATGGACCGGCGACGTGGGTCAGACGCAGCTCGCGTTCGGATGGCGCACACCTCCGACGCTCGATGCCGCGACGCCAGGACTGGACATCCTCTCCACCGTGCTCGGCGCGGGTCGCGCGTCGCGGCTCTATCGCGCGGTGCGCGAGCGCAAGTTGGCGTCGTCCGTCTCCGCGTTCGACTACACGCCCACATCGCTCGGCGTGTTCGTCGTTCACGCGGAGGCGCCGCCCGAGCGCGCGGCCGAGGCGGCGCAGGCAATCTGGGCGCAGCTGCGCGACGTGCGCGAGCACGGCGTGAGCGAGTCGGAGCTGCTCCGTGCGCGTCGTGTGTACGAGTCGCGCTGGGTACGCCGCCTCGAGGACATGGAGGGGCAGGCCAACTACCTCGCGGAATGGGAGGCGCTCGGCGATTGGGCGAGTGGCGAGGAATACCTGCGACGCGCGCTGTCGACCACGGCGGACGAGGTGCAGGCGCTGGCGCGGCAGTTTCTCGATCCCGACCAGGTCGCGGTCGTCGTGTATCGACCGAACGGCAGCTCGCCGGTGGCCGCCGACACGTCGTCGATGCGCGCGCTGCTCGACGCCGCGCCGACGGTGATTACGGAGCCGCCGATCCTGCCGACGCCGCGGTCGCCCGCCGTGCACACGCGCTTGCGTGCGAGCCGAGAAGAGGCGGGAGTGCACGTGTTCCACACCGCGACGGGGATCCCCGTGCTCGTGCGCCGGAAAGCGGGCGCGCTCGTGCATGCGGGGATGTACGCGCTCGGCGGCGCGCGCGACGAGCCCGCAGCGCATGCGGGACTGACGTCATTGCTCGTGCGCACGGCACTCAAGGGGACGTCGCGCCGTTCGGCGGCGCAGATCGCCGAGGAGGGCGAGCTGCTGGGCGGGAGCGTGAGCGGCGGCGCCGGTCCGGAGAGCGTTGGCTGGACAATCAGCGTGCCGCAGCGCTACGCGACGGAAGCGATCGAGCTGCTCGCCGACGTGGTGCAGCGCGCCGAGATTCCCGAGGAGGCGCTGGAGACCGAGCGCGCGATCGCGCTTGCGGACCTCGTGGCGATGCGCGACGACATGTACCGGTATCCGGTTCGCCTCGCCACGCAGGCGGCGTTCGCCGGTCATCCGTACGGCGTGCCGGCAAGCGGCGACGAGCACACCCTGCCGTCGATCACCGCATCGATGCTGCGCGACTGGCATCGCGCACGCGTGCTGGACGCGCCGGCGATGATCGGCGTGATCGGGGACGCGGACCCGGAAGAGCTCGCGGCGTTGTGCGCGACCGCGTTCGACGAGCTGCGCGGTGGTGCGGTCGAGCCGATGGCGAGGCCGACGTGGGCGGACGGTGTGGTGCAGCGCGTTGAGCAGCGCGACAAGGCGCAGACGGCGCTGGCGCTGATGTTCCCCGGTCCGTCGCGCGACGATGACGCACGGTTCGCGACGGCGATGATCGCCGGCGTGGCGAGTGGGCTCGGCGGTCGCTTCTTCGACGAGCTGCGTGACAAGCAGTCGCTCGGCTACACGGTCCACGCGTACACGAGCGAGCGGGCGCTGGCCGGCGCGTTCGTGAGCTACATCGCCACCGCGCCGGAGAAGGAAGAAGTGGCGCGCGCGGGGCTGCTCGCCGAATTCGCGAAGCTGCGCGAGGCACCGGTCACGCCGAAGGAGCTCGATCAGGCGAAGACGTACGCGCTCGGCGTGCACGCCATCCGGCAACAGAGCGGAGGGGCGGTCCTGGCGGAGATGGTGGACGCGTTTCTGTTCGGGCGACTGGCCGAGCTGGTGGAAGTCGAGTCGAAGGTGCGGGCGGTGACGGCGGAGGAGATGATGGCCGTGGCGCGCAGGTACTTCGATGAGGCGAGGAGAGTGGAGGGGATCATTCGGGGGAAGATCGCTTCTTGAGCCGCTTCACTGCTGTACCAGGTACCATCGTACGCGGTACCCGGACCCAGTCCGCGAGCCCCCAGAAAGTGGGGCCGCTCTTCACCGATTGTATGCCCGTCGCGAGCAGAGCCGGCAGCTCCGCGAGGCATCCAGGCATTCGGTAAGGACGGCGGACTGGGTCGCGACGCGGGGTACGATGGTACCCGTGTACGGCAGTGCGCAGCTTCAGGAGCAGTCGGTCACTGCACCCGCAACTGCGGCGCCGCCGCGGCCGATTCCCTCACCCCCCGCATCGCCCGCATCACGGCGAACGTCGCGCGGCGGAGGTGTCCGTCGGGCGCACGAAGGCCGGTGATCGAGCCGTAGTCGCCGGCTTCGCGCACGAGCAGTCCCTTGATCGATGGGCGGCTCGTGGCCCACGCCAGCGCGGCCCAGATGGCGCGCTCCTGGCTCGCTTCGCCGTGCGCTTCCGGGAAGCCGCCGGCGGCGAAGACCCAGTGGTCTTTCGTCGACACGGACTCGCGCATCCACCGATCGGCGGCGTGCGTCGCCGCGTCGAGCGTGCGGATGCCGACGCGCGAGGGATAGAGCGAGAAGCCCACGACGTCCACCGGCGAGCCTGGCGCGGCGGCCCATGCGTAGAGGGTGCTGTCACGCCGGTCGTACACGGACGCCGAGACGCCGATGCGTACGCTCTTGTCGGCGCGCTTCGCGATCACCGCCGCGCGCGTGATGAAGCTCTCCCAGTACTGTGGCGCACGCTGCCCCGCGGCGCGCGTACCGGAACCATAGGGATCTTCGGCCGGCAGCAGCACGTCGGGATGCAGTCGTCTCACGACGCGTTCGATCGTCTTGAGGCGCGCCACGTCGTTGAACGTGCGGCCTGGCAGCGGGATGATCGGGCTCGGATAACCGAGCGTGACGATGAGCTGCGTGCTGTCGCGGCGCAGTAGCTCCAGCGTGTGGGAGAGCGAGTCGAGCGCGAGCCGGTCCATCGCTTCCGGGACGATCACGACGTTCACCACCGACACCTGCAGCGTGTCGGCGAGCGCGAGGTCGTTCTTGATCGCCACCGGGGGCGGCGGCCCGTCGAGATCCGGGAACAGCTTGAGCCCGATGTCGAAGTCTCCGTCGGGGCGCTCCTGCAGCTTCTCCGTCTGCGGATCGTGGATGCGATACGAGTTCACCGCCTGCTCGGCCGGCGTGAGCTGGGTGATGAAGATGACCACCCACATCGCCGCGGCGCTGGCGAGCAGCAGCCGGAACGTCGCCGTCGTGCGACGGAGCGCCGGAAAGGCAGGCGCGATCATCGGCACGAGCACGAAGAACGGCGACGAGATGATCGTCGACGACGAGAGGAGGACGGAGAACGCCCCCGCTGTGGCGGCGAGGAAGAGCAGCGCCGGCGCCGGAAGCACGGTGCCGTTCGCCGCGACCGATCGCAGCAACGCGTCGATGGCGATGAGCACGTCGTACGCGGAGATGAAAAACCCGATGAATGGATTGACGAGTCGTCGTGCCGCGGCGTAGACCGCCTGCATGGCGAACAGCGCGACGGTGAGGGGCCAGAGCCAGTCCACCTCGGTGACTGCACGCCCCGTGATGGCGCTCGTCGTCGCCAGGTGGATGACGAGCGAGGGGAGCACGAGGAAGCCGGCAAGCGCGGTGAGCGCGACGAATGCGCGAGGGAGCTGGCGCACCTGCACGATGCGGCTGGTGAGGGCGATGTCCCAGATCAGCACCGTGATGACGAACAGCAGCTGGACGAGCGGGAGGAGCGTTCTCACTAGCCGCGCATCCTGGTCTCGCTGGTCACGTTCGTCGGGACGAGGCGGCGCACGAACACGTCGAGCGCCTTCGTCGCATGGCTGGCGTCGCGCGCGAGAATGTCCACGAGGACGAGACCGCGGTCGGGAAGGGAATGCACGCTCACATGACAAGGGTCGAGCAGGAGGACGGCAGACACTCCGCCGTCGTTCCCCGTTCGCACGACGGGTGCCGCCGAGGCGCTGAGGCCGGCGGCGCTGGCGGCGGCGATGAGCAGGCCGCTCAGGAGCGGCGCGTCACGGAGCGCACCGGATCGGACGCCGGTCAGATCGGCACTGACGTGGGCGAGAGGACCGTGCCCGGTCACTGTGCCGGCCGGGTGATCACACCGGGTGGAACGACGGGCCCGGCCGTTCGTGCGAGCGACCGATGGCCGTCCGGACCGACGGATCGCACCGCAGCCCAGCCGTCGTCGAGCTGGAATGGGAGCACGTACCGCGTCACGCGCCCCACGGGGACGGCCTGCTCCCACGTGGGAGAGGTCGTACGTCGCACGAGGACCTCGTAGCCGACGGCGCCGGCGACCGGCCGCCAGGTGATGGTCCATGCCTGCCCGCCCGACGCAGTCGCCTCACGGCGCCGCGTGACCGAGTCGGGCGCGGCCGGCGCCGACGCCAGCGACACGACCGTCGCCGCATCCAGCCGAGCCACGCGAGCCACATAGCCGAAGTTCACGTGCGCGAGGTCGTCGGTGGGAAGATGCTGGCGATTGTAGTTCTCCAATCGCTCCGTGAAGCGAAGACCGGGCCAGCCGGATTGGACGAAGGGGATGTGATCGCCGCCGCGCCCGATCCGGTCGAGGCGCCAGGTCGGCCGTACCTCGAAGCCCGGGAGATACAATGCGCCGAGCCCCCAGACGTAGCGACCGAGCTCGCGACTGCCGGAGCTGTCAGGGTCGGCGGCGTAGATGCGCACGCTGCTGGAGTCGGCCGTCCCGTCGTCGGCGACGACGTTTCCCACGATGTCGTTCGTCATCCCCGCGACGATGGTCTTTCGCTCACGCTGGAGCCGCGCCGCGAGCTGATAGGATCCGAGCAGTCCCTGCTCCTCACCGGCGTAGAGAGCGAAAACGATCGTCGCGTCGAGTCCCTTGGGATAGCGGCGCGCTATGACTCGCGCGATCTCGAGCACCGCGCTCGTACCGGAGCCGTCATCGTCCGCACCCGGGTTGTCGGTGGTGGTGTCGTATACACCGACCGTGCTCACGCTGCACAGGCACGTGTCGTAGTGACCGCCGATGACGACGACGCGCATCGTGTCGCGGCCCGGCAGCACACCCAACACGTTGACGAGGTTCACGCGCGCGCCGGTCGGGTGCCGCGGCACGGCGACGATGGTCCGGTCGTACTCGACACGAAGGCAGTTGCCGCAGTCTCGGCTCACATCGCTCAGGCGACCGTGGATCCAGCGCCGTGCGGCGCCGATGCCGCGCGTGGCGGAGAGCGTATCGGACAACGTGTTGCGCGTTCCGAAGGCGACCAGCGTGGAGTCGGTGGTGCGGAGCCGCACGGGATCGACGTCGCCGAGGGCGGCGGAGATCGCCGTGTCGCGCCGGAGGCCGATGCGCGGATCAGCGGCCCACGACGATGCGGGAGAGAGGAGGACGCCGGACGGGCCCGGAGCGATCTCGGTGTGCGTCGTGGTCGAGCTGCAGGCGGCAAGAAGGGTGAGCGCGGCGAAAGCGCTGAGGAGTCGCCTGAGGTGTGACACCGGAGCCTCGGCAATCCGAATCTGATGCATTCCCCCCTTCACCATGCGGCTCCTCTCGAGACCGTGAACCCGGATGCGCCAAGCTAGAGCGCGATTCGGCACGCGACAAGCAACGATGCGGCTGCACCGTTGCACCTCGATGTGTACTATTCATCTCGATGACCTCACGACGGACGCTCGGCACGCTGCCCAACATTCTCTCGTGCTCGCGGCTTGCGCTGGCGGCGGGGTTCGTCGCTTCGAGCGGGACCGATACTCGGGTGGGGATCATCGGCGTCGCGGCGGTCACCGACTTCCTCGACGGATGGCTCGCGCGCCGAGTGCATGCGACGACGCGGTGGGGCGCGATGCTCGATCCGATCGCCGACCGCTTCTTCGTGCTCACCGTCGTCGCCACGCTGCTCTTCACCGGCGTGCTGAGCACGGGCGCCTATTTCATCCTCATCACGCGCGACCTCGCAACGGCCGTCGGGTTCGTCGTCGCCCGCACCATCCCGTGGCTTCGCGCTGTGCCGTTTCAGGCGCGAATCTCCGGGAAGGTCGTCACCGTGCTGCAGATGCTCACACTGGCGGCGCTGCTCACTCGCCCGGTGCTCGCGCCGTGGCTGCTCGCCGTGGTGCTCGTCGCGTCAGTGGCGTCGATCTTCGACTACACGCTCGCACTGTGGCGCGCGCGCGCGCGGTGAGCGCGCCGCGCCTCGCTCGGCCGCGACGATTCCTTCTCGCCGCGGTCTCGATCCTCCTCGCCGCCGGGGCACCAGTCGGCGCTCAACAGCCGAAGCTCGCCGTCGCGCCGGAGCTGCGCGTCGACGTGCTGGGCGGGCACGGAACGTCGGTGCAGGGTGGCGCCGGCGTGCAGATCCCGGCCGGAGCGTACGTGCGCGTTGGAGTCATCGCGGCCGCGGGCTCGCGCTGGCGCGACGGCTCGTCGCGCACGGACGGACGCGTCGACGTGCTCGCGCGCTTTCTCATCGATCCCTTTCGGCAGTCGGAGTGGGGCCTCTCCGCTGGTGGCGGCGTGACTCTCAGCGCGATGTCGGGCGATCGCGTCCGGCCGCATCTGCTCGTCGCAGTCGACCTCGAGGGGCCTTGCACGTTGCATGGTCTCTCGCCGGCGTTTCAGGTCGGATTAGGTGGTGGCGTGCGCGCTGGCTTCGGGCTGCGGTGGTCGGGGCGCGTGACACGCTAGGCGTTGGAACGACGCAGCGCGGATCTTTGCGGATGACGCGGGAAAGGCCGGATCGGTGTAACGGCAACGGCAGGGCATTTCACGCGGAGCCGCGGAGACTGCGGAGAAGTGCACGTGCAACAGCAACTGCTTGGAGGTCCGGGCGAGATCTTTCCGCCAGATTCTCAAGGAATCGGGCCTGCCCTTCGATGATGCTTTCCGGGAGGAAGTGGCTGCCCGAGCGGTTCGATCCTGCCGTTTCCGCGTCATCCGCAGAGATCCGCGCTGCGTCGTTTTTGGCCGTGTTCGCCCTCCAGCGATGCTTCCCCTGCCGAAGCGACTGCGGCGACGCGAGCATCGGATACGCAAACGCCCCCAAACTGCTCGGGGGCGTGTCGTGTCGATCTCGGAGGTGCGGCTCAGGCGGCAGAGGCTGCGTCTGACTCCACGCGTGCCTTGGGCGGCTGCGCGAAGCGCAGGCCCAGCGTCTTCAGGTCGCCGATCTGCTGCTCGCTCAGCTCGGGAAACCGCTCCGTCATGTACTTGATCGTTTCGGCGAACCACTCTTCGGCATGCTCCGGGTCGGAACCAACGACGCCGCATCGCATGATGTGTTGGAAGAGCTCGTCGCGGGCCTGCTCAAAAGGCGAAGGCTCGGTCGGGGTCGCAAAGCGACGCGCCCCGCTAGTTCTCTGCTGTTTGGCCATGTAGTGGATAATAGGGTGGATGTCCTAACAAATATAACCGATCTCGGGGCGTTATCCCAGTTGCGGGACCGAATCCGTTCACATTTACCCGGGATTCATCCGTGCAGGGCCGCCGCGCCGACGAATTCGAGCAGGAGCGACACGACGGTGTCCGGAACCTCCTCCGGGACCAGACGCCCCACCCCCGGAAGACGGACGAGCCGGCTACCGGGAATCGTGTCCGAGAGCCGGTCGGCGAAGCGTGGACCGACCCACTGATCCTGGTCTCCCCAGACGATCAGCGACGGCTGTGGCAGCGAGCCCAGCTCCGCATCCTCCATGTCCTCGTCGTCGATCGAGCGCGCGAGAAGGAGGAGATGGTTTAAACCCTCCTCGCCCACATAAGGTGCCAGGTATCTCGCGACGAGCTTGTCCGGCATGTTCGCCTCGTTCGCCACGCTGCGCCGGAGCACCTCGCCGAGGATCGGCGCCGCGCCGAGGATGCCGCGGGAGGCGCGGAAGGCATAGCGCGCCGTGTTGCGCTGCAGTGTCGTCACGTCGCCCGCGGGGACCTCGTCGAGCGCGATCGGATTGATCAGGAAGAGACGCTCCACCCGCTCGGGACGGCTCGCGGCGAGCCTGAGTGCGACCGCCCCGCCGAGATCGATCCCCACCACCGTCGCCTTCGGGAGCCGCAGCGCCGTGAGTGCGCGATCCACCAGCTCCGCCTGCGCCGCGATGCCGAAGTCGGCGTCGAACGGGCGGTCCGATTCCCCATAACCGAACAGGTCGACGGCGAACGCCGTGCGGTTGGCCAGCGCGATCTCCGGCCCGATGTTGCGCCACAGAAAGCTCGACGTGCCGAACCCGTGCAGCAGCACGATCGGCGCACCCCCGTGGCCGTAGCGCTCCACGTGCATCGAGCCTGGCCCGACCGGGATGCGCAGCAGATCGGCGTCGATGGGACCCTCCTCCTCGTGCAGGGGTAGTGCGACCTCACCACATGGCGAGCGCGACGGCGACGCCGACGCCGACAGCATGCTCACCAGCGGCGAGCGGCTGGTCAAGGCTGGCATCGCCAATGCACGCCTCGCGCCGTGGTCGTGATGCTCGCGTGACTCGCGCGTCGTTTGCTTGCGTGACGCTGTTACACCTCTAGCTTTCCCGCCGGCACCGGGCTCGCTCGACGGAGCGATCCGACGGCCGGCCCCCGCCTCTCCCCGACCATCTTCGCCGCATGTCGGACCAGACGTACGACGACGGGCGAGCCCGCAACCTCGAGCAGATCCTCCGCATGCTGGCCGAGCGAATCCGCGAGCTGGACGGCGAAGGCACGCTCCTGGCGAACGCGAGCGAGCTGACGAAGCTGCTGGGCGAGGCGCGAAGCGAGCTGTTTCATTACGAGGTCCGAGCGACCTACGACACCCCCGAGGTGGCGGACAACCGCCGCATCGTCAACGACGCCATCCAACAGGCGGGACAGGAACCCACATGGCAAAAGAAGGAATGGGCGGAGGACGGGGACGACGCCCCGGAGTGGTGACGAACGCCAAGGAGAGAGGGCCCGGCCGAGGATTCTGGCTCAGCCTCGGGCTCGTCGCCGTCCTTGGGCTCGGCGCACTCGGCTATGTCGCGAGCAAGCCGAAGGTGACGTCGACCGCCGTCGATCCGACGCTGCCCAAGCTGAAGGCCGAGGGCTATCTGCTCGGCAGCCCGAACGCACCGATCGAGGTGATCGAGTTCGCCGACTTCGAGTGTCCGGGGTGTGGCCAGTTCGCCAACCTCACCGAGCCCGACGTGCGCACCAACCTCGTGAACACGGGGAAGGTCCGGATTCGCTTCATGGACTATCCGCTGCCGATGCACCGGAACACCTGGGACGCCTCGCTCGCCGCGGCGTGCGCCAACGAGCAGGGCAAGTTCTGGGAGATGCACGACATGCTGTTCGCCAACCAGGATCGCTGGAATGGGGAGGCGACGAGCAAGCCGCGGCCGATCATCGCCGAGATGGCGAAGGGGCTCGGCCTCGACATGACGAAGTACGGCTCGTGCATGGACAACGAGACGCAGCGCGCGAAAGTGCAATCGCATTTGCTTGAAGCGCAGCGCCGCAATGTGACCCAGACGCCGACGTTCATCGTCGGCGACGTGATGGTGCCGGGCGCGCTGCCGTACGACAGCTTCAAGAAGCTCGTGGACGACGCGATGGCCAAGCTGTCGGCGAAGGCGGACACGTCGGCGAAGAAGGCGGCGGACACCGCGAAGGCCAAGGCGAAATGAACAAGCGAATGCTGGTGGCGCTCGTCGCGCTCGCCGGCGTGTTCGTCGCGCTCTACCTGACGCTGTACAAGCTGGGCTACATCGGCACGCTCGCCTGTGCCGTCGGCTCATGTGAGAAGGTGCAGACGTCCAGGTGGGCGACGTTTCTCGGCTTCCCCGTGGGCGCGTGGGGCGTCGGATACTATCTCGGCGTCCTGGCGGTCGCGATCGTCGGCCTGACGCCCCGATTCGTCGATTCTCGCGCCCTCTCGCGAGTGCTCGCCAACGTCACGGCGATCGGAGTGCTCTTCTCGCTCTGGCTCACCTATCTCGAGCTGTTCGTCATCGACGCGATCTGCCAGTGGTGCGTCATCTCGGCGATCCTGGCGACGATCCTCTTCGTCTTGAGCTGGCTCGACCTGCGCGACGTGACGACGCTGCTGCACGAGACGGCGGAAGCCGTCGCGGAGGGACTGAGGGGATGAGGCGTTCGGGATGCGGACGACGAGTGAGGTGACGTGCGGGCGGTGATCGGGGAGAAACGGCGGCGAGTAAATGGTGGGGAGTGGGGGGTGACGGCACGGCTTCGGGATGCATTCGCGTCCCGAGGTCGTTTTTGTTTTCACCCCCCACCCCCCACTCCCCACCCATCTCCAAGTTTGTTCAGCCGCGCAAACGCCTCTCCCGCCGCCACGGGCGCCGCATGCGAGTGCCGTGACAGCTCCACCGCGGCGATGCCGGCGAAACCCACCTCGGTCAACGCGCGACCGATGTCGCTCCAGTCGAGATCACCGTCGCCGATCTGCAGATGTTCGTGCACGCCATTGCGCGTGTCATCGAGATGCACGGTGCGGATGAACGGACCGTAGCGCCGGATCGCCTCGCCGGCGGTGATCGATTCGGTGCACGGCACGTGGCCCACGTCGAGGGCGAGGCCGAAATTCGGCGCGTCCACCGCCTCGCTCAGTGCCTCCCACTGCTCCAGCGTCTCGATGAGCATGCCGGGCTCCGGCTCGAACGCAACTTGAATTCCCAACGGCGCGACACGCTCGCAGTAGAGACGCACGCCGTCGATGAGCGCGCGCCAGGCGTCGTCGTGCTCGACGCCAGGTGGCAGGTTGCCGGACCAGAGCGACACGGTGTTCGCACCGAGCGCCACGGCGATCTGTGCGCAGCGTTCGAGGTAAGCGAGGCGCCGGGCGCGATCGCCGGCCTCGGCCGCGACGAGCGTGGGATGATGCTTGCGCCGCGGATCGAGCACATAGCGCGCGCCGGTCTCGACGACGACGGCGAGGTCGAGCTGCTCGAGGAGGGCGCGTAGCGCGCGCACGTCAGCCGCCGAGCTCTGCTCGGGCGGGAGGTGATTTGCGTCGGGTGTGAGCGACACCGCGCGGTACCCGAGCTCGGCGATGACGTGCAGCGCGTCGTCGAGCCGGTGATGCGCGAAGCCATTCGTGTTGTAGCCCAGACGGAACAGTGAGCTCGACATCAGCTGGACAACTGATCGCCCATCGCCCAGCGCATCAGCGTGGCGTACTGATGATGCAGGTTCATCTCGCTCGATCCCTCGGGCGTCTTGAAGAAGAGTGCGAGCTCGCCGATCGGTCCGGATTCGCCGCGCTGATGCGCGAGCACCATGAGGCGCGCGATGTCGAGCACGAGCGGCGCGGCGAGCACGGAGTCGGTGCCCTCCCAGGTGAACTGCAATCGCATCGTGTGGCCTCCCCAGCCGCGGAACTGGATGAAGTTCCACGCGACCTTATGGTCGGCGAGCGGCTTGAAGTAGTCGATGCGCACGTCGCCTTCCGGTGCGTAGCCGAGGATTCCCTCGAGCACACCCTTCTTCGACGTGATCTTGCTCGCCTTGTTGTCCGGATCCGCGAGCACGAGCCCGTCGGTATTGCCGAGGATGTTGGTGCCATACCATCCCTCGACGGTGAGCGCGCGGATGGCGAACATCGGCGCGAGTGCGGTCTTCATCAGCGTCTCGCCCGTCTTGCCATCTCGACCGGCGAGAGGAACGCCGGCGGCGCGCGCGAGCTCTGCAATCGCCGGCAGCGCCGCACCGCCTGACGGGGTGAAGTTGGCGTGCGGACAGCCCGCTTTCACCGCCGCATACGCGTAGAGACACGATGCGGGGATGCGCGCGTCGTTGGCGTCGAGTGCTTTCTCTAGCGCGGCGGCGTCCCACGCGAACAGATCGACGTGCGGAGGTGGCTCGGTGGACGCGAGATTGACGACGACCGTGGGCGTGCGCGCAGCGAAGGCACGGAGATCGGCGAGGATGCGCTCGACGACCTCGCGCGCCGTACCAGCCGCGCTCTCGGCGCGTTCCGCGCCGGCCAGCGCGTCGATGGCTGGCCCACCGCCGCGCAGGATGCCGCGCGTGATGACGATCTTCGCGAGGTCGGGTGTCATGGCGTCGATCATCGCGACCGGAAAGCTTCCGACGCCTGCCAGCGTCTCCTTCGCCGACTCGGCCAGCGTCCCCGGTGCGAGGTCGCAGCCGCCGATCCTGATGGCTTCGATCGGCGCGAGCCCGAGCTTGCGGAACGCTTCCGTTTCGGTGAGCACGGCCTCGAGCGGCAGCAGCGCTCGCTGTGCCGCGATGACGCCAGCGGCCAGCGTCGTGGCGATCGCGCCGCGCGCACCAACGATCCAGAGATTCACAACTCGCCTGGGGTGGGGAGTGGGGGGAGGGGAGTGCGGGCGAACGGCATCACGCTATCGGGATGATGGTGCGGCCCCATCGTGTGAGGCCAAGCAGGGAGAGTAGCACGAGTGCGGGCACGGGGCGTGTCGCGCCGGCGAGCGCGCCGTCGAGGGCGGGGATGGCGCGGACGAGCGCACCGACCGCGGGGCCGACGGTCTTCGGGCCGGGATCGCTCAGCGCACGCGACACCGCGGGTCCAGCGAGCGCCGCGGCGCCTGCGGCCCACGCCATCGATGCCGGTCCGCCGCGCACCGCGGCAGCCACCAGCGCCGCGCCAGCGAGCGCCGCGCCGCCCTGCAGTTCGGCGTGCTTCGCGGTGCCCGTCTCGCTGCGAGCGAGCAGCGTGAGCCCGGCGACGTACGCGCCGAGCAGCAACGCCGCCTTGCTGCTGCGATGAACGCCGTCCGTCGCCGAGGCTTCCGCGCCCATGAGCAGCGAGAGCGAGCGGCACGCGCCCATCGCGATGGGGCCGAACGTCGCCGAGTGCTTGAGCCGGAAATCATATGCGACGACCATCGCCGCGAGCGCGGGGCCCGTCCATCGCGCGCCCGCGCCGCGCGCGACCGCGATGCCGCCGAACAGCAGCGCTCCGCCGACCATCGCCGCCGCGCGCGGCGACACGGCGCCCGACGGAATCGGACGTTCGGGTCGTTCGCGCGCGTCTTCGTCGCGATCGGCGAGATCATTGAGCGCCATCCCGGCGAGATAGATCAACGCGGAGGCTGCAGCGAGACGCGGCGCACGCTCGCGCGACAGCCCTCCGCACGCCGCGATCATGCCGGCGAGCGGATCGCCGAGCGCGGAGAACGCGGCCGGTGCACGAACCAGTCGCAGATACGGGAGGAGCGGGTGGTCGCGCGCGACGTCGTCGCGCTTGAGCACGCGTGGCGCCGAACGTCGCGGCTCAGCGGGCATGCGACGCCTCCGCGGTCGCGCCGGCTCGTTCCGTGGCGAAGAGCTGCTGCATGAGCAGCTCTTTCACCGACGTCGCGGCGACTTCGCCTTCCGGCACGAGTGCGGGATCGCCGGAGATGAACACCGGGCCCTGCGCGGGGTCGTCCGTGAGGCGGCCGTGTGATCCTTTCACGAGCGATGCGTCGAGCGGAGTGACGTCGAGCAGCGCGCGCGAGTTGAGAAGCTTTCGCTTCGCGAGGATGCCGCCGACCTTGAGCACCGGAAAGCGAATGTCGGGATCCATGAACAGCTCGACCGGGTCGTAGCCCGGCTTGCGATGAATGTCCACGGTACGCGCGTAGTCGGGCGCGCGGTCGTCGTCGAGCCAGTAGTAGTAGGTGAACCAACGGTCCGCCCTCGAGATGGCGACGAGCTCGCCGGAGCGCGAATGATCGAGACCGTGCTCGCGCTTGCCCTCCGCGCCGAGCACTGTCTCCACGCCGTCGAGTTGCTCCAGGAGCGTGCGCACCTCGGCGATCCGCTCGGGGCGCTTCACGTAGACGTGCGCAATCTGGTGATCCGCCACGGCGAACGCCTCCGACGCGCCCGCGTCGAGCATGTCGCGACCCAGCTCGGCACGCACCTCGATCAGTCCCGCTCTGCGCAGCGCGCGATTGATGTGTACGGGACCGGTGACCTTGGTGATCCCGTACTCGGAGAGCACGACGACTCGCGCGCCGTCCTGTTCGCCGTGCTCGATGAGCTCACCGCAAATCGCGTCGATCGCGCGGAGATCGGTGGCGAGCTTGGGGTCGCCGGGACCGAGGCGCTGGAGGTTGTAGTCGAGGTGGGGCAGGTAGACGAGCGAGAGCGAGGGCTTGCGGGTGTCGTAGATGTGCTTCGTGCAGTCGGCGATCCAGCGGGACGTCGTGATGTTCGCGCGCGGACCCCAGTAGTTGAACAGGGGAAAGGTGCCGAGCTTGGCGTTCAGCTCGTCGCGCAGCGGCATCGGCTGCGTGTAGACGTCCGGGACTTTGCGCCCGTCGGCGGGATACATGGGCCGCGGCGTGACGGTGTAGTCGGCGCCGCTGTACATGTTGTACCACCAGAAGAGCTGCGCGCAGGTGAAGCTCGGATCGGCGCGGCGCGCGGCGTCCCAGACTTTCTCGCCGGCGACAAGGTGGTTCGACTGCACCCAGAGCCGCACCTCCGACGTGTCGCGAAAGTACCAACCGTTCGCGACGGCGCCGTGCTCGCTCGGCAGCAGTCCCGTCGTGAACGTCGCGTGCACTGAGCAGGTGACGGCGGGAAGGATCGTCTTGAGTGGTCGCAGCCCGCCGCGCGCGGCGAAGGCGCGCAGGTTGGGCGTGTCCTCGCCGATCAGATCACTCGTCAGCCCAACGACGAGCAGGACGACCGTCTTTCTCACGCGGCGGCCGCTCCGGCTCCCCGGCTCGCGTCGGACTCCGATGCCGGCAACGCGGCAGTGGAGCCCGCGTCGCCACGCGAGTCGCCGAGCTGGAACTTGGGCGACTGGCTGAGGAAGGAGACCGGGTTGCCGTAGATGATCCTGTCGATCAGAGCGGCGTCGTGTCCACGCCGCCGCATCGCCAGCGCGAAGTGCGGCACGGCATCCGGGAGGCTCGGCCCCCAGTCGCACGCGGACGCGACGATGATGCGGTCCGTGCCGAAGCGTTCGAACATGTCCACCGCGCGCTCGGGGCTCGTCTTCGTCTGCGGGTAGAGCGTGAGCCCGGTCCAGAATCCGTTCTCGAGGATCATCGGGAGCGTGTGCTCCTCGGCGTGATCGATCATCACGCGCGACGGATCGATGCGCGAGTACGAGCGCAGGGCGTCGACGATCGTCTTCGTCCCCTTGTACTTGTCCTCGAGGTGCGGCGTGTGGATGTGGATGAGCTGATCGTGCTCGAGCGCCAGCTCGACGTGATCGCGGAAGGTGGCGAGCTCGTTGCGCGTGACGCGGTTGAGTCCGATCTCACCGATGCCGAGGACGTTCGGTGCGTTCAGGTACTTGGGGATTCTGGCGAGCACCTCGCGTGCGAGGGTGCGGTTCTCGCCCTCTTTCGGATTGAGGCAGAGCCAGGCGTAGTGACGAATGCCGTAGACGGCGGCGCGCTTCGGCTCGAAATCGGTGAGCTGGCGGAAGTAGTCGTCGAATCCATCGGCCGAGCTGCGGTCCCAGCCGGCCCAGAACGCGGGCTCGGTGACCGCGACGCAGCCGGTGAGGGCCATCTGCACGTAGTCGTCCGTCGAGCGCGAGACCATGTGCGCGTGCATGTCGACGTATCTCATCGCGCCACCCCCACCTGCCAGCGGTCGTGGGCGCCGCGCGCGCTCTTCATGTCGAGCTTCTCGAGCAGCTCGGTGGTCGGATCGCTCATGAGCATCTGGATGCGCTCGACTCGCGTGGACGGACGGTCGGTGTCGGTGGGGCCAGCGTTGAGGATCGCCAGCGCCTCCCGAAAGGCGCGCACGCGAAAGTCATGATCCACCAGCGTACGGTCGGTGCGATCGAGCCGGTCGAGAAACGCGGCGATCTCGAGCAGGCGCGTCCGATTCTCGATGAAGTACTCGTCGACGAGCTCGCGGCCCGTCTTGGGTGAGGCGATCACTCCGGGCTGCACGAGACGCCCTCCAGTTGGTGTCGGTTCGCCCGCCGGCCTGGTGCGGCCCGCGGGGCGGTTTCCCACTGCTCTCAATCTACTGTACGGACGGCATGGTCGATCGGCTGCAGAAATCTCTTTGTGCATCTTTGCGCGGGGTGCGCGCAGCGAGCCAAGGGGCTCCAGTGAGATGACATCGGGCGGGCGGCCGACCATCTTCCGCCGACCTGTATGTTCGATCCGAGCGTGATCGGAAATTCCGCGGACACGCCAGACAGTCCCAACCACTCTCCGCCACACCGTGCCCACCTCGCTGACCCATCTCACCTACTGCACGAACATCCATCCTGGCGAGACGTGGAACGAGGTCCGCGCGAATCTGGTGCGCTACCTGGTCCCGGTGCGCGAACGGTTCGCGCCCGGAAAGCCGTTCGGCGTCGGATTGAGGCTGTCCGCTGAATCGGCCTGGGCGCTGGGCGAGCCGGAGGCGCTGGAGGAGCTGCGCGACTTTTTGCGCACCCACGATCTGTACGTGTTCACGATCAACGGGTTCCCGTACGGGCCGTTTCATGGGCGGCCCGTGAAGGAAGCGGTCTACCAGCCTGATTGGCTCGAGCCGGAGCGCCTCGCCTACACGAACCGGTTGGCGGACATCCTCGCGGCGCTCGTCCCCGAGGGGATCGAGGGGACGATCAGCACGGTGCCCGGCGCCTTCGCGCCACGGGTGGCGGGGGAGCGCGATGCCGAACGAATGGCGAAAGCGATGCTGTCGCACGCCTCGCATCTCGTGCACCTGCGCGAAGCGACTGGCCGGAGCATCGCCCTCGCGCTCGAGCCGGAACCGTGCTGCTACCTCGAGACGATCGCCGAGACGGTGGAGTTCTTCTCGCGCCATCTGCTCTCCCGCGAGGCCATCGCGGGCTTCGCCGAGTCGACGGGACTCGATCTCGCGGCGGCGGAGGCGGCCATTCGGCAGCACCTCGGCGTGTGCCTCGACGCCTGCCACATGGCGGTGGAGTTCGAGGATCCGGCCGCCGTGCTCGAGTCGCTGGAGCGCGCCGGGGTCCGCGTGCCGAAGGTGCAGGTGACGGCGGGGTTACGCGTCGTGATCCCGGCGGGCGATTCGTCGTCGCTCGACGCCCTGGGCGCCTTCGCCGACGACGTGTACCTGCACCAGGTGGTCGAGCGGCGGGCGGACGGCAGTTTGACGCGCTATCTCGACCTGCCGCAGGCGCTCGCGGCGTCGCGCGATCTGCCCGGCCCGCGCGAATGGCGCGTTCACTTCCACGTCCCCGTGTTCAGGGAGCGGTACGGTCAGTTCGAGGGGACGCAGGAGTACGTCACCGAATTGCTTCGGCTGGTCCGCGAGCGCTCTGACTGCGCGCACTTCGAGGTGGAGACGTACACGTGGGACGTGCTGCCGGAGGAGTTCCGCCGAGAGGGGATCGTGGTGGCGGTGGCGCGGGAGCTGGAGTGGACGGAACGACGGTTGATCGGAACGACGGGTGATCGGAACGACGGTTGATCGGAAACGACGGTTGATCGGTGGAGCGGTTGATCAACCGCAGTCTCGATCAACCGCAGTCTCGATCAACCGCAGTCTCGATCAACCGTAGTACCCAACTTACGCCCGCCTCATCCCGCGCTGTCTGGCCTCGGCCGCCTCGTCCAGCCTGAGGGCGGGACGCGCTTCGTCCGACGTCGCGCTGCCTTCTTCGCGAGAGCGGCGGCGATAGGGAACCAGATCCTGGCCGAGCACGACCAGCGTGCGTGTCGCCACGGTGCTGGCGAGCGGCTCGGGGATGGACATCTGCCGGATGTAGGAGTCGATCGCCCGGTCGAAGGTCATGTCCTCGGCCAGCGTGTCGACGAACATCAGGGTGTTGTCCACGTGCGCGCGGATGATCGACTCCTCGGCCCGCGCCTGGGCGAGCCTGAGGCGGCGCTCGGCGCTGGGGTCGATCTTGCGCGCAAAGATGTTCTCGGGGAACAGGCGCTTGAGGGAGCTCCACATGGGGCGGTCATCCGGTTGAGGCGGGTAATGCTAGCGCAGGGAATATACCAGCGGCGGACCGGCAACGGTCCGTGCACGGTTTTCGGTGATCGGTGATCGGTGATCGGTGACGGCTTGGGGGGCCTTCCATCGTTCCGAGGAGGCCGTAAACCGATCACTGATCACCGAGAACGGCCCCACTCACCAACCGGGAGTCCTCCCGATAAACTCCGCCCCCGATGAGATCTCCCCACCGCAACCTCACCGTCCAGGTCCTCGTCGCCATCAGCCTCGGCGTCGTGCTGGGGATCGTCGCGCCGAGTACCGCGAGGGCGATGCGTCCAGTGGGCGATACGTTCGTGAATCTGGTGCGGATGGTCATCGCGCCGGTGATCTTCCTCACAATCACGCTCGGGATCGCCAACATGCGCGACCTGAAGAAGGTCGGGCGCGTGGGCGGGAAGGCGCTCCTCTACTTCGAGATCGTCACCACGTTCGCTCTCGCGATCGGGCTCATCGTGGTGAACCTGACCAGACCCGGGGCAGGGCTCGACGTGAGCGCGATGGTCAAGGGAGACGTCTCGAAGTACACCGAGGCGGGGAAGTCGCTGAGCTTCGTCGAGATCCTCACCCACATCGTGCCCGCGAGCCCAGTGGACGCCTTCGCGAGGGGCGATGTGCTGCAGATCGTCTTCTTCGCTGTCCTGTTCGGCAGCGCGCTGGCGGCGATCAGCGAGGAGCACGGGCGACCAGTCGTCGACCTGCTCGAATCATTGTCGCGCGTGATCTTCCGGATCGTCGCGCTGGTCATGAAAGTGGCGCCGATCGGCGCGTTCGGGGCGATGGCGTATACGATCGGGACGTTCGGTCTCAAGAGCCTGCTGCCGCTCGGCCGTCTGATGCTCGACGTCTACCTCACGATGGGGCTGTTCATCTTCATCGTGCTGAACCTGATCTTGCGCGCGTACGGCTTCTCGCTTTGGAACTATCTCAAGTACATCCGTGAGGAGATCGTGCTGGTGCTCGGCACGTCGTCGTCGGAAGCGGCGCTGCCGAGGATGCTCGAGAAGATGGAGCGGTACGGGTGCTCGCGGTCGGTGGTGGGACTCGTGATTCCGGCGGGCTACTCGTTCAATCTCGACGGGACGGCGATCTACCTGTCGATGGCGGCGCTGTTCGTGGCGCAGGCGTTCAGGGTGGATCTGTCGATCGGTCAGCAGCTCGGTGTGCTCGGCGTGCTGATGCTGACGTCGAAGGGCGCGGCGGGCGTGACGGGCTCGGGGTTCATCGTGCTGGCGAGCACGCTCTCGGCGATGCGCGTGGTGCCGGTGGAGGGGGTGGCGATCCTGCTGGGCGTCGATCGGTTCATGAGCGAGGCGCGGGCGATCACGAACCTGATCGGGAATGGGGCGGCGTGCCTGGTGATCGCGCGGAGCGAGAATGCATTCGACGACGGTGCGCGTGTGGGGGCGACTGCAACTGCCACTGCCACTGCCACTGCCGTACCCGGTAGCATCGTACCCGGTACCGCGACCCAGTCCGCTGGCCCCACCGAATGATTGGACGCTACGCGGAGCTATCGGCGAAAGCGTGAAAGAAGGGCGAGGCCTTGACTAACTAGGTGTACTAGATCACATAGTACACCATATGCTTCCCTTCAGCGTCAATCTCTCGCCCGGGGAATCCCCGTATCGGCAGATCGTCTTTGCGGCGACGCGGGCGATCGTCTCGGGTGAGCTTGCCCAGGAATCGGCGTTCCCGTCGGTCCGTGAGCTGAGCCAGGCGCTGAAGATCAATCCGAACACCGCGCAGAAGGTCATCGCGGAGCTCGTGCGCGACGGGCTGATCGAGGTGCGAACCGGCATCGGCACGATCGTGAAGGCCGGCCGACGTGCAACGGCGAGCGAGCGCCGCACGCTCCTCTCCGGCGAAGTCGAGCAGCTCGTCGTCGAGGCGAAGCGGCTTGGGCTGAGCCGTAACGAAGTGCTGAGCTCAGTGGAGTCGCGCTGGGACGCGCTGTTCGGATCGATCGAGCAGGATCACACTCGTCGTAGTGGGAGGAGGTAACGATGGCGGTCGTCGACGTCGAGCAGCTGAACTACAAGTACGGACGCGTGGACGCCCTGCGCGATCTCAGCTTTTCGGTTCCGGAAGGCGCGACATTCGCGCTCCTTGGCCCGAACGGCTCGGGAAAGACGACACTGCTTCAGATTCTCAC
>JBDTOD010000013.1:0-52350 GCA_039933415.1 bacterium
TGCGAAACAGGATCTCCACTGCCCCCTTCGGTCCCATCACCGCGATCTCGGCCGTCGGCCACGCGACGTTGAAGTCGCCGCGGATGTGTTTCGAGCTCATCACGTCGTACGCGCCGCCGTACGCCTTCCGCGTGATCACGGTCAGTTTCGGAACGGTGGCTTCGCAGTACGCGTACAGGAGCTTGGCGCCGTGCCGGATGATCCCGTTGTGTTCCTGCGCGACGCCGGGAAGAAAGCCGGGAACGTCCTCGAACGTGACGATCGGGATGTTGAACGCATCGCAGAAGCGAATGAACCGCGCCGCCTTGATGGACGCGTTGATGTCGAGCACTCCTGCGAGGATGGCCGGCTGATTCGCCACCACACCGACGCTGAACTGTCCGAGGTGGGCATAGCCACAGATGATGTTCGCCGCAAACTCGCTCTGGACCTCGTAAAACGTGCCGTCGTCGACGACGCGCCGGATGACGTCGTGCATGTCGTACGGCTTGTTCGGATTGTCCGGCACCACGTCCAGCAACGCCTCGTCCCGCCGGTCTCGCGGGTCCGTGCTCCGGCCGCGCGGCGGCTCGTCGATGTTGTTCGACGGCACGTACTGAAAGAGATCTCTGATCGCCTGAAGACACGCCGGTTCCGAATCGCAGGCGAAGTGCGCGACACCCGACATCTGGGTGTGTGTATCGGCGCCGCCCAGCTCCTCCATCGTGACGTCCTCGTGCGTCACCGTTTTCACCACATTCGGGCCGGTGACGAACATGTAGCTCGTCTTGCGCACCATGTACGTGAAGTCGGTGATTGCCGGCGAGTAGACGGCGCCGCCCGCGCAGGGTCCAAGGATAGCGCTGATCTGCGGCACGACGCCCGAGGCCAGCGTATTCCGGAGGAAGATCTCGGCATAGCCGCCGAGCGAGACGACCCCCTCCTGGATGCGCGCACCGCCGGAGTCGTTCAGCCCGATGACAGGGGCGCCGTTCCGCACGGCCAGGTCCATCACCTTGCAGATCTTCTCGGCGAACGCCTCGCTCAGCGAGCCTCCGAACACGGTGAAGTCCTGGGAGAAGACATACACCAGTCTTCCCTCGATCCGGCCGTGTCCCGTCACGACACCGTCGCCGTAGATCCGCTGCTCTTCCAATCCGAAATCGTGGGATCGGTGGACGACGAATCGGTCCATCTCGACGAAGCTTCCCTCGTCGAGAAGCAGGTCGAGTCGCTCGCGTGCGGACAGCTTGCCCTTCTTGTGCTGGGCCGCGAGCCGGTCCGCACCCCCGCCGACCTCGGCCTCGCCGGCCCGGTGCGCCAACAGCGCAACCCGCTCTCGCATCGTCATAGGCGGCACAAGCTAGCGGACGCGCCGAGGCCCTACTAGGCGAAGCGTCCCTCACCTGCGCGCCACGCCACGCCGAAGATGCCCGGTCCGACCCAGCTGAGCCCGACGGTAACGCGCGCGGTCGTAGGATCGTCCACGGGGTGCGGCCCCTCCTCGTTATGACGACAGGCGTCACGCGGATCGCTTCGCCCTCCTCCCTCCCCCCGTGTTCGTGCGACGTGCCTTGCGTTGGGCCAGCGGACTAGATCCGCGCTACTTGGGAGTGCTCTCCACTCTGCTCGGCGGGGTGGCGATCATCCCGCTCTCGGCCCTGAGCGGGTGCGGAAAGGTGTCGGCAACGATCGGCGGCGGAGGGGCCGACACCGCGTACGTCGGCGTTGCCGTCGGGCTGGCCAACCCCGAGCGGTACGCCCACATGTTCGAAGGGGTGCAGCTGGCGTTCGATTCGCTGAACCGCCACCGGCCCAATGGCACGCCCGTACTCGCCCTTCGCCGGGCGCCGGCCAGCGCCGACTCACCCGTGAAAATCGCCGGCGCGTTCCGCGATGACCCCTCCATCGTCGCCGTCATCGGACACACGGAAAGCGACGCGACGATCGCCGCCGCCCCCGTGTACGCGGACCGCGCGCACGGCGGCAAGGATCCCGTTCCCGTCTTCACACCGGCCGCAGCCGTCGCGGTGACGCGGGTGTCACCATGGATCTATCGCGTGAACGTCACGATCGCCGAGCAGGGGCGCGTGCTCGCTCGGTACGCCGACTCGCTCGGCGTCAAGCGGGCCGGTGTGCTCTACCGCAACGAGCCGTCGGGAAAGGATTTCACGGCGGCATTCGCCGAGGAGTTCGCGAAGACCGGCGGCGTCGTCACGGAGCGCGATCCATTCACCGAAGACATCTGGGACTACGACGCGTACGCCAAGCGCCTCGTGAAGACCGGAGCGCAGGTCGTCGTGGTCGCCGGGAACTCGCCGCAATCGCGCGCGACGATCCGCGCACTCCATGCGGCGGGTGGAACGCAGGTCGTGCTGAGCACCAACGGACCGTCCGCCAAGGACACCGGCGACTTCCGTGGCCTCCGGTACATCGTCCTCTATTCTCCCGAGCGTCCCGTAGCCGCCGAAGGGGCGAGGTTCGCCGCGTTGTTCGCGGCGCAGATCGGCACACCGCCGGACCACTGGGCGGCGCTCGGCTATGACGCCGCCATGATGATCGGCCTGGCTGTCCACGAGGTCGGGCCGAAGCGGAGGGCGATCCACGAGTGGTTCGGTACGATCGGTCATGGTCATGCGGCGCACGCCGGCGTGACCGGATCCATCGCCTTCGACGAGAATCGCGATCCAGTCAACAAGCGATTGCTCGTGGCCGAGGTGACGCGGTGACCACGTCGAGCATGCCCGCCGCGGTGTCGACGCTCCGAAAATGGACCATCCGACGGCGCGTCATGATCGGCTTCGGCTCGGTGATCGCCCTGCTCTTCCTCACGGGCGTGCTCGGCACGGCCATGCTTCGCTCGGCGCATCACGCGCTCCAGACGCGCACGCTTCAGGTGATCACCGTCAAGAACCAGCTCTTCGCCAGTCAGGAGGCGACACGTCAGTACGTCGTCCTTGCGCAGAACGACCTGCTGCGCACCGCCACGGTGGCGACGGAGTCTCGCATGGACAGCGTCAGCAACCTCGCGGACTCGCTGCGCCTTCAGCTGAATCTCGGCGACGCGATGACGGACGAGGAGCGCGTTGGACTCGCGAAGATCGGTGCCCTTCAGGGCCGCATCGGCACACGCCTCTCGATCGCGCGTGCCTGGATCGACGTTGGCAATCCGGCCGCGGCAAGCGCGCACACTGCCGCGTCGTCCTCACTCCTCGACTCACTGTTCGCCGAGTCGCGCTCGATCATCGTGGCGGAGGACGATCGGGCGACGAGGATGCTCGCCGATGCAGACCGACTCGTCTCGCGCCAGCAGTTGCTCGTGCAGTCGTTGCTCGTGCTCGGATTGCTCGCCGCCCTCGTCGTGGGCTTCGCGACGCTGCGCGCCGTGACCAGGCCACTCGACATGATCACCGCCGCCGCGCGGCGCGTCGGCGAAGGAAATCTGCAGGCCGAGATCGATCCGACCGGGCTGGATGAGGAGTATCGCGTGGTCGCGCAGGCGCTGTCCGATACCACACGCCGGCTGTCACAACTGGTGCGCGAGATCCAGAGCGAAGCGCGAGACGTCGCCAGTGCGGCCGGAGCGCTGACAGTGGCGTCCGGCGCTGCCGCGGAATCGACGAACCGGGTGAGCGAGAGCATGCTGCACATCGCCAGCGCGGCGCAGGAACAGCGCGGCGCCGTCGAGATGACGCACGAGGTGCTCTCGCGCGTACGCGCCGCGTCGAGCGTGCTCGAGTCGACGGCGACGGACGCCGGCGCACTCGAGGGCGAGGTGCGCGGGTTGACCGACGGCGCTCGGGTCGGCATCGGCGAGGCATTGAGTGCGCTGGGGCGGGCCCGCGACGTGATCGGCGCGTCGCTCGTGAACGTCGAGCGAGTGGAGAGGGCGTCGGCGATCGTGCAGCAATTCCTCCAGACGATCCAGCAGATCTCGGAGCAGACCGATCTCCTCGCGTTGAATGCGGCGATCGAAGCCGCGCGCGCCGGAGAGAGTGGTCGCGGTTTCGCCGTCGTGGCGGACGAGGTTCGGAAGCTCGCCGATCACAGCAACCGAACTGCCGACGAAGTGCGCGATGTCGTGACGTCGATGCGGCGCGAGGTGAACACGGCATCGCTCGCGTTCCGCGACGGCGTCTCATCGCTCGGCAACGTGGACGCCACGTCACGCGCCGTCACGGGCGCGCTCGACACGATCCATCTGGCCATCTCGCGGATGGATCAGCTCACCCGCTCCGTGCGCGACTCCGCCCAGTCGAATCGCGACTCGGTCCAGGAGCTCGACGCTCAGGTCTCCGCGACCACCGCGCACGCCGAAGCGCAGGCCGCATCGAGCGAGCTGGCTCGCGCTGCAGCTGAAGAGACGGCGGCAGCGTCGGAGGAGGTCGCCGCCACGGCGAGCCAGCTCGCCGACAGCGCGCTTCGCCTCAACACGTTGATCACCGCGTTCACGGTCTGATCACTCAGTCCGCACGACGAAAGAGCCCGCCCTGGTTCGCCAGGGCGGGCTCTTTCGTCACGCGAGGCGCAAGGCGCGTCGCTTATTCGTCGATGTTGGCCGCGATGTCCGCGGGAATCTCGATGGTGTCCCCGTCCTCGGTGTGGATCTTCGACGGCGTCTCCGGGCGAGGCGGCTGCTCCTCGGGAATATTGACGACGCTGAGCACGATCCGGCGATGAATCGGATCGACCTCGAGCACGCGCGTGTCGAGGTTCATGCCCTCGTACACGACGTCGGCCGGGCTGGCGACCACGCCACCCTGTCCGAGCTGCGAGATGGGCACGAAGCCCTCGATGTCGTTGCCGATGTCCACGACGACGCCCTTGTCCATCAAGCGGACGACGTGCGACCGCATCTCGGTGCCGACCGGATAGGTCTCGCCGATGCGCAGCCACGGATCCTCCTCCGCCTGCTTCAAGCCGAGGCTGATGCGCTTGTTCTCGCTGTCGATGTTCAGGATGACCACGTCGACTGCGTCACCCTTCTTCACCACTTCCGACGGATGCTGCACGCGCTTAGTCCAGCTCATGTCGGAGATGTGGATCAGCCCATCGATGCCGGGCTCGATCTCGACGAACGCACCGAAGCTCGTGAGGTTGCGAACCTTGCCGTTGATGCGCGTGCCCACCGGGTACTTGAGCGGCAGCACGACCCACGGATCCTGCTCCGTCTGCTTCATGCCGAGCGAGATCTTCTCCTCGTTCGGATCGACCTTGAGCACCACGGCCTCGATCGTCTCGCCAATGCTGACGAGCTTCGACGGGTGCCGGACGTTGCGCGTCCAGCTCATCTCGGAGATGTGCACCAGACCCTCGATGCCAGGCTCGAGCTCGATGAACGCGCCGTAGTTCGTGATGCTGACGACCTTCCCCTGCACGCGGGTGCCGACCGGATACTTCTCGGCGACGTCCTTCCACGGGTAGCTCTGGAGCTGCTTGAGACCGAGCGAGATGCGCTCACGCTGCCAATCGATGTCCAGCACCTTTACCTCGAGCTCCGCGCCGATCGCGACGAGCTCGGACGGATGCGAGATGCGGCCCCACGACATATCCGTGATGTGCAGCAGGCCGTCGACACCGCCGAGATCGATGAACGCCCCGAAGTCGGTGATGTTCTTGACGACGCCCTTCCGGATCTGATCCTTCTCGAGCTCCTTCATCAGCTTTTCGCGCTTGCCGGCTCGTTCGTTTTCCAGGATCACGCGACGGGACACCACGATGTTTCTGCGGCGCTTGTTCAGCTTGATGATCTTGAACTCGAACTTCTGGCCGAGCAGCTCGTCGATGTTCGGGACGCGACGAAGCGCGATCTGCGAGCCCGGGAGGAATGCGTCCACGCCCATGAGATCGACGACGACGCCGCCCTTGATCTTCTTGACGAGCGTGCCTTCCACCGGCTGGTCGTTCTCGTAGGCGAGACGGATGCGCTCCCACACGCGCATGAAGTCCGCCTTCTTCTTCGACAGGACGACGGAGCCTTCCTGGTCTTCCAGATGCTCGAGCAGGACTTCGACCTCATCGCCGATCTTGAGATCGGGGAAGTCCTTGAACTCCTCGAGGGGGACACTGCCCTCCGACTTGAAGCCGATGTCCAGCACGACCATGTTGTCGCGGATCTCGAGCACGTGGGCTTTGACGATCTCGCCCTCGTCGATCGAGGCCATCGTGCCGTTGTACATCTCCATCATTGCTTCCAACTCGTCGGGCGAATAGCCCTCATCGTCGACGAGTTCTGGACGCAGGTTGGCAAGCGGGCGAAGCTGCGCACGCTGCGCGTCGCGCTTTTCGCGCGCGCTCAGGGACGCCTTGTCAGTCGGGGGGATCTCGAGCTCAGTCATCGGTGAAAGAAAGTCTCCTAAATCGCGGATGTTTTCGCTCGCCGCGGCGAGTCAGAGGGTTGCCGCGCGTCCCATCGGTGGGAACGCACGTACGGCCTCCCGAACACACGCCGGGCGGCCAGATTGGAGCGAACCTGAAAATATACGGAGCCCGGACGGCAACGTCAACCGCGAACGATCTTTAAGTCGCGTGCGGACGGTGGGTTACGGCGTGAGCAAGCGCGACGATGCGCTCCACCTGCTCCGCCTGCGTCAGAAAAGTCGTGTCCAACAGGATCGCGTCGGCGGCCTGAACCGTCTGCGTCGCGTCCTTCGCGTCGCGCTGCACGATCTGATCGGTCTCTTCGGCGATCTCGTCGTCGTTCGGCCGGCGTCCGAGTCGCTGGACCAGCCGTCGCCGCGCCCGCTCCCACGGATCAGCGATGAGAAAGATCTTGAGCGGGGCATCAGGAAACACGGCGGTGCCGATGTCTCGCCCGTCGACCACGACGTCGTGCTCCGCCGCTGCCTCGCGGACCTTGCCGTTCACCCAGGCGCGCACCTCGGGCATGCGGGCGACCAGCGAGACGTTCGCCGTCACGGGAGCACCACGCAATTCCTCGTCACTGCCCGTTCCGTCGAGCTGCAGTTGAAATGACGTCGCTTCCGGATGGAGACTCACATGCCGGCCTTCCGCGATCAGGCGATCCGGCGTCCACTCCGCCGGCTCAAGGCCCGTGCGCAGCATTGCGGCGGACAGTCCACGATAGAGCGAGCCGGAGTCGACGTGGCGGAAGCCCAGCTTCTCGGCGACCCATTGCGCCGTCGACGACTTTCCAGACGCCGCCGGCCCGTCGATGGCGATGACCGTACGCGGGCCCGGACTCACGCGGACGTGACTCTCGCGAGATCGGTCCAGAAGTTCGGATACGAGACGGCGACGCAGTCTCGGTCGTCGATCGCGATCTCATTGCCCGGCAGCGTGGCGAGAATGCCGAACGCCATCGCCATGCGATGATCGCCGTGCGTGACGACCGACCCTCGCAGCACCGGTGACGTGCCCCGCACGACATAGCCATCCGGCAGCTCCTCGGCGTCGGCGCCGAGCGCGCGAAGATTGCCGACGACGACGGCGATTCTGTCGCTCTCCTTCACGCGGAGCTCCTCGGCTCCCGTGACTCTCGTCTCGCCTTCCGCGTAGGCGGCGAGACACGCCACGAGCGGGAGTTCGTCGATGAGAGTGGGAATCGCATCGCGCACGATCGAGACGCCCCGCAGCGAGGCGCCGGCGAGGACGCGCACATCGGCGACCCACTCACCGGACAGCTGTTGGCGATTCTCGAGCTCGACCGACGCACCCATCTCCTTGAGCGCCGCGAGAAATCCGACGCGCGTCTCGTTCACGCAGACGCGGCGCATCAGCAGCTCGCCATCGGGGGCCAGCGCGGCGAGCGCCGCAAAGAAGGCCGCGGACGAGGGATCGCCGGGCACGGTGAGATCGAGTGGAGCGAGTCGCTGCACCGGGTGCAGGAGGACGGCCCCCTCGTTGACCCAGACCTCGGCACCCTGCGCGGCGAGCATGCGCTCGGTGTGATCGCGCGAGCGCGACGGCTCGCTCACCTTCGCTTCCACGCCGCCGCAGAGCGCGGCCAGCATGATGCAGCTCTTCACCTGCGCGCTCCCCGTCTCGTTCACCCACTCGATGTCCGTCAGTGGCCCACCATGAACCGTCATCGGGAGTCCGCCGTGCTTCGGCAGCTCCACCGTCGCGCCCATCGCGGTCAGCGGCGTGGCGATGCGCCGCATGGGTCGCCCGCTGAGACTCGCGTCGCCGATGAATCGTCCGGTGAGCCCGGAACCGGCGACGACGCCCGCGAGGAGGCGCGTGCTCGTACCGCTGTTTCCGCAGTCCAGGTCTCGTGACGCTGCACGAAGACCCGTGAGACCGACTCCCTCGATTGTGATCAACTCACCGAGGTCGGGAATCTTCACACCGAGCGCGCGCAGCACGCCGGCCGTCGAGTGCACATCGGCCGACTGGAGGATCGACCGAACCTGCGACGTGCCGTCGGCGAGCGCGCTGCAGATGAGCGAGCGATGCGAGATGGACTTGTCGCCGGGCACCGTGAGCTCGCCGGCGACGCGGAGCCTGCCCGCGGTCACCGGAGCCATCCCTCGAGCGCCGTCGCGAGATCCGTTCGTTCGTCGCGGTATTTCACGATCACGGGTGTCTGAAGTGAGAGTCCCTGCGACTCGCCCCATCCCTGCGCGATTCGCCGCGCCCCTGGGACGACCACGGCTCCAGGCGGAATCTCGAGCGGTCGGGTGGCATCGCCGCGGAGGACGCGTTCGTTCACGAGATCGTAGACTGGGGTGCCGCGCGTGAGCACGACGCCCGCCGCCAGCACGGCCTTCGCCCTCACGATCGTTCCCTCGTACACGCCGCAGTTGCCACCGACGAGGACGTCGTCCTCGATGACGACGGGAGCGGCGTTCACTGGCTCCAGCACGCCGCCGATCTGGGCGGCGGCGCTGAGGTGGACGCGTTCACCGATCTGCGCACACGATCCCACGAGCGCGTGCGAGTCGATCATCGTACCCGCACCCACCCATGCGCCCACGTTCACGTACATCGGCGGCATGCAGACGACACCGGGCGCGAGATACGCTCCGCGCCGCACCGACGATCCACCGGGGACGATTCGCACGCCCGCCGACAGCGGCACTTGTTGCGGTGGATACGTGTGCTTGTCGAAGAAGGGCAGCGCCACGGCGCCGTCGCCACCGCTGAGCGTCATGTCGACGATGCGCCCGACGCGGAATCCGAGCAGAATGCCGCGCTTGACCCACGGCACGGCGTTCCATGCGCCGGCCACGTCGCGCTCCGCGGCGCGCAGCTCTCCGCGCTCGAGTGCGCCGAGCAACGCATGCACCAGCGATTCGGCCTCTTCCGGAAGCGCCTGGCCCGCCGGCGTGTCGGCGCACTTGAGAATGCGCGCACTGAAGTCGGCGCCGAGCGTGGTCGATGGGTTCGTGCTCACAGCGCACCCACCCCGCGAAGCGCATCGCGCACGGCGCTCTCGTGGCGAGCATCCAACGGCACGAGCGGCGAGCGCAGCACGTTCTCGAAGCGTCCCATCATCGCGAGCGCCGCCTTGAGCGGGATCGGGTTGGATTCGAGGAAGGCGGCACGAAGCCACGGCAGAACGCGCAGATGCAGCTCGCGCGCACCGGACAGATCGCCGCTCCTTCCCTTGCGTACAAGCTCGGTCATGAGGCGAGGCACGACGTTCGATACCACGGAGATGAGCCCATCACCGCCCAGCGCGAGGATCGGCACCGTGAGCTCGTCATCGCCGGACAACACGCAGAATCCCGCGGGGCGACCGGCGAGAATGTCGGTGATCTGCGGCAAGAGCCCGGACGCTTCCTTCGTTCCGGTGATGCGTGGGTGCGCCGCGAGCTCCAGCGTCGTCGATGCCTCGATGTTGCAGCCGGTGCGACTCGGCACGTTGTAGAGAATGATCGGCAGATCCACCGCGTCGGCGATCGAGCGGAAGTGAAGCGCGAGGCCACGCTGCGGAGGTCTGTTGTACATCGGTGCGACGTGTAGCAGATGCGTCGCGCCCGCCTCGCGAAGGGCGAGCGAGAGGGCGATGGCCTTCTGTGTGTCGTTGGAGCCGGCGCCGGCAACGACCGGGACGCGTCCACGTACCTGTTCGGCGGTGATCTCGACGACGCGGCAATGCTCCGCCAACGTCATCGTCGCCGCTTCGCCGGTCGAGCCGCAGGGCACGAGGAAGTCGATACCCTCGTCGAGCTGCCAGTCGATGAAGCTCCGGAGCGCGCGCTCGTCGATCGCGCCCGAGGCGCTGAACGGCGTTGCGAGCGCGGTGCCGCAACCGGTGAGCGGAGCGGCGCTCATGGGCGGGCCGCGTGCGGTGACGACAGCACGTCCTGCATGGTGAAGACACCGCGACGCCCCACCAGCCACCGTGCGGCGAGGAGCGCACCCTCGGCGAACACGCGCCGGTCGCGCGCCTCGTGCACGAGTCGCACCTGCTCGAACGGCGCGTCGAAGATCAGCTCGTGCGTGCCGGGGACATGGCCGACGCGAATGCTGGTGACCGGGATCGCGCGGCCGAGCGCGTCCTCCGCCGTTCGGGCGAGCATGCCGGCCGTGCCCGAAGGCGCGTCCTTCTTGGCGGCGTGGTGCGTCTCCACAAGGTGCGCATCGAATCCATCGAGTGATGCGAAGAGGCGCGCCACCTCGGCGACCACCCGGTCGAACACCGCGACGCCGACGGAGAAGTTCGGCGCGGTGAGCATGGCGCCCCCGGCTCGCTCGATGTCGGCGGCGACGGCGGGGAGCGCGTCGTACCATCCGGTCGTGCCGACGACGACGGGACATCCGGCGGCAGCGCACGCGCGCGCGTTCGCCGCGGCGGAATCTGGCGCGGTGAAGTCGATGGCCACCTGCGCGCCCGCGAGCGTGCCGGCGTTGACGCCGGCGTAGTCAGGCCGCGTGGGGTCGAGCTGGGCGACGACCCGAAAGCCGCGCTCCGGGGCGAGCGCCGCAAGGGCGCGTCCCATCTTCCCCATGCCGATGAGCGCGAGCGCGACGTCGGTCATACGCAGGTGGCCGCATCGCCGAAGAATGCGGCATGAAGTCGCTGCATGGCCGGGTTCACCTGCTGGCCGTCCACCACAACGGTGAGATTGATCCCGCTGGAGCTGAGCGACAGCATGTGCACGCGGATGTCACCGACGGCGGTGAGCGCGCAGGCCATCGCGTTGCCACCGTCGCTCAGTCCCGTGCCGACGACCGACACGATGCCGCGATTTCGCTCGACGGTGACGTCGCCAAGCTCGCGCAGCTCGAGCATCAGCTCATCGAGCCGGGCCGCGTCGTCGATTGTGACCGATACGCTCACCTCCGAGGTTGCCACGACGTCGACCGACGTGCGGTGGCGCTCGAAGACAGCGAACAGCTTGCGCATGAACCCTTCAGTGAGCAGCATGCGCGGGCTGCGCACCTTGACGAGGCTGACGCCGCTCTTGCCGGCGATGGCGGTGACCGGACGACGCGGCGCGTCGAACGTGATCAGCGTGCCCGTGCCCTCGGGCCGGCGCGAGTTGAGGATCCAGACCGGGATCCCCTTCGTCACGGCGGGAGCGATCGTGTTGGGATGCAGCACCTTCGCGCCGAAGGACGCCAGCTCCGAGGCCTCGTCGAACGCGATGCGCTCGATGAGCTGCGCACCCTGCACGACGCGCGGATCGGCCGAGAGCATGCCGTCGACGTCGGTCCAGATCTCGATCGCGTCGGCCTGCAACGCCGCGCCGACGAGCGACGCGCTGTAGTCGGAGCCGCCGCGACCGAGTGTCGTCGTCACGCCGTTCGCCTTCGCCGATCCGATGTAGCCGCCCATCACCGGGATCAGACCCTCTCGCAGCAACGGCACGAGAATCCGCTGCGCCGCCTCGGCGATCGCGTCGGGCTGCGGTTCCGCCTTGGTGTACCGCTCGTCGGTGAGGATGACCTGCCGAGCGTCCACGTGCACCGCGGGAAGTCCGCGCAGGCGAAACGCCGCAACGATGAGCACGGACGAGATCTGTTCGCCCAGCGACGCGATGGCGTCGAGGGAACGCGGCGTGAGGTCGCCGAGCGTGCGCAGTGCGTCGGCGAGCATCGCCAGCTCGTCGAACATCGGCGAGATCTCCGACGCGATGTCGTCCGCGACGGCTTGGTCCGCGGCGAGAAGGAGCTGCGTCTGGTCGAGATGCCGCTCCCGCATCTCCTCGATGGCTCGCAATGCGCCGATGAGCTGCCCGCGCGCCGCCTGTTCGGCGATGGCGAGCAACCCGTTGGTCGCGCCAGCGAGCGCGCTCACGACGACGATGGGTTGGCGATCGCGGCGCGCGGCGATGATCGTGGCCGTGCGCGCAATCGCCTCGGCATCGCCGACCGAGGTCCCGCCGAACTTGCAGACGATCACGCGATGCCCGCCTGCCCCGTCGCGACGAGCAGCTCCGCGTTGAGGACCGATGCGCCCGCGGCGCCGCGCACTGTGTTGTGCCCCATCGCCACGAGCTTGACGTCGAAGAGCGGATCCTGACGTACGCGGCCGACCGTCACCGTCATCCCGCGGCCGGCGTCGACGTCGCGGCGCGGCTGCGGTCGGTCGGGAGCGTCGGTGACGACGAGCGCCCGCTCCGGCGCGCTCGGAAGCCCTCGCGCCGACTCGTCGCCCTGCCACTCGCGCAGCACCTCGAGCGCGGCGCCGGCATCGACGTGCTTCTCGAAGTCCACCGAGAGGCACACGGTATGGCCATTCTCGACGGCGACGCGATTGGCGTGCGCACTGATCTTGATGGGCGCGTGCTCGATGTGTGTCTCGAGGCGGCGGCCGAGCATCTTCTGGATCTCGGTCTCGATCTTGGCCTCCTCGTCCTTGATGTACGGGACGACATTGCCGAGGATGTCGAGCGACGGCACGCCGGGATAGCCGGCGCCGGAGACCGCTTGCATCGTCGCGATGAACACGCGCCGAACCACGAACGCCTCGTGCAGCGCCGCGAGCGGCATCACTGCCATGATCGACGCGCAGTTCGCGTTGGTGACGATGCCGCCCTTCCATCCGCGATTGGCGCGCTGCACGTCGAGCAGTCCAAGGTGGTCGGCATTCACCTCGGGGACGACGAGCGGAACGTCCTGATCCATGCGGAAGTTCTTGGCGTTGCTCAGCACGAGGCGACCGGCACGGGCGAACGCCGCTTCGACCTCACCGGCGACGCCTGCGTCGAGCGCCGAGAAGACGATCGGCGCGCTGACCTCGAATGGGTCGCACGGAAGCACCTTCACGTCGCGAACCGACTCGGGAATGGCGCTGCCGCCGATCCAGCGTGTCGCATCCGCGTACGTGCGTCCCGCCGAACGCTCGGAGGCGGCGAGCTGGCTCAGCTCGAACCATGGATGGTCGTGGAGCAGTCGAATGAACGACTGACCGACGGCGCCGGTGGCGCCGAGCACGGCGACCGGGATGCGCTTGCGCGGCGCGGCGCTCATGCGGCGAGCAGGCTGCGCACGATCCGCTCGTACGCGTCGACGGAGCTCCGCAGCTCTTCCACGTCGATGTACTCCTCGGCCGTGTGCGCGACGTTGATGGAGCCAGGACCGAAGAGGAGCGGAGTGCCCCACCGGCTGAGCAGCGGGATGTCAGACGTGTACGCCACGGGTGAGACCTCGAAGCCGTCGATGGTGTGGAAATGCTGCGCCGGGATGTAGGAGCCCCACTCCAGCTCCGCGCGGTCGCCGGCCCAGATGGTGAGCGCAGCCTTCAGCGGCGCGACGTCGCCAACGAGGCGGAACATCAGCTCCGCTTCGCACAGGTCCGGAACGATGTTCGCCTCGGTGCCGCCGCGTATGGTGCCAACGTTCACTGTCGTCTCGCCCAGGATCGGATCGGTCGGCAGCGGGAGCGACGAGACGGTCGGCAGCAAGGCGAGCATCGGCTCGATGGCCGAGACGCCGAGGTGTGCGTAGGCGGAGTGCGCGGCGCGGCCGCGCGTGCGAACGACGACGCGCAGCGAGCCCTTGGCACCGGAGGCGAGCTTGCTTTCGGTGGGTTCGCCATTGACGAGAAAGCGGCTCGTCGCCTGAAGATGGTTCGCGGCGCGCGCACCATCCGATCCCTTCTCTTCGCCGACGACGAACAGCAAGTCGACGCGATCCTCACCGGCCGCGGCGAGTCGCTCGGCGGCGCAGAGCATCGCTGCGGCGATCCCCTTCGCGTCACAGGAGCCACGGCCGAACAATCGCTTCTTGTCGAGACGCGGACCCACGTACGGCGGCACGGTGTCCAGATGCGTCGACAGCGTCACGCCTCGGCCGGCGCGCGACGCCCAGATGTTGGCGCGGCCCTTGGCGACTTCCTGGAGGGTGACGTTCCAGCCCCGCGCGATCAACCAGCGGGAAACGAAATCGACGGCCGGCCCTTCGGCCCCCGTGGACGATTGAAGAGCGAGCAGCTCGGCGGCAAGCGCGACGACATCGGTCATAGCGCAAAAGTAGCCGGGGGCGAAACGTGATGCTACCGTCGCCCCCGGATTTTCACCGCACTGCCGCGCCGCTCACACTACATCGCCGGCGACCACGAGCACCGCTATGTGGACGTCCCCGCGGCGCTGGCGCCCGACGTCGCTGAACTGCTCGTGGCCGGAGCGAGGTTCAGGCCCGTGGTGTCTCCCTGGCGGACCAACTCCACGAAGAGCTGCTGCGCGAGCTTGTTCGCTTCGCGGTGATACTCGTCGTGGTCCTTCTCGCCGGTGTCGCCGATCTCCCGCAGTCGCGCGATGCCGAGCTGCTTGCCCGCCTCGCGAAAGGTCTTGAAGGTGTCTTCCGACTGGCGCGACGTGACGATGTCTCCGACGAGGCGGAGGAAATCGCTCTCGCGCGCGGCGTCCGCGAGATCACGGGCCATGCCGATCGCCTTGCCGAGCATCTTCTTGCCCGCGCCAGTCTCCGCGCCGAGCTCGCGCTGATAGTCCTCCAGCATCCGTTGGTGCGCTTGCGCCTTCGGGATGAAGCGTGAACACAAATCACGGAAGCGCGCGTCTACGGCCTGCTTCTCGTGATCGACCAGATTCTCGACGAAGGCCGAATGCTGCATGACCGCGTTGTTGATCTGGCTCTTCAGAAAGTCGGTGCCTCGATCCATGTCTCCTCCAGTGTGCGTTGCCGTACGGACGAAGGAGGGGTGCACATCACGCGCCAACGACGCACCGCACCGGAGACGCGAGCGGGCCCATCGCGAGGTCGCGCGCGCTACAGCTCGCCCGACAGTACGCCGCGGCGAATCTCCGAGAAATCGGCCGGGAGCGCGAGATCGTTCTCGACCGACAAGTCCTCGAGCGCGTTCAACAGCGCGCGCTTGAGGCGCCGGCCTGCGTCGCCAGACGGCAGCGTACGGAGGGTCGTGACGAGATGCGCGGGCTGGGTGAGATAGAGCGCGATGGTTGGCGCCTCACCGACGGATCCGATCGCCGCGTTCGGCTGGGCGGAGGCCGCGAGCGCATAGGTGTGCGAGGATGGAATTCCTTCGGCTGACGAGAGGAACCCCGGGTCGATGGAGAGCGCGCCCGCGAGTCGATCGCGCAGCGAGCGCGTCAGCTCCGACTTTCCCGTCATCACACGCCAAAGCTGCTGGCGGGAGGTGTCGGCATGTCTCGCGAGACGTTGCTTCGAGATGCCCCGTTCGATCCGGAGGATCTCGAGCCGTTTCCCAAGCGAGGTCAGCTCCTTTGACCCCTCGGGAAAGACGGTTTCGAGCATCTCGTCCGTTGACATACGTTACAGAACTTCCTAGATTGGGATACCGAACGAACCCCGAACTCATGCGACGTCCGTTGCACAGTCTAGGAGAGGCAGGTGGGGAAAGTCAAGAAAGTAGCGAGATCGGCGGGCGAACGTAACATCGGTAGCACGGCAGGAACGAAGCGGAAGCATCCATCGGATAAGGGCGGCACCGGCGCGGAGAAGTCTCCGGTGAAGGCCAGCGCCAGGACGCGCGCCGCGAAGTCAGCGAGAGCGACCCGCGCACGGATCGCCAAGGAAAAGGGCGCGAACGGCACTCGAAAGAAGAAGGACGCTCGGAACCGCACGTCGAAGGCTCCGGGACCGATGAAGAAGGGCACCACTCGGAGTCGAATGAAGAAGGGATCGGTGCGAGTCCGCGCCCGACCGCGCGGGAACGATGGACCGGTGGTCACCGTGGCCATCAGGGAGCTCGATCCGCTGAGGAAGTGCGGGCCGAACACGACGGTCCAGTTCCTCTACCGAGTCGACGAGTCGGTGGACGGACGTCGGACGGCGCATCTGGTCTTTTTCGACCGGCACGGTTGGTATTGCGAACATGGCCGCGCCTGCCCCGCGGTCGGACATGCCAAGAAGCACAATGGGCGGACCGCGCGAGTCTCGTAGAGGCTCGCACTGGACTGACACGACAACGGTAGGATGAGAGCATGATCGCGAGACACGAGACGCACTCGGACAAGATCGACGTCTGGCCGGCACTGTCGGCCGCCCTGCCACCCGGTGTCATCTTTTGGCGGCAGGATGGACGCACGGTCAACCGCGACGGCCGTCGACTCGGCGGGCGACGTGTCACCCTCCCCAATGCCGGCCGAATTCGCGCCGGAGGCGACGCATGGTCCGATCGCATCGGACGAGCAGAGCGGCGCGACGTGCGGCGGAAGAACGTGGGACAACCGGCTCACCAAGCGGAACCCGAAAGCTCCTGACTACAAAGGCCGCGATCGCTCGTGCGATGGAGTGATCTGGCCGCCAAAGCCGGTGGCGAGCGACACGACCACGGTGCAAGCCGAGCAGACGGAAGAGACTCCGTTCCAAGAACGTCGGTGGGGAGTGGGGAGTTGGGGAGTGACCGCAAAAACGCCGTCACTCCCCACTCACCACTCCCCACCGTTGTAGCATGCCGGGACCGGGTCTCGAACCCGGATGTCCTTTCGGACACAAGATTTTAAGTCTCGCGCGTCTGCCAGTTTCGCCATCCCGGCGCGCTGCCCGTCAACCAACGCGAACGGGGGAGCCTTCGCTCCCCCGTTCGTCCACTCAGAGCGGGAAACGGGACTCGAACCCGCGACCCCAACCTTGGCAAGGTTGTGCTCTACCAACTGAGCTATTCCCGCGTGACGCAGCGAATATAAATCGCGAACCGTGGCCGAGGTAGATGGCCGGTGCGGCTCAGCCCTTCAACCCGAGCGCGTGCACGGCGTACCACGCCGTCCATGCGAGCAGCCCGGAGAGCGACGCGTCGCCGGCGTTTTCGATCGCGACCCCTGCCTCGTCGACGCGCTCCGCCGCCAATCCACCGTGAAGCGGAGCATGACGGAGCCACCGCAGCACCTCTTCGCCATCCGGTCCGAGCAGTCTCCCGATCTCGCGCAGGAGTGAGCTGCGGTCGGTAGGAATTGCCTTGACGGTGCGGCGATAGAGCGAGTCCGTGCGATCCAGCGTCTCGTAGAGCGGCAGCCAGACCGCGCTCGCGCTCGCGTCGTCGTCGGTGGTGCTGTTCCCGGCGAGATCGGTGCTCGCGCGGAGCGTGGCCTTGGTGTCGCGCTCGGGCGTGAAATGCCGCTTGATCGCCGCGCGCACGGCGGCTGGATCTTCGACGGCGCGCGAGGACTCCTCGTCGAGGGTGCGTCGCAGAATCTCGAGCGCCTGCGCGACCGTCGCGTTGGCGTGCAGGGTGAACGGATGCGGGGCGGGCCTTCCGTCGGGCATGATCTCGGTGGAGTAGAGCGAGACGCGCCGATCTCGGCGGTCGCGGAGATCATCGCTCGCGAGATAGAGCGTGTCGCCGACCACTGGCTCATCGACGATCGCGCCGTCGCCACTGTCGCGTGCGTAGCGATCGACGGCGATCGGGTACGCGGCGACGCCCTCGAGCGCGAAGCCGGGCTCGAACAAAGTTCCGTCGAAGTAGTGCACCCCCCGCCCTGGCGCGTATCCGTGCAGCTCGCACATCCGCAGCAGCAGCTCGCGCGCGAGACCGACGTCGGCGAGCTGCACGGCGGGAAGCGTCCACATCAGCGCATCCCAGTCGCGCACCGTGACGCCAGCCGAGTGCCACGGCACTCGCGTGCGCACGAGGTAGTAGTGGGCATCATCGAGCGCGCGACCGACGCCATAGAAATACGCGAACAGCAGATTGCGGTTGATCAGCCGGTCGACACCCTCGGCGCCGGTGCTCTGCTCGAGCTGTTGCAGCGCCTCGCGCGTGCCGGCGAGCAAGGCGCGCCAGCCTCGGCGACGCAGCACCGCCACCGTCGCCTCGGCACCGTCGCGCTCGGGACCCGCCGCCACGTAGCACGCGGTCTGCGCATGGCCGCCAGCGGGGAGCGAGAGCGTGCGCGTGAGGGAGAAGCGAAGACCGTCGGTCGCCACCTCCGCCTCTCCATCGGGCGCGATGGCGATGGCGACGAGACCGGGCTGCGCGCTGCCCTCCAGCAGGACGAGATCGTTCGCGCCGCGCGACACGAGCGACGCATCGTCGGTCGGCCGCGGCGTGCGCACGCGCAGCTGCCGATGGCCGCAGATGCCCTGCATGTGAAGACGAATCGTGTGCGCCGCACCGCGGCTCTCGAAGCCGATCGCGTACACGGCGCCGGCGAGATCCGCGTCGCGTCCGTATGGCGCGAAGATGGTGCCCCGGACGATCACGTCACCAAGCGTGCACGTGAAGGTCGGAAGCCACGCGAGCGCGCGCTCCCACACCATCGTGCCGGCGGCGAGATCCTGCTCCACGCCATCGATCTCGATGACGGGCTTGAGCAGCGCGGGCGCGTCACCGGCGAGAAAGCTGGGACCGCCGGCGAACTCCACCGCGGCGCGCGCGCCACGATGCAGCGTGCCAAGCGCGTGGATCGACCCATCCGCTGGATGAATGCACGGAATGGCGAGCCAATGATTTCCCGTGAGCTGCCAGGGAACGTTGGGGACGGTGCTGTGTGTCACGTATCCGGCGTGTGAAGTTGTTGGCCGTGCGCCCCAATGATAACCTTCGCCCCCATGCCGCCGCTCGCCGTGCCTCGTCAATCGATCAGCAGACTCACGCTCGCGGCGATCGCCCTGAGCGCTCTCGCGCTCGTTCTCTCCCCGTCCGCCAGCCTCGCCCAGACCGCGCTCGCGCACACCGAGGACGCGGCGCCCGTGCCGCGCGGTGCGGTGCGGCTGACCATCTCCAACGGATGGACGCGCTACGACAGCCGGTTCGGCGAGGCGGGCATCGCGCGCGGGCTCGGAGATGAGCTCTCAACCGATTCGCTCGGGCCGAGGGAGCTCCCGACGCTGGCGCCCGTCGAGGCGGGGTTTCAGACGCTCGCGAACAATCCTGCGCAGCGCCTGACCTTCGGCAAGCTCGACGTGCGCAGCGACGCGCGTATCGTCACGACACCGATCGCGATCGAGTATGGCATCACGCGGCGCCTGAGCTTCGGCGTGCTCGTTCCACTCGTGCAGACGCGGCGGTCGGTGCAGCTCCGCGTCAACGAACATACGGCCACTGATTCCGTGCGGCGTGGCAACAGCGGCGTGATACCGTTCGCGCGGCGCGCCGACGCTGCGGCGAGCAATGCGGCGATTGTCACGGCACTCACCACCGCGTCGGCGAACCTCACGGAGCTGCTCGCGCGCTGCGCGGTGAACAGCTCGGCGGCGGAGTGCAATCCGATTCGCGGACAGGAGGCGGCCGCGGCGGCCGCGGCCCGGCGAGCCGCCGAATTCGCGGCGGGTGTGCGCACCGCATACGGCGTCACCGAGCAGACGGCGGTCGTGGCGCCCCTCGTCGGCAGCCAGCTCGCCGCGGAGATTGAGGCGCAGCGTGCCGCGCTGGCCAGTCAGCTCGCGACGTTCGGTTCCGGGCTGGGGATCGGTACGCTGTTCAACGCGCCGACGGAGTTCGGCTACGCCGACTTCCAGGGACGCAACGGCGTGCCCGGATTGCTGCAGAGTGCATTCGGCGGAGGCCTCGATTCGATCCGCACGACAGAGCGCGTCGGCATCGGCGACGTGGAGTTGCGGGCCTCGCTGCTGCTGCTCGATCACATGCAGCGCGACACGCTCGCACAGCGCGGGCTCCGCTATCGCGTCGGCGTTGGCGGATCGTTCCGGTTCGCCACGAGCAAGTCCGACTCGGCGAGCAATCTGATGGACATCGGGACGGGCGACGGTGGTGGCGCGGAGGTTCGCTCGGCGGTGGATGTGCTGGTGGGCCGAGTGGGCGCGACGATCGCCGCACGATACGCGACGTCGTTCGCGCGCATCGTCGACGCGGCGCTGGTGGGCTTTCCAGAGGGCGGATATCCATATCCGTCATTCGGCCCGGTGAGCCGCAAGGGCGGCAACGTGCTCGGCATCGACGTCTCGCCGCGCGTGTTCCTCGGCGAATGGCTCTCGTTCGAGGGCCAGTACGCGTTCGAGCACACCGGCATTCCCACGTTCAGCGGAGCAGTTGGCGAAGACTGCTCAGGGTGCGCTCCGCTCCCCAGCTCGATCCTCCCCGCGGCGCGCACGGTGCAACGTGCGGGAGTCGGCCTGCGCTACTCGACGATCGATTCGTTCCTGCGCGGTCGGGCGCGATATCCGATCGAGGTGTCGTACCGGCATCTCGAGACGATCACGGCCGACGCCGGGGCGCCGAAGATCTTCCGCGACCAGATCCAGCTTCGGCTGTTCTACAGAGCGCGCCGCTAGCCGCGTTTCGAGCGGCGCGGCGAGCGCGAGACCGGTTCGTCGCGTGACGCGTCGCCGCCCAGCGTCGCGGCAGTCTCCAGCAGCTCGCGAGCGTGCGCGCGGCTCACGTCGCTTTCGGGATCGCCGCCAAGCATGCGCGCGATCTCGGCGATCCGCGGCTCGCCGTCGAGCACGGCGACATCGGCGGTCGTGACGCCGCCGCGCGCGCCCTTGCTGACGAGCATGTGGTGATGGGCGCGCGCCGCGATCTGCGGCAAGTGCGTGATGGCGAACACCTGATGATATGCGGCGACGCGACGCATCGTCTCACCGACCTGAAGACCGACACGACCGCCGATGCCCGCGTCGACCTCGTCGAAGATGAGCGTGGGTACACGGTCGAGTCGCGCGAGGATGGTCTTGAGCGCGAGCATGACGCGCGACAATTCCCCGCCCGACGCGACGCGAGCGAGCGGCCGTTGCTCATGGCCGACGTTGAGCGAGACGCGGAACTCCACCGCTTCGGCGCCGTCTGGCCCGACGTCGCGCAGCGCGACGAGGACGGGGCTGAAATGCCCGTCGGGCATGCCCAGATCCGGGAGCACCTCGTCGACCGCGCGGCCGAGTCGCTCGGCGGCCTGGGCGCGCAGTGCACTGAGTGCGGTGGCGCGCTCGTGGAGCGCCGTCGCCGCCACGCGCTCGCGCGCTTCGAGCGTGCGAAGATCGAGATCGGCGGACGCGATGAGATCCAACTCCGCGCCGGCCGAGCTTCCGACGAGCTGCACATCGACGAGCGTGGGCCCGTACTTCTTCGTGAGACGATACAGCAGGTCACGGCGGCGGCGCACTTCGTCAAGGCGCATCGGGTCGAGCTCGACGCTCGACTCGTAGTCGCCAACCTCACGCGCCAGCGCCTCGAGGTTGTAGTACGCCGTGTCGTAGAGCTCCTGGAGCCGCGCGAGCGTCGGATCGACGCGCGTGATCGCGGACAGAATGCGCTCGATCGCGGCGAGTCGCTGAAGCGCCGAGTCGTCCTCGCCTTCGATCGCCTCCACGATGCCGGTGGCGAGCTCCCGAAGCTCCTCGGCATTCTCGAGTCGGCGCGCCTCGTCTTCCAGACGCACGTCCTCGCCGTCCACGAGCTTCGCACTCTGGATCTCCTGCACCACGTGGCGCAGATAGTCCGCGCGCTTCTCCGCGTCGGCGCGTCGGCGCCGCAGATCGCTGATCTCACGCCGCGCTGCCGCGAGGCTGTCGTACGCATCGCGCACCGCAGTCGCCTGCTCCGTCGCGCCGGCGAAGGCGTCGAGGATGCGACGCTGCGCGTCGCCATCGAGCAGAGTCTGCGCCTCGTGCTGGCCGTGCAGATTGACGAGGAGCCGGCCGACTTCGGCGAGAATCGCCGCGCTCACCGTGCTGCCGTTCACCCACGCGCGCGTACGGCCGGCGGCAGCGACCTCACGCTTGAGCACGACGAACGACTCCTCGGCATCGATGCCCCGTTCGTCGAGCAGCGTCGCGATCTCCGGCCGATCGGCCACGTCGAACACTCCTTCGACGGTGGCGCGATCGGCGCCGGTACGGATGAGATCCGTGCTCGCACGCTCTCCGAGAAGCAGGCCGAGCGCACCGACGATGATCGACTTGCCGGCGCCAGTCTCACCGGAGAGCACGTTGAATCCGCGTGCCAGCGGCAGGGAGAGCGATTCGATGATGGCGAAGTTCTTGATCCGAAGCTCGGTCAGCATCGAGTGGGCTCATCTCGGTCAGGCAGCCCTCCCCAGTGCAGCTTCTCGCGCATCGTCGAGAAGAAGCTGGTCTCGGGAAAGCGCACGATCGGGACGGGGAAGTTGGACCGCCGGACGACGAGTGCCTCACCTGAGGCGAACGTCGTGCCGACCTGCCCATCCACCGTCACCAGAAGCTCGTCCGGTCCATCGTTCGCCTGCAGCACGAGCTCGGACGTCGGCGGAAGCACCAGCGGGCGGAGCGCGAGCGTGTGCGCACTCACCGGGGTCAGGAGGATGGTCTCCAGCGTCGGCACGACGACGGGACCTCCCGCCGAGAGGTTGTACGCCGTCGAACCGGTGGGCGTCGCGACGACGACGCCGTCCGCGGTGAAGTGACCCACCGTCTCGCCATCCGCCGACACGCGCACTGACACGACGCGCGCAACACCGCCCTTGTGCAGCACGACGTCATTGAGCGCGCGCCACCTCGCGCGATCGGCGCCGTTGGCGTCGCGCACCCGCGCGTCGAGCGTCATGCGGAGCTCGACGACGAATTCGCCGCGCGCGAGGCGATGCAGCGCGGACTCGAGATCGGACGCCGGGCAGCAGGTGAGAAAGCCCAGCCGGCCCATGTTGATGCCGAGGATCGGCACGGGACGCTCGGGCACGACGCGCGCGGCGCGCAGCAGCGTGCCATCGCCACCGAGCGTCAGCAGCGCATCGACCGCATTGGGATCGACGGACGCCGCTCCGCTGCCGGCGAGACTGCGCAGCTCTTCCTCGTAGGAGAGCTCGATGCCGAGACCGGCCGCGAGCCGATGAAGCGTGGCGAGCGCGTCGGGGAGGCCGCCGTAGCCGGGATGACCCACGACACCGACGCGGATCACCCGGCGAGTGCCTCGGTCTCGTGCAGCGCCCGCACGCGATCGGCGATGCCTGGTGCGTCGAGGCCGAGCATGGCGAGCTGCTTGGCGCGCGACGCCGAGTAGATGATGCGATCGGGCACCCCGTGCGTGTGCACTCGCACCGCGGGGTCGTAGCGCTCGATGACGGCGGAGATGTACGCGCCGAAGCCGTTCACCACCGTGCCCTCCTCGACGACGAGAATCTGGCGATGATGCGCGAGGATGGCGGCGAGCGTGACCTCGTCGTGCGGCTTGAGGTACCGGCAGTTGACGACCGTCACCTCGAGTCCCTCCGCGGCGAGACGCGTCGCCGCGGCGAGCGATGTCTCCACCATGGTGCCCACGGCGAGGATCGCGACCTCCGTTCCGTGCCGGAGCACTTCCCACGTGGCGTGCGGCGTCGGTGCGATCTCGGCGATGTCCGGCACCGGCGCGGGTACGACGTCGCGCGGATAGCGCAGCGAGAACGGTCCGCTCTCGTTGAGCAGGCCGGCGCGGAGCAGCGCGAGCATCTCGCGCCCGTCCTTGGGGGCCGTCACCGTCATGTTCGGCACGGCGAGCAGATACGCGATGTCGTACAGCCCCATGTGCGTCTCGCCGTCCTCGCCGACCAGACCGGCGCGGTCCATCGCGAAGATCACCGGCAGCGACTGGATCGCGCAGTCATGGATGATGTTGTCGTACGCGCGCTGAAGAAACGTCGAGTAGATGGCGCAGACGGGTCGGAGCCCACGCGTCGCCATGCCCGCGGCGAAGGTGACCGCGTGCCCCTCGGCGATACCGACATCGAAGAAGCGCGACGGGTGCGCGGCGGCGAACGCACCCACACCGGTGCCGCTCGGCATCGCGGCGGTGATGGTGACGAGCTTCTCGTTCTCGGCGCCAAGTTGCGCGAGCCCGTTGCCGAACACCGTGGTGTACGTCGGATTGGCGGCGACCGACTTGAGCTGCTTTCCGGTGGCGGGATCGTGGCCGGGCGGCAGCGCGTGCCACTTCTCGCCACCTGCGTGCTCGCCCGCAGGGAATCCCTTCCCCTTCTGGGTGATCACGTGCACGAGCCGAGGTCCGCCGAGCTCGCGCACCATCGCGAAGGTCTCGACCAGTGCGTCGACGTCGTGTCCGTCGATCGGACCGAAGTAACGGAAGCCGAGCTCCTCGAACAACACGCCCGGCGTGAGAAACGTCTTCACGCTCTCTTCCCATTTCCGGACGATCGCGCCGACTGGGCCGGGTGCGCTGTCGACGAGCTCGCCGATCTTGGTGCGCATGCGGTTGTAGAGCGGATTGCGCTGGATCGACGTCAGATACTTGTGCATCGCGCCGACGTTCGGCGCGATCGACATCTCATTGTCGTTCAGCACGACGACGACGTCGCGGTCTGAATGGCCGGCGTTGTTGAGCCCTTCGTACGCGAGGCCGGAGCTCAGGGCTCCATCGCCGAGCACGGCGACGACCTTCAGATCCTTCTCACCGTTGATGTCACGCGCAGCGGCCATGCCGAGCGCGGCGGAGATCGCCGTGGCGGCGTGACCGGCGCCGAACGTGTCGTACTCGCTCTCGCTCCGCTTGAGAAAGCCGGAGATCCCTCCCTCCTGCCGCAATGTCTCCATCCGGGAGTTCCGGCCGGTGAGAAGCTTGTGCGGGTAGCCCTGATGTCCGACGTCCCAGACGAGCTGATCGCGTGGCGTCCGGAAGACATAGTGGAGGGCGATCGTGAGCTCGACGACGCCCAATCCGGCGCCGATGTGGCCTCCGGTGCGCGAACAGATGTCCACGAGGCGGGCGCGCATCTCGTCGGCGAGCGCTGGAAGCTCGGCGCGGCTGATGGCGCGAAGGTCGGCTGGCGAGTCGATCCGGACGAGGAGAGACATGATGCCGAAATCTAAGAGGTGCGCTCGACGGTGAACTGGGCGATCCGCGCGAGCGCCGGCGTGAGCAGACCGACCGCGTCCAGTGCGGTGCACCCTTCGTCCACCAACGCCGCCGCACGGACTTTCGCTCCCTCGACCCCGAGGAGCGCCGGGTAGGTGCTCTTGCGAAGCTCGAGGTCGCGGCCGGCCGTCTTCCCAAGCTGGTCGGTGGTCGCCGTGACGTCGAGGACGTCGTCGGCGATCTGGAATGCCAGGCCAACGGCGGCTCCGTACTTCGCGAGCGCCTCCAATCGAGCCGGCGAGGCGCTGGCGGCGCGCCCCCCCAACGTGGCGGCCGCGGTGATGAGCGCCCCCGTCTTCGCGCGATGGATCCGCTGTAGATCCTCGAGCGCGAGGGGCCGCCCTTCTCCCTCCAGATCGAGGAGCTGGCCACCGATCATGCCGCCGGCGCCCGACGCGACCATCAGATCGCGCACGATCGCTTCCACGACGTCGTCACCCAGTCCCAGCTCGCGCGCCGCGTCGGCGACGCACCAGGCGGCGAGCGGCACCATCGCCAGGCCGGCGGCGGTCGCCGCGGAAACGCCATGCACGCGATGCACCGTGGGGCGGCCACGGCGTACGTCGTCGTCGTCCATGCACGGCAGATCGTCGTGGACGAGCGAGTACGCGTGGACGACTTCGATCGCGCCGGCGAGTCCGGCGGCGTCACCCACGCCCCCCGCCGCCTCGAACGCGCGCAGGAAGAGGATGCCGCGAAGTCGCTTGCCCTCGCCCATGAGGCTGTAGCGGATCGCGTCCGACACCGGCGATCGCACCGCGGCCAGATACCGCTCGCAGAAGCCGGCGAGGGCGCGGTCGATGACGGCGCGGTCAGGCCCGAAGTCCACCGCGACGTCGACCGCGGTGTCAGCCATCCAGATCCTCGAGCACGAAGGCTCCGTCGGCGAGCTCGGTGAGTCGCTTCACCTGCGCCTCGGCGTCGGCGAGGGTGCCAGCGGCTTCGCGCAGGTGCCCCACCCCCTCCTCGAACAGAGCGAGCGCGTCGCCGAGCTCCATCTGATCCTCGTCGAGGCGACTGACGATCTCCTCCAGCCGCGCGAGCGTCTCGTCGAGCGTCATGCGCCGCTCGCCGCGCTCGGATGAATCGCCGTCGCGATCGCATCCACGCGTCCGTCGCGCAAGCGGAGCTCGAAGTGCTCTCCCTCGGCGACGTCACTGACCGACGCGAGCCGGCCCCCATCGGCGCGCCGCGCCACCGCATAGCCGCGCTCGAGCGTGGCCAGTGGTGACAGTGCGTGCAGGCGCCCGGCGACGGCCGAGAACGACGACCGCCGATCCGTGAGCCGGCGCGTGACCGCGTTGACCAGCTGCCTCGACGCGTCGAGCGCGCGCTCACGCGGCTGTGCAACGCGGTCTTCGATCGCCATGACGAGCGAGCGTCGCACTCCACCGAGCGCCAGGAGCATCTCCTCGCGCGACGGCACCGCGGCTTCGGCCGCGGCCGACGGCGTGGCGGCCCGCAGATCGGCGACGAGGTCGCAGAGCGTGACGTCCACCTCGTGACCAACCGCGGAGATCGTCGGCACCGGACAGCCTGCCACGGCGCGGGCGACCCGCTCGTCGTTGAATGCCCACAGGTCCTCGCGCGAGCCGCCACCTCGTCCGATGATCACGAGCTCGGCGCCGCCCCAGCGACAGACACGGTCGAGCGCCACGCAGATCTCCAACGGTGCGCTGTCTCCCTGCACTGCCGCGTGCGACACGATGAGCTCCACGCCTGGTGCGCGCCGGCGCAGCACGGCGATGACGTCGCGTAGCGCCGCACCGCTCGCGCTCGTGACGATGGCGATGCGCCGCGGATAGCGCGGGAGCGCACGCTTCCGCGACGGCGAAAGGAGACCGTCCGCGGCGAGCCGCACGCGCGTGAGCTCGAGCGCCTTGCGCCAGAGACCGTCCCCAGCGGCCTCCATGCGCTTCACCGTGAACTGCATCTCGCCGCGCGCTGCGTACACGCCGACCTGACCGAACGCGGCGACCTGCATGCCGTCGTCCGGCGCGGCGGGAATGCGTCCCTGGTCTCGGGACCATACGACGCACTTGAGCTGCGACGTGAGATCGCGCAGACAGAAATACCAGTGACCGTTGCGATGCGCCTTGAAGTCGCTGATCTCGCCGCGCACCCAGAGCGGAATGAACGCGCCTTCGACGACGTCCTTCACCGTCTGCGTCAGCGTGGACACGGCGATCGCCGAACCGGGGCTCGCGCCGGGAAAGGTGTCGCCGACGTCCTCGTACACGTCGGGCATGTCGATGTCGAGCGCACTTCGTTCGACGCGGGGAGACACCGTGGGCGCATCGAACAACGATGGCGCGATCGTGCCTCGGCGGCGCTTCATGCCGTGACGGTGCGCTCGGCGGCGCGGACGGTGTTCCTGAGCAGGAGGGCAATCGTCATCGGCCCGACGCCACGCGGCACCGGCGTGATGAGCGACGCGACCGCGCGCGCGCTGTCGAAGTCCACGTCGCCCACCAGGCGCGTTCCGTTCCTGGCCGACGGATCGCTGACGCGATTCATGCCGACGTCAATCACCACCGCGCCCGGCTTGATCATGTCACCGGTCACGAGGCGTGCACGTCCCGCGGCGACGATGAGGATGTCTGCTCGGCGAGTGTGCTCGGCCAGATCGCGTGTCCTGCTGTGGCAGACCGTGACCGTCGCATCGGCGAGCGGACCGCTCTGCATCATGAGCGCCGCCATCGGTTTGCCGACGATCGTGCTTCGTCCGACGATGACGCACTCCGCGCCCGCCGTCCGCACGCCGTACTCGGCGAGCATCATCTGCACGCCCGCGGGAGTGCACGGCACGAATCCGTCGGTGTGGCCAATGAGCAGCTTGCCGACGTTCACCGGATGGAAGCCGTCGACGTCCTTGTCGGGCCGGATGTGGTTGATGACGGTGTCCGGGTCGATCTGCGTCGGGAGCGGCATCTGCACGAGGATGCCGTGCACCGTCTCGTCCGCGTTGAGCTGCTCCACGAGGGCAAGCAGCTGCTGCTGCGAGGTGGTCGCCGGCAGGCGAATCGTCTCGCCGGCCATCCCCGCTTCGCGCGACGCCTTCTCCTTCCCGCCGACGTAGACGGCGCTGGCGGGATCGTCGCCGACCAGCACGACGGTGAGACCGGGCACGATGCCGGCCTCCGAGCGCAAGCGCGCGACGTCCACCGCAACCTGATCGCGCACCTTCCTTGCGAGCGCCACGCCGTCGATCAGACGCGCGCCTTCGTGTAGTGCGATCGGCTCGGCGGTGGGGGCCGCGACGACACTATCTGGCAAAGTCCACCGCCCGCGTCTCGCGGATCAATACGACCTTGATCTGACCGGGGTACTGCAGCTCGGCCTCGATACGCCGCGCGATCTCCTCGGAGAGCGTCGTCATGCGCCCGTCGTCCACGTCGTCAGGGATGACGACGACGCGAATCTCGCGGCCTGCCTGAATCGCGAACACTCGCTCGACGCCCTTGTAGCTCGAGGCGATCCGCTCCAGTCCTTCGAGCCGCTTCACGTACGTCTCGAACGCCTCGCGCCGCGCGCCTGGCCGAGAGCCGGAGATGGCGTCGGCAGCCTGCACGAGCACGGAGACTTCGCTCTCGTGCGGCACGTCGTCGTGATGCGCGGCGATGCAGTTCACGATCATCGGATTCTCGCCGTACTTCGTCGCCATCTCGACGCCGAGCTGCACGTGCGTGCCCTCGTGCTCGTGCGTGAGCACCTTGCCGACGTCGTGCAGCAGCGCGCCGCGCTTGGCCATGGCGACGTCGAGGCCGAGCTCCGCGGCCATGATCCCGGCGAGATGGGCCACTTCCTGCGAGTGCTGCAGGATGTTCTGACCGTAGCTGGTGCGCCACTTCATCCGGCCGATGAGCTTGATGAGCTCCTGATGCAGACCATGGACGCCGGTGTTGTACGCCGCCTGCTCCCCGGTCTCGATGATCGCGATCTCCACTTCCTTCTTCGACTTGTTCACCACCTCCTCGATCCGGCCGGGATGGATCCGGCCGTCGGAGACGAGCTTCTCGAGGGCCAGTCGGGCCACCTCGCGGCGGATCGGATCGAAGCAGGAGACGACGACAGTGTCAGGCGTATCGTCGATGATGACATCGACCCCCGTCGCAAGCTCGAAGGCCCGGATGTTTCGCCCCTCGCGCCCGATGATCCGCCCCTTCATCTCATCGTTCGGCAGCGCGACGGCGGACACGGTCGTCTCTGCCGTGGTGTCGGCGGCGATGCGCTGGATGGCGAGCGCGACGATCTTCTTCGCCTCGCGCTCGGCATTCCGGCGCGCTGACTCGCGGATCTCCCGCAGCAGGTTCGCGGCGTCTGCGTGAGCCTCTTCTTCGAGCCGTCGAATCAGCTCGTTCTTGGCGTCCTGCGCGGACATGCCGGCCATCTGCTCGAGCCGGCGCCGCTCCTCCGCGACGAGCTTCTCCAGCTCCTCCTCGCGCGTCTGCACCAGCTTCTCTCGCCTGCCGAAGTCGCTGGCGCGGCGGCCGACCTCGCGATCCCGCTGCTCCACCTGCTCGGCTCGCCGGTCGAGCGCACTCTCGCGTTCTCCCACTCGCCGTTCCTCGACCTCGACCGCACCGCGCCGCGAGCGCAGCTCCTGCTCGGCCTCCTCTCGGAGCCGGATCAGCTCCTCCTTGCCGGCGAGCACGGCAGACTTTCGCAGCGTCTCGGACTCACGCTCCGCTTCGCCGACGAGCCGCTTCGAGATCTCCTCGGCCGACGATTTCGCGGCGCGCTGGCGTTCTAGCTCGCCCCGCGTGCCAACGCCGACCCCGCCCTTCCGGCCGAGAAAGAAAAAAGCCGGCAGGGCGATGACGAGCGCGCCGAGCACGGCAAGGAATGCCACCTGGTTCATAGCGTATCTATGCTCCACCGCGCGGACGCGGGAGAAAGGGAACCACCGCTCCGCCCGCGGAGCGCCCGGTCGCAGCGCCGCACTCGAGGACGCGCCGACGTGGGGCGCGACATGGAGAGGGCTAACTACAAAGGGCGCTTCAACCTACGGGTGAGCTTGGCTACGGCGAAGAAGCTATTCGCGGTGTTCGGGGAACGCAAACCGAATCCGGCCTCACGCAACCGATCCGTCGCCACGTTTGGCTGGCGGGAGCAGGTGCCGAACATCGGAGCTCAACGCCTGCATCGCCCCCGTGATCACGACGTTCGCATCGCGCGCCTGAAAGAGCTCCGAGGTGATCTGGAGCGCCGCCAGGATCGCCGCGCGATTGGTCTCGATCACCGATCCGCCCGCGAGGATCTGCCGGATTGCCTTGTCGAGATATTCGGCGACGGCCTTGGTGTGCTCGGACGCCGCTTCGGTGCGGATCGCGTACGACTCTCCGAGAATCTCGACGCGGACCGACGTCTTCTTTCCGGTCACCGCTCCGCTCCCTGAGCCTGCTGGCGAATGAAGCGCACGCGGTCGAGCATCTGCTTCGTGCGCGCGGTGGCGGAGTCGAGCCGGCCGCGGAGGACGGCGTTGTCGTGCTCGAGCAGCGTCACGCGCTCGGACAGTGCCTGCCGCTGCGCGACCGGCTGGGAATCCTCGCTCTCGAGCTCCTTCAGTCTGGACTCGGCGAGGAGCGCTCTCCGGCGGAACCCGGCAAGCTCGTCGCCGAGATGGCGGACGAGCTGCTCGAGCTCGCGGAAAGCAATCGTCTCAGGTCGAACGCTGTCGGACATTCAGCTCCTGCGTGAGCGCGGAGAGGATCTTGGCTCGACGACCGTCGATCTCCTTGTCGCGTAGAGTGCGCTCCGGATGACGCAAGGTCAACCGCCACGCGATCGAGCGATGCCCCGCATCGACACCCGATCCCTCATACAGATCGAACGCCGCCAGCCGCTCGAGCAGTTCGCCGGCCGCGCTGCGAATGACGCGCTCCACCTGCTCCGCGGACACGCCATCGGGAACGAGCAGCGCGAGATCGAACTCCGCGGCCGGCGTAGTCGGAAGAGGACGGAACGGTCGCGCCGGGCGCGCCGAGACGGGCGCCGTGTCACCGTGGGCGTGCTCACCCGGCGGTGCAACGTCGCCGTTCGACATCGTGTCCAGCACGAGCTCCACGCCGAACGCCGGTTTGGCCCACACCGGCGCATCGAGCGGAACCGACCGGACCTCGCCACGAATCGTTCCGTTCACGTGCACGCGCCACAGTACGCTCGCATCCTCGCTGATCGGCACCAGGGCGACGTCGGATCGTGGAAACGCGACGTGCGCGATCCGTTCGGCGAGCGCCTTCGCGTCCCACGCGTCGAATGCCAGTCCCTGTGGCGACGCGAAATGCAGTGGCTCACGATCGCCCATCACGAGCGCGGCGACGCGGAGCGTCTCGTCCGGCAGGACGTCCGTTCCACGAGCGAACGCCGAGCCGATCTCGAACAGCCGCACGTTGCCCTGCATGTGCGAGAGATTGTACTCGGCGCGACGCGCGAGCGTCTCGAGCACGGTGCGTCGCAGATACGCCTCGCTCTCGGCCAACGGATTGAGCACGCGCACGAAGCCTTCGCCGCCCGCGACGAATGGAATCGGCCGCACCTCGAGCAGGCCCGCGCCCACCAGTGCGTCGCGCAGCTTCGCCGCGGTCGTCCAGAGCGGAGCGTCCGACATCGTGCCGGGACGATACGGACGGATCTCGTCAGGCAGCTTCGCGTACCCGTGCAGGCGCGCGATCTCCTCCACGAGATCGATCTCGGCAATGAGATCGAGTCTCCAGGTCGGGGGCACGACCCGCACGGCATCGCCGGCGTCCTCCACCGTGGCCTCGCAGCCGATGTCGCTGAGCAGTGTGACGATGTTGTCCACCGGAACCGGCACGCCGAGCACGCGGTGCAATCGCTGGGTACGAAGCAGCAGCGCTGGACGCGCCGCGTCGCCTGCGTACAGATCGACGGGCGCGCTCTGCACTCGGCCACCAGCGAGCGCGATGATGAGCTGCGACACGCGCTCGAGTGCGCGCGGCGCGAGCGACACGTCGACGCCGCGCTCGAACCGGTAGCTCGCGTCGGTGGACAAGCCGGCGAGCTGGCGCGTGCGACGAGTGCGCGACGGCACGAAGGTCGCCGCTTCGATGAAGATATCGGTCGTGCTCTCATCGACTTCCGTGTCGCGCCCTCCCATCACTCCCGCGAGACCGACCGCCCGCGTGGAGTCTGCAATGACGGTCATCTCGGGCGTGAGCGTTCGCTCCACGCCATCGAGCGTGACGAGCGTCTCGCCGGCGCGCGCGGTGCGTACGACGACCGTCTTCTCCGGCAGCTTCGTGTCGAGGTCGAACTTGCCAAGGTCGAACGCGTGCGTCGGCTGTCCGAGCTCGTGCAGCACGTAGTTGGTCGCGTCGACGACGTTGTTGATCGACCGAGATCCAACGGCCGCGAGCCGAGCGGCCAGCCAGTCCGGACTCGGGCCAACCTTCACGTCGCGCACGACGATGCCCATGTAGCGCGTCGCGAGCGACGCGTCTTCGAGATGCAGCACGATGCCGCCCGCATTGCCAGCGCGACGGAAGCGCCTCGGCGACGGCACGTCGATGTCCGTGATGCCGATGTCCGGCAGCGCGAGACGCGCGCCGGTGATCGCCGCAATCTCTCGGGCGAGACCGTAGTGCGACAACAGGTCTGGACGGTTGGGCAACACGTCGACGACGAGGCGTGCGTCCCCGACCGGCATCGCCGTCAGGAACGGCGTGCCCGGCGGCACATCGAGATCGAGCTCGAGGATGCCCTCGGCATCCTGACCGAGCCCCAGCTCGCGCGCGGAGCAGAGCATCCCGTTCGAGGTGTGCCCGCGAATCTTTCGCTTCTCGATCTTGAGTCCGCCGGGCATGACCGTCCCGGTCGGCGCGAACGGATACATCCTGCCAGCCGCGACGTTGGGCGCGCCGCACACCACGTCGAGCAGTTCACCGCTGCCTGCGTCCACCTTCGTGATGTGCAGGTGATCCGAGTCGGGATGCGCGCGCTCCTCCACGACACGGGCAACGACGATCGGCGCGAGATCGGCGCGCAGCGGGATCATCTCCTCGACGGTCGCCGTGTGAGCCGTGAGCAGATCGCGCAGCTCGGTCGCTGACGTCTGCTGGTCGAGAAAGGCGTTCAGCCATTCCACCGAGGCGTTCATTCGGCCACCTGCTCGAGGAACCGCACGTCGGAATCATAGAGGATGCGGATGTCTGGCAGATCGTATCGCTGCATGGCAATGCGTCCGGGACCCATACCGAACGCCCAGCCGGTATAGCGCTCGCTGTCGATTCCCGCTGCCTCGAGCACGGAAGGATGCACCATGCCGGCGCCGAGGATCTCCATCCAGCCCGTGCCCTTGCAGGCCGAGCATCCGCGTCCGCCACACAGTCGGCACTCGACGTCCATCTCGGCCGACGGCTCGGTGAACGGGAAGTAGCTCGGGCGAAAGCGTGTGCGCGTCGTGCCGAAGAAGCGTTGCGCGAAGTGCGTCAGCGTCGCCTTCAAGTCGACGAACGAGATCCCTTCGTCCACGGCGAGTCCTTCGAGCTGCGCGAACGCCGGCGCGTGCGACGCGTCGAATGGATCACGGCGGAACACCGTGCCTGGCGCGAGGATGCGAATGGGTGGCGCGTGACGCTGCAGCGTGCGCACCTGCACGGGCGACGTGTGCGTGCGCAGCAGCGCGCCCTCGCCGAGGTAGAGGGTGTCGTGCAAGTCCATCGCCGGGTGATCGGGCGGGAAGTTCAGCGCGCCGAAGTTGTACCACTCGGATTCGCTCTCCGGTCCGAGCGCGACGACGAATCCGAGCTCGCGAAAGATCTCGACAATCTCGTCGATGACGACGGTGACAGGATGCCTGGCGCCGATCCAGCGACGCCGCGCGGGCATCGTGAGGTCGAGTTGCGGTCCCGTCGTCGTGGCGCGCGCGAGTGCCCCGCGCTGCTCGTCGAGCGCGGCGGTGAGGCGAGTCTTGACCTCGTTGAACGCGCGTCCGGCGTCGCGGCGGCTCTCGGGAGGAAGCGTACCGAGCGCCTTCTGGAGTGCGAGCAGCTCGCCGCGCCGATCGCCGAGGAACTGGATGCGCGCCGCTTCGAGCGCCTCCGCGTTGGCAGCCGACGACAGGGCGTCGACACCGCGCGCGGCCAGCACGTCGGCGGCGGCCAGGTATTGCTCGAGCGTGTGATTCTCGGGAAGCATGTTCGCTGGAACGTCGTAAATGACACGGCGGCGGCGTGACCCCAGGGTCGCGCCGCCGCCGAGTGCCTGCGGGAAATCTACTTACGCGGCGTTGAGGGCGGCGCGGACCTTGTTCGCGATCTCGCCAAATGCCTGCGGGTCGCGCACGGCGATGTCGGCCAGGATCTTCCGGTCGATCTCGATGCCGGCCTTGCCGAGCCCATTGATGAACACGTTGTAGCTCATGTCGTGCTGACGCGCGGCCGCATTGATGCGCACGATCCAGAGGCGGCGGAAATCGCGCTTCTTGTTCTTGCGATCGCGGTACGCGTACTTCCAGCCGCGCTCGACGTTTTCCTTGGCGGCTTTCCACAGCTTGGAGCGAGCACCGAAGGCGCCCTTGGCGTGCTTGAGGATCTGCTTCTTGCGCTTGAGGCGCGGGACGTTGGATACGGCGCGTGGCATGGTCGGCTCCTATTACGCGGCCTGGATGAGGCGCTTGATTCGCTTCTGCTCGCCGTTCGTGGCGATGAGCCCAGGGCGGCGCAGATTGCGCTTCCGCTTGGAGGTCTTCTTCGTGAGGATGTGGCTCTTGAACGCCTTCATCCGCTTGACCTTGCCGGAGCCGGTCAACTTGAAGCGCTTCGCGGCGCCCTTGTGAGTCTTCATTTTAGGCATTGCACGGTCTCGCTTATTTGGGCGTCAGAATCATCGTCATGGACTTGCCTTCGAGCCGACCCGCGCTCTCGATCTTCGCGATGTCGGCCAACTGACTGCTCACCCGGTCGAGCACCTGTTGTCCCAGCTCTGGGTGAGCCACCTGCCGACCACGGAACATCATGGTCACCTTCACCTTGTTCTTCTCTTCGAGGAACCGGCGGGCGTGCCGCGTCTTGGTGTCGAAGTCGTGATCGTCGATGCCCGGACGGTATTTCACTTCCTTGAGCTCGATCACGTGCTGCTTCTTCTTGGCGAGACGCGCCTGCTTCGCCATCTCGAACTTGTACTTCCCGTAGTCCATGATGCGGACGACCGGGGGCCGAGCGGTGGCCGCGACTTCGACGAGGTCCAACCCGGCTTCCTCCGCCATGCGAAGCGCCGCGTCCACCTCGAGAATCCCGAGCTGTGAACCATCGGCGCCGATCACACGGACCGGGCTGATGCGGATCATGCGATTGACCCGCACGCGCTTGGTAGTGTCCTGAATACTCGTAGCCTCGGAGAGAGAGAACAAAAAAGCGGACCTTCTGGGGAAGAAGAGTCCGCACGACGCACGACGCCCACCACGGATGGCGGGCTCGAAACGCTGATTCAGGACTCCTGCAGCACTCCTCGCGACAACGCAAGGGCCAGAGGGTGGGCCACCGTGAGGCGACCGCTTAGCTAGTTGTCAGGTCGGAAGTTAGGTGGTGCGAGGGCGAAGTCAAGACGGGCAGAGCCAGTACTGCACTGCCACGGCTGTACGCGGGTCGATCGAGCATCTCCCAATGCGGATCGCCTCGCTACTCGTGCTACCCACGTGCGCGCCGGTGTCGTGCTTCGCCTAGGTGAGTACCTCGCAGCCGAATCCCTTCCCCTCGCGGACGATCCGGCCGAAGGCGTTGGTCGCGTCGTGCTCGAACATGACCGTCCATCCGTCGCGCTCTGCCTCGTCCCAGACGCGGCGCTTGGTCTCGAGCGTGACCAGCGGCTCCACATCGTAGCCCATGATCCACGGGAGTGGCACGTGCGCCGTCGTGGGAGCGAGATCGGCGAGGTAGAAGAGCCGCTCCCCACCCGACTCGACGAGGATGCCCTGGTGGTGCGGGGTGTGACCCGGCGTGCGCCGCAGCGAGACACCGGAAAGGATTTCGGCGTCGTCGTCGATCAGCTCGAGCCGGCCGGCGGCGTGCACCGGATCGTAGTTGTGCGTGAAGTAGCTCGCCGCGGTCCGCTCGTTGGTATCATGCGCCCAATCCCACTCCCCACGTCTCGCGACGTACCGCGCGTTCGGAAAGCTGAGAACGGGCTGCCCGTCATCGCCGCGACGCGTGTTGCCGCCCGCATGATCGAAGTGGAGATGGCTGTTGATGACGACGGCGACATCTGCTGGCGCAAAGCCGGCTTCGGCGAGAGCGCTCTCGAGCTGTGTTGGTCCGGCCGAGCCGACGGGCGCGTTCTCGATCGAGTAGATGCCGTAGAACTTCTCGCTCTCCTTGTTCCCCACCCCGGTGTCGATGAGCAGGAGACCGTCGGGATGCTCGATCAGGAGACAGCGCATGCCGAGCGGAATCCGATTCTTCGCGTCGGCCGGGATCTTCCGCTCCCAGAGCGTCTTGGGCACGACGCCGAACATCGCGCCCCCGTCGAGCTGCTGCAGGCCGGCCTGGAGCGCGTGAATGCGCAGCGCACCGAGGGTGCGTGACTGAACAAGAGGGAGAAGGGGCATCATTGAGTCTACTTCGTGTGCTGGGTCAGAGTCGCGACTCTGACCCCGGGCTCTGACCCCGGGCTCTGACCCCGGCGTCAGGCGGTCGTGTCCTTCGAGACCGGACCTGGCATCGCCGATGGCCGACGCTTCCTGCGCTTCTTGACCGAGCTTCCCGTCGAGAGAAACCGCTCCAGCTCACTCCACCGCTCGCACCCATGCGCGCGCGCGTCGTCGAGGAGCCGAAGGAGGCAGTGGGCCGTCGCGAGCGCATCGCCGGCGGCGCGGTGACGCCTCTGCGGCTCGATGTCCACGCCGTAGTGGCGGGCCACCCAATCGAGTGAGCGAGAGCGAAGCTGCGGAAGCAGCCGACGCGCGAGTCGGACGGTGCAGAGGCGGCGTCCAGTGATCTCGCGTCCCGTCGCGCGCGACACTTCGGTGCTCACGAAGCGCCAGTCGAAGCTCGCGTTGTGCGCGACGAACACGTTGCCGTCGAGCACGCGGAGCACGTCCTCGCAGACGTCGCGGAAGGGCGACTTGTCGCGCACCATGTCCCACGAGATTCGGGTGAGACGTGTGATGAACGGCGGGATCGACCGCTCGGGATTGACCAGGGTCTCGTAGACGTCGACGATCCGACCGTCGCGCACCGTGACGGCGGCGATCTCGGTGATGCGGTCGCCCTGGTTGGGGCGGCCGCCCGTGGTCTCCACGTCGACGACGACGAAGCTGAGCGACGAGAGCAGCGGCTCGTCCGGCGCCGTCGAGGTGCGCCACGCTGGGGCGGAAGGCTCGGAGAGTCGCCATGTACCGTCCACTGCTCTCGCGAAGCCCGGTAGCTCGCCGAGCAGCGTGAGTGCCATGTGATCGGCCACGACGCTCGGCAGCGTCGAGAGCTGGCACACGCTCGCGATCAGCGCGCGCGCATCCGCAGGACCAGCCTTCAGATAGTCCGCCGCGCGATCGGCGAGCAGTGTTCGCTCGGGTCGGGTGGACACTCCGGCGGTCACGAATGGCTCGAGGCGCGTGCCACTCACCGCATCGACGCCGCTCACCCCGCTACCCTCTCGGACGGAGTCTCAGCGCAAGCACTCACGTCTCGTCACGCTGCACTGGACAGGTCATGCACCGTGGCCCTCCCCCGCCGCGAACCAGCTCGGCTCCCTCGAACGTGATCACGGCGCGCTCGTCGTCCGCGAGACGCACGTCACCGGTGAGGAAGTTCACTCCCGGCACCTCTCTGAATCCCGCGGCCACCATCTGCTCGAGGGTGCCGACGTTGCGCGCATAGGAGAGCACGACACCCGGGCGCATCGCGACGAAGTTGCAGCCCGACGCCCACTGTTCGCGCTCCTGCAACGCTCGGCGATTGCCGCCGCAGAAGATCGGCGTCATCGGCATGCCGCATTCGGCCAGCGCCGTGAAGATGTCGGGCATCTCGCGCAGCGCGCTCTCACCCTTGTGCCAGCGCAGCACACTCAGACGCTCGGGTCCGATGAAGTGCGGTGGAAAGCAGACACAGAGCTCGTGATCGACCTGCGTGAAGATCATGTCGAGGTGAATCGCCGTGTTCTCCTTCGGCATGACGACGACGACGATGTCCGTGACCTTCGTCTGACCGAACAGGAGCGCGGCGAGGTGGTCGATCGCACCTGGACTGGATCGCTCGCTGAAGCCGATGAGGACGAGGTCCTCGCGAAGGGTGTGGACGTCTCCACCTTCGAGCGTGTAGTTGAGCCGGCGTTCGACGGACCCGTCGTACAGGATCCCCTCGTTGCGCAACAACGGGTGGTAGAGGAAGAGCGCCTTCATGATCAGCTCTTCCGGCCATCGAACGCCGTAGCGCATGGATCCCACGAGCACATGTCGGCCGACGCTCATGGCCGAGTCACGCGTGAAGAAGAGATTTGGAAGCGGCGGCAGCTCGTAGCCGAACTCATTGAGCGTGCGGGCGAGCGGACCGGGCGCCTCGACCCGTCCCTCGATCAGCATCGTGACCAGGTCGGCTGGCGGGAGGGCCTCGATCTCGCGGGCGAGCGGCTCGCTGGGGACGATGTCCATCGTCTCGCGAACGAGGAGCTCGCGGACCTCGCGATTCTCGAAGACCTGAGCCAGCAGGTCGCGAACCTCAAACACCTGACAAAAGCGCTCGAGCACCGAGGTGAAGCGCCGGTGCTCGGTGCGCGCCTGACCGGCGTCGGGCAGGTCGTCGTACAGGAATGCTTCTCGGGTCGCCGGGGTGACGCCCAGCAGCTCGTTGCCCGGCGTGTGGACGACGACGGAGCGCATCCGCCCGATCTCTGAGGTGACATTCACTGTCATGGCACCCGAAGATAACCCGTTGGTGTCTTGCTTGCTGGTTCGGTAGGGTGCCAGGCGACGGGTCGCGGGCGAGGCCATTGAAAACAGCTGGTGCGCGGCGGAGGACGCCGCTAGTTTGTGAACGAATTCACAAGCCCTGCCGACGACGTGAAACGCATTGCCGATTCGACGGTCCGCCGACTCTCCATCTATCTCCGATTCCTCGAAGAGTTCGAGGAGCGGGGGCTTTCGACCGTGTCGAGCGAGGAGCTCGCGCGCCGGGGTGGAACGACCTCCGCGCAGGTAAGGAAGGATCTCTCGTTCTTCGGCTCCTTCGGCAAGCGAGGACTTGGCTATTCAGTCCCCGAGCTCTCCAGCGCGCTACGCGAGATCCTCGGTCTGCAGAAAGAATGGCGGGTGATGATCGTCGGTGCGGGAAAGATCGGCGCCGCGCTCGCCCAGTACCGGGGGTTTCGTCAGCGCGGCTTCAACATCGTCGCGGTGTTCGACACCAATCCGGACAAGATCGGTCGCACGCTCGAGGGCATCGAGATCCGGTCGATGACGCGGCTCGAAGCGGACGTGGAGAGCGAGCACCCAGAGATCGTCGTGATCGCCATTCCAGGCGAGGGGGCGCAGGAGGTGCTCGACCGGATCGTGCGGACCGGGATCAAGGCGGTGTTGAACTTCGCGCCGGTTCAGCTCCACGCACCCGCCGACGTGACGGTGAAGGCGGTGAACATGGCGATGGAGCTCGAGGGTCTCTCGTTCGCGCTGACGAACCGGGAGTAGTCAGCGACGCGGACCGTCCTCCTCGGTCCGCTGGGTGGTCGCCAGCGCCCTGCCTCTCGCGGCCCGCAACAACGCCGCGAACTGCGCTGGCGTCAGAACCTCCGGCCGAACCTCGGGTTCGATCCCGGCCGCGCCGAGTATCGCTTCCGCGCTCTCTGCGTCCAGCGAGAAGAGCGATCGCACCACTCGGCGCATCTGCTTCCGTCGCATGCCGAACGCGCCCTGTACCAGGAGGCGAAACGGGCGCTCCTCTTCCGGGAGCACGAGCGACTCGTGCATCGGCGTGATCCGCACCACGGCGCTCTCCACCTTTGGCGGCGGCGAGAATGCGCCCGCCGATACGCCGAACAATGTCTCGGCGCGGGCAACGGCGGCGACGTTGACCGTGAGCGCGCCGTACTCCTTGCTGCCGGGGCTCGCGCTCAACCGCTGCGCGACTTCCTTCTGCACCAGGTAAACGGAGCGATCGGCGCGCGGCGGCGCGAGCGCGTGGAAGAGGATCGGCGTCGTGATGTAGTACGGCACGTTGCCAACGAGCACGTACGGACCCGCGGCCAGCTCACCGAGTGAGACCTCGAGCACATCGGCTTCGGCGATGAGGACGTTCGACCGGCGCAGATAGCGCTGGCGCAGGATGTCCGCGAGCGCGCGATCGTACTCGATCGCGATCAGGCGTCCGGCGCGATCGGCGAGAATGTCGGTGAGCGCACCCCTGCCCGGCCCGATCTCGAGCACCGTCTCCGTACCGGTGAGGTGCAGGGCGTCGGCGATTCGGCCGAGGATGCGTTTGTCATTGAGGAAGTGCTGGCCGAGGCTCTTGCGCGTCGGCGGAAAGGATCCGCGGCGCCCATGCGGTGCACTGCCTTCGTCCGGCATGCGACCTAGCTCTTGAGGATGACGAGCGTGAGGTCGTCGCGGCGCGGCGTGTCGCCCGTGTAGTGGTCGAGCAGCGTGAACACGCGCGCGGCAATCTGCGCGGGCTCCTCGTGGCGATATTGCATCACGCAGTCGAGCACTGGCTCTTCGCCGAGACGGATGCCTGCCTTGTTGCGCGCGTCGGTGATGCCGTCGGTGAAGAGAACGAGCAGATCGCCGCCGACGTCCCACGGCCGCGCGTCGGAGAACGGTGCTTCGTCGGACATGCCGAGCGGTGGTCCTCCCGCCCCAAGGCGCGAGACCTCGCCATCACGGGACACGACGAAGGCGTGCGGATGTCCCGTGTTGCCGAAACGGATCACTCCGTTGTCGCGATCGATGACCGCATAGAGCGCCGAGACGAACATCTCCGTCGTCGTCAGCTCCTCCTTCACGGAGAAATAGAGCCGGCGCAGCATCTCCGCCGGATCGTCGGTGCCCTGCGCATGGATAGCCGACGCGCTCATCGTGAGCGCCATGATGAGAGCGGCCTGGTAGCCGTGACCGGAGACGTCACCGATCATCACGCCGATCCGGCCGCCCGAGAGGCGGTACAGGTTGTAGAAGTCGCCGCCGACGTCCTCGGCGGGCACGACGCGCGCAGCGACCGTTGCTTCCGGCGCGACGTGCGCCGCGTCGGGGAGCAGCTTCATCTGCAGGTCGTGCGCGAGCTGCATCTCCTGCTGCAGTCGTTGCTGTTCGATCGACTGGCGAACGAGCCGGGCATTCTGAATGGCGGCGCCGATCTGCGACGCGATCGCCGTGACGAGCTTCTGATCTCCCGCGGTGAATGCCTGGTCCGATCGCCGATCCGAAAGGTTCACGACGCCGAGCCGTTCGCTGCCGTCCTGCGTGGTCCAGAGGATCGGCACGGTGAGCATCGCGCCTTTTCGGAACCCTTCCTCCTGCGGGCAGAGCATCTCGTCGTCCTCCGCGATGATCGAGTGCAACGTGCGGAAGACGTGGGCGCTCACGCTGCACGGGTCGTCGAGCCTGATGGGCGGGGTCGGGATGCCCTCACCCCCGAGCCGGGCCACGACGGCGAGCGTCTCCGAGTCGGGATCGTGCACGAGGATCGACGCGCGCCGCGCGCCGACCGTCTCGCTCACCTCGCGCAGGATCGTTGCCGCTCCCTCCTCGAGCGACACGGTGCGCCCGAGAATCTCGCTGATCGAATAGAGGAGGTTGATCTCCTCGTATCGTTCGGCGAGCTCGTTGGCGGCGTGCTCCACCTCGAGCGTGTTCTGGAGATACTGCGCCACGACCGGGCGCAGGAACTTGAGGTAGCTGTCGATCTCTCGCCGCTCGATGGGACAGGGGCCGAGGACGAGCCACGCGGGGCGAGGTCCGGCGATGGGGACGACGACGAGTCGGCCGCGCTCGGTCGCTTCGTCGCGCACGACGCCGAGCGGCGGCAGCAGCTCAGGCGGTGGAGGATCGGCGCGGCGAGTGCCGGCGATGAAGCGGAGGGGGCCATCCTTGCCACCGTCGCGACGCCAGACGGATGCGTCGCACCCAGTGGCCTCGTGGAAGGCGGCGAGGACTTCGCCCAGCTCGCTCATGCGCGCGCGAGCGTGAGGCGCACCACATTGCCACCAAGTGCTCCGGAGTTCGCATCGAAGCGCTCGACGCGATCCATGAGAGCGCGCATGAGGAAGAGGCCGCGGCCGTCCTCACGCTCGATGTTGTCGGGATCGGTGGCGTCGCGCGTGTTGCTGTCGAGATCGAACCGCGCTCCTTCATCCTCGACGTCGACGACGAGGCGGAGCGTGTCCACCAGCGCGCGTATGCGAACCCGCTTTCCCGGGTCCTCGTTGTTGGCGCGAAGGATGGCGTTCGAGATGGCCTCGCTCAGCGCGACAGGCACGTTGAGCGCGAGCTGATGCGAATTGTACGACAGCTCGGCGCACGGATGACGCACGAGATCCACGACGCGCTCGATGTAGGCGACGTCGCTGGGGATCTCGACTTCGATGGAGACACGAAGCCCGGCGTCGGGCGGGAGAGACGCGGCCATGGCGGGGGCGTGGTCGGCGACGGGGTGATCGCCGAGTCGGGTGCAACGAGGCGCGGCCCGCCGGATGGGCGGGCCGCGCGGGGATCAGAAGCTCGACAGCGCCCGGTCGCGCGTGTCCGAGATCTGAAACAGCGTGTCGAGCTTGGTCAGCTCGAACAGCGTCTTGAGATCGTCGTTGAGATTGGCGAGGCGCAGCTCTCCGCCCTGCTCCCGGATCTTCTTGGACAGCGAGACGAGCACGCCCAGGCCCGAGCTGTCGATGTAGCCCGTCTGCGCGAAGTCGATGAGGAACTTCTTCTCGCCGCGCTCCAGCTCGTCGAGCACCTTCTGCTTGAGCTCCTGTCGGTTACCGACGATGAGCTGACCCTCGACGTCTACCACGACGATCTCTCCCTCTTTCTTGATCGTGAAGCTCATGTGCCTGTCTCCTGGCGGGATCCGTTCAGTACGATGGCCACGGCATCGTCCGCCTGGAGTGCGGTGATGGCAGCCACATTGAAGATGTCGTCGGCCGTCGCCCCACGCGAGAGATCATTGCACGGGCGCCGCATCCCCTGGAGGATGGGCCCGATCGCACGCGCGGACGCAAGCCGCTGTACCAACTTATAGGCGATGTTTCCTGCATCGAGCGATGGGAAGACCAGCACATTCGCCCGCCCGCCGACGGAGCTGTCGGGGGCCTTGCGGGCCGACACCTCCGCCACGAGCGCAGCGTCCCCTTGCAATTCTCCGTCCACGGCGAGCTCGGGCGCTCTCTGCCGGATCTCGACCAATGCGGCACGCATCAGATCCACGGTGGAACCCGATCCGCTACCGCGCGTGCTGAATGATAGCAGGGCGACGCATGGTTCGTCGCCGACGATCTTGCGCCGATCCGACGCGGCGGCGATGGCGATGTCGGCGAGCTGCGTCGCCGACGGATAGCGGACGACGGCGCAGTCGGTGAAGGTGAGAACTTCGCGCTCGCCGGAGCGAAATGGTTGGACGTCCATGTAGAACGCGCTCGAGATCGTCCGCACCGACGGCGCTGGACCAACCATCCAGAGCGCCGCGCGGAGCACGTCACCCGTGGGGTGAACGGCGCCGGCGACGCTGCCATCCACGCGTCCCCACCGCACGAGCGCGTCGGCCACGATGAGCCGAGATGCGGCATGGCGATGCGCCTCCTCTTCCGTCATCCCCTTCGGACCGCGGATCCGCAGCAGCTCGGCCGCGACCTCGTCGGTGAGGCCATTGCGCGAGGGATCGATCACCTCGCAGCGCACGCTCGCCGGCGCGGGTCCGATCAGGACCGGCTCCACCACCTTCGTGGCGGCGAGGGCACTCGCGGCGTCCAGCGTTCGCGAATCGTCGGCCTCGGGCAGCACGATCCGCCGGGGGCGCGTCGCGGCGCGCGCCCGGATAGCATCGACGAAGGTCACCGCGGCGTGATCTTGGAGCGAAGTGCGTCAGCGACGCGAGGATGCACCAGATCGCCAACCTCGCCACCGAATCGCGCGACCTCTCGCACCAGGCTCGCGCTGATGTACGTCGTGTCGAGCGAGGGGACCATGAACACGGTCTCGAGCTTTGGCGACAGGTGTCGGTTCATCAGCGCCATCTGATACTCGTACTCGAAGTCGCTCACGGCGCGAAGGCCGCGGATGAGCAGGCTCGCGCCGCACTCGCGCGCGAAGTCGACCAGCAGACCGTCGAACGAGCGCACCTCGATCCGCGACTCGTTCTCGAGGGCGGCGCGAATGAGCGCGACACGCTCCTCGATCGTGAAGAGCGGCTGCTTGGTGGAGTTGGTCGCGACCGCGACGATCAGCCGATCGACGTACTCCAGGCTGCGGTGCATGAGATCCTCGTGCCCGCGCGTGATCGGGTCGAAGCTGCCCGCATAGATGGCGATTCTCGAGTTCGGCACGGGGGAAGGATCGGGAGCGGTTCGTGAAAAGGCAATCGCGCGGGCGAGTTCGAGGTGCGTCAGGGCCGGCGGTAGAAGGTGATCGCGGTCTGGCCATATCGGCGGCGCTCGCCATCGCCCGGGAGAAGCTCATCTCGACGGTGTTCGACGCCGAGGATCGTGGCGAATGGTACGCTGAGCCAGCGTTCGACGATCGCGGCGGCCATGCCGACGTCATAGGGCGGATCAGCGAAAGCGACGTCGTACGCGCTGGCCTCGAGCTCGGCGATGAACGTGAGGGCGTCAGCGCGGTGGACGCGAATCTCGTCGCCCGCGCGAAGCAGCGCGACGTTGTCCTCGATCGCCTTCAGGCTCTGCGTTGCGATCTCGACCAGATCGGCGCTGGCCGCGCCGCGCGAGACGGCTTCGAGTCCGAGAGCGCCGGATCCCGCACAGAGATCGAGCACGCGCGCGTCGGGGAGCGAAGGTCCGACGATGCTCATCCACGCCTCGCGAACGCGATCCGCCGTGGGGCGAACCTGGCGTCCGATGGGCGCGGCGATCACTCGACCGCGCCAGCGTCCAGCGACGATCCGCACGGATCAGGCGCGGAAGTCGGCGAGCCGGGCCTGAAGCCGCGACACGCCCTGATACTCATCGCGCTCGAGACGATAGGCGATGTCGATCGGGCGCGCGACGTCGAGCTCGGAGATGCGCGCGCCGAGCGACCAGCCGATCGCTTCGAGTGGACCCGCGCCGGTCGAGAGGCGGAGCTTGAGGCCACCCTGACCGATGATGCGAGGCGGCGCGGCGAGCCGCACGCCGCGCGTCACGAGCATCGGCGACGGATTGCCCATGCCGCACGGCTCGAGGTGGCGCAGCAGCGCCTCGAAGCCCGGCGTGAGATCGGAGAGCGCGACCTCCATGTCGACGCGCAGCTCGGGCACCAGATCGTCGGGCGAGAGCACCGCGCGCGCGCCCTCGTTGAAGCAGCGTGCAAACGCCTCGACGCGATCGCGGTGGATCGTGATGCCCGCGGCGCTCCGATGTCCGCCGAAGCGCTCGAGCAGGTCGCGGCAGCGGCCGATGCCGGCGTGCAGATCGAAGGGCGAGATCGAGCGACCCGACCCCTTCCCCATCTCGCCATCCAATCCGATGAGGATCGTGGGGCGGCCGAACTCCTCGACCAGTCGCGACGCGACGATGCCGATGACGCCCGGATGCCATCCCTCTTCGGCGAGCACGATGCCGTAGGTCGCCTCGAGATCGAGCGCGAGCACTCGGCGACGTGCCTGCTCGAGTGTCGCGCGGTCGATCTCCTGTCGTTTCGCGTTCAGCTCTTCCAGCTCGCGCGCGATCGAGTTGGCTTCGTGCTCCGTCGTGGCCATCAGCAGCTCGACACCTCGCAGCGCATGACCGAGCCGGCCAACCGCGTTGAGCCGTGGCGCGAGGATGTAGCCGACGCGCCCTGCGGTGAGCGGCTTCCCGTCCAACCCGGCGGAGCGGATGAGAGCGCGCAGGCCGAGGTTCTGCGTCTCGGCGAGCATCTTCAGACCGTAGCGAGCGAAGACGCGATTCTCGCCGCGCAAGGGCGCGATGTCCGCGATCGTCGCGAGGGCGACGAGATCGAGCATGCCGAAGACGAAGTTCTCGTTGCCGCCCATCGCGCGTGTGACCGCCAGCGCGAGCTTGAACGCAACGCCGACGGCGGCGAGATCCTTGTCCTCGGAGCCGCAGCCGGGACGCTTCGGATTGAGGATGGCGTACGCGTTCGGGAGATCGCCGCCGGGCAGATGGTGATCGCTGATGATCACATCGATCCCCACGCTCTGGAGCGCAGCGACGGGTGCGACCGCGCTCGTGCCGCAGTCGCACGTGACGACGACGGTGGCACCCGCCTGCTGCGCGGCGCGAACCCCGGCGTCGGTGAGGTCGTAGCCGTCGAGAAGCCGTCTCGGGATGAACGGCACGACGGTCGCGCCGAGCGCGTGGAACGCCTTCGTGAGGAGCGTGGTCGACGAGATGCCATCGACATCGTAGTCGCCGTGCACGAGAATCGTCTCGCCATCGCGGATGGCGCGCACGAGCCGATCGACGGCGCGGTCCAGGTCGAGGAGCTGCTCGGGCGGAAGTAGCTGATCCAGCCTGGGGCGCAGGTAGCGCTTGGCCAGCTCGACGGGCCCGTGTCCGCGCGCGGCGAGCAGGCGGCAGATCGGCTCCGGCAGCAACAGCTCGTCGCAGAGCGTGCGCACGACCGCGGGATCGGGCGCTTCGGGCAGGATCCAGCGAGTGCGCGGGCGCGCGGCGACGGCGGACGCGGTCATGATCGGAAGCTAGGGCGCACGGTTGAGCCGTACAACCGTCAGCCCGTCGTCATTCCCCCGCGTACAGCAGCGCTCCGCATCCCTCGCACATCTCGAGCGAGCCCGTGGCCGCCATGGACGCGCGGCGCTGGGTCGGGATAGCCGTGTCGCACGCACTGCACGAGGTGCCGCGCAGCGGGAACACCGTTTCGGCGCGCCGCTTCGTCCGAACCCTGTCGTACTTGGTGAGCATCGAGCGCGGCACCGCCTGCGCGGTCTGGTCCCGCTTGGCCTTGTCGGTCGCGATCTGCGCCTCGATCTCGGCGCGTTCCGTCTCGAGCGCGGCACGCGCGTCGGTCTGGCGATGCTCCACCTCGCTCAATTTCGCCTCGAGGTCGGCGACGTGGTGGCGCATCTCGTTGATGCGTCCCTGGATCTGCGTGGCGTCGCGATCGCTCTCGTCCACCATGCGCTTCGTCTGCTCGAGCTGGACCATCGCCGCATTCGCTTCACGAGGCGAGGTCACGCTCTCGTACGCACGCTGGCTTCGTTCGACGAGTTGGCGATTGGTATCGCTGCGGAGCTGGGCTTCGCGATGGCGCGACTCTTCGGCCGACACCGACTTGGTCGCGCGCTCGAGCTCCTGGTTGGCACGAACGCGCTCCTTCTCGAGCGTGGCGAGCTTCGGCGCGAGGGCGGCAAGCCGTTCCTCGAGGGCGTAGAGCTCGAGGTCTTCGCGCTGCACGGCGAGAAGCGACTGGACGTCTGGGTGCATATGGGAGGTGAGGATGATGGGATGCCCGCTCTGAGGTTCTTCGGTGCGTCGGTTTCGGCGAGCTGCCACAACACGCCCTGTCGGATGATAACGCCCGACGCAGCCCTCTACCGAAACTGCTTCCAGCTGCGACTGCCGAGTCGACGGAGCTCGTCCCGGAGCCGGACCTTCTCACGCGTGAGCTCGTCCTTCTCGGACGAGCTTGCGAGTGGGAGCTCGCGGTCGATCTCCCCCAGGCGTTCGGTCAGGCCGCGCTCATGGAGCAATGCCAGGCTGCCGCTCACCGCTTCGTCGGCGTGATCGAGCCCGCCGGGCTCCTCGAGCAACTCCTGCATCGCCTCCACGGCCCCTTCGTCGAGGCCATCGGCCAACGCCTCGGGGCCGACGTCGGCCCCTTTCGTCACGAGCGCTGCGAAGATGCGTCGGAGCTCGGGATCGCGGAAGCTCTCGAGGCCGACGCGCTCAACGATCTGCTCGAAGTAGTTCGGGCGATGCAGCAGCACGCGAAGGAGCTCTCGCTCCGCGCCCACCGCGCGCGTGCCGGCCGATCGTCGTCGCTCGCCACGGCGGATGCGCTGGACGTCCGGCCCCGGCGCCGGCATGCCTCGTTGCTCTCTCGGCTCCGGGTCCTGGCTTCCCGGCATGGGTGCGCGCAGCGGACGCCCCCCTCGCGGGCGAGACGCCACGGCCAGCTCGCGCTCGAGCATCTCGCGCGACACGCCCGCCGCCGCGCTGGCGTGGCCCAGGTACATGTCGCGGGTGAGCGGATCGCTCGTGGCGCGAAGTGTCGGAAGAAGGCGATCGAGCGCCTGACGCTTTCGCCGGAGGTCGGCGAACCACCCGCCGCGCTCGAGAATCTGGATCTTCCGCTCGAACACGTCGATCGACGCCGCGAGCTGCGTCTCCAGCCCGCGCGCGCCCTCGGTACGCACGAAGCTGTCCGGATCCTCGCCATCCGGGAGCGTGACCACCTGCACCGACGCCCCTTGCCGCAGCAGCTCGTCGCCGGAGCGAAACGTTGCCTTCAAGCCGGCCTTGTCGGAGTCGTAGAGGAGATAGACACGATCCGTATATCGTCTCACGAGCTTGGCCTGATCCTCGGTGAGCGCGGTGCCCATCGGCGCGACGACCGCCTCGATCCCGGCAGCGATCAGCCGCACCACGTCGAAGAATCCCTCGACGACCAGCATGCGCTCGTCGCGCCGCGCCGCCTGCTTCGCCCAGTTCAATCCGTAGAGCAGCTTGCCTTTGCTGAACAGGGGCGAGTCGCTGGAATTCAGATACTTGGGCTCACCGGGCCCGAGGAGCCGGCCTCCAAAACCGACGACGCGGCTGGAGACGTCGTAGATCGGGAAGATCAGACGTCCGCGAAAGCGCGGCCGAGGCTCGTTTCCCTCTTCCGGCACGACGAGCAGCCCCGCAAGGATCATTCGCTCGTCGTCGAAGCCGAGCGTCGCGAGCGACGCGCGCAGCAACCCGATCTCACGTGGGGCGAAGCCGAGCCCGACGCGGTCGGCGAGCTCGCGCGGGATGGCTCGCTCCTCCAGATACGCGCGCGCGTCCGCACCGAGTGCGTCATCCCAGAGCATGCGCCGGAAATAATCGGCGGCAGCGCCGTTCACCTCCCAGAGCGGGTCTCGCTCGTCCTTCTGGTCCGGCCGGCCGCGTTGCGTCTCGACGATCTCGATCCCGGACTTCTCTGCCACCATGCGCACCGCGGTGGGCCAATCCACACCGAGCCGCTTCGTGAGGAAGTTGAAGACGTCTCCGCCCTCGTGGCAGACGAAGCAGTAGTACATCGCCTTCTTGGGGGACACCGAGAAGTTCCGATGCGTCCCCTGGTGAAACGGACACGGTCCGCGGAAGTCCGTCCCCTGCCGCTTGAGCTCCACGTACTCGCCGATCACGCCGACGATGTCGGCGGTCTCGCGAACGCGCTCCACCGTGTCGTCTGGGATCACGCGAACACGGCGATCGTGACGCCGGCGCCGCCTTCGTTCCACGATCCCATGTGGAACTCACGAACACGCGTGTCCTTGCGCAGCATCTCGTCGACGACCTGTCGCAGCGCGCCGGTGCCTTTGCCGTGAATGATGCGGAGGCTCTTGAGATCGGCGCGCACCGCGCTGTCGAGCGCCTGGAGGACGGCGCCCTCGGCTTCGTCAGCGCGAAGACCCAGGAGATTGATCTCCGTGCTGACGTGTACTTCCGGCGCGTCACCGACGTAGCTCACGGCCACCTCCTGCGGAGCGTCCGTTCGTCGAAGCGATGCCAGTGGAACGGTGAGCTTGAGCGAGCCCACCGCGACGACGGCGTCCTTGCCGCGCAGATCGATCACGCGGCCGACCTTCCCACCCAGCGTGCCCACTTCGACGGCGTCGTTCACGGCGACGACGCCACGTTCGGCCAGCGGCACGCGTCCGCGCTTGCGCTGCGCGGCACGTTCTTCCGCGTCCAGGCGGTCGAGCACGTCGGCCTGCTTCGAGGCCAGCTCCTCGGCGCGGCGGCGCGCGTCGCGACCCAGCTCGTCCACCGCCGCGTCGGCGGCGGCGGCGCCCTTCCTCTTGAGCTCCGCGATCGTCCGCTCGATCTCGGCGCGCGCGTCGAGGACGTACTTGCGTGCCTCTTGCCGGCTCGCTTTCTCCGCCGCGCGCTCGCGCTCGCGCACGGTGTTCTCGCGCTTGATCACGCCGGCGATCCGCTCGCGTGCGTCGTCGACCATCGCGGCCGCTTCGCGCTCGCGCGCCGCAAGCTCCGTCTCCTGGCGCTCGAGCCGCTCGATGAGCGCCGCCATGTCGCGCTCGCCCTGCGGGATGCGTTCCTCGGCGCGCGTCACGACGTCGGCCGGAAGGTTCAGCCGGCGCGCGATGCTGATTCCGTACGACCGTCCGGGCACGCCTTTGATGAGGCGGTAGGTCGGCGCGAGCTGCACGGCGTCGAACTGAAGCGACGCATTCACGACGCCGGACACCTGGGTGGCCAACTCCTTGAGCTGGCCGAGATGCGTCGACGCGAGCGTCGTCGCGCCGCGCGCCGTGAGATTCTCGAGAATCGCCCAGCCGAGCGCCGCACCCTCCTGTGGATCGGTGCCGGAGCCCAGCTCGTCGATGAGGACGAGTGAGTCGTGCGTCGCGAGCCGAAGGATCTCGGAGAGGTTCTTGAGGTGCGCGCTGAACGTGGACAGGCTGGCCTCGATCGACTGCTCGTCGCCGACGTCGGCGAAGACGTCGTCGAACACGGGAATCCGGCTCTCGGCGCCGACCGGCGCGGGAACGCCCGCCTGGCTCATCATCGACACCAGTCCGATGGCCTTGAGCAGCACGGTCTTTCCACCCGTGTTCGGACCGGAGACGAGCAGCGTGCGCTCGCCCACATCGAGCGCGAGATCGAACGGCACGACGTCGACTCCCTTCGCAAGCAGCAGCGGATGCCGGCCATCGCGCACCGCGAATCCGTCGCGCGCCGGCACGAACGCGGCCGGCGTACACGCGTAGCGGATCGCGTATCTCGCGCGGGCATACAGCGAGTCGAGCTCAGCGAGCGCGTCGAGCGCCGCGAGCATCGCGTCGCGATGCGGTCGCAACAGATCGGTGAGCTCCCGGAGGATGCGCTCGACCTCGTCCTGCTCGTCGAGCTCGAGCTCGCGGATACGGTTGCCGAACTCGATCGCCGCCGGCGGCTCGACGAACAGCGTGCCACCAGTTCCCGACGCGCCGTGCACGATGCCGCCCACCTGCTTCGCTCCCTCGCGCCGTACGGGGATCACGTAGCGTCCCTCGCGCAGGGTGACGGACATGTCCGACGCTCGATGATGCGATTCCAGCCCGCCCATCACGCGCTCGAGGATGCGCACGAGCTCACCGTGCGACGCGCGAAGCTCGCGGCGGATCCGGCGAAGCGCGGGCGACGCGTCGTCCTTGACGACGCCATCCTCGCCGATCGCTCGCTCGATCGTCTCCTCCTCGCGCTTCGCGGCGAGCATGCGATCAGCGAACGGCGCGAGCACGGCGCGCACCACAGCCGGGCGCTTCTCGTCGCGAAGCGCGTCGCGTGTGCGGCGAGCGGAGCGCAGCAGCACGGCGCCGGCCACCAGCTCGGCGCCGCTCCACATGATTCCGACCACGCGCAGGCGATGCAGCGCGTCTGCGAGCTCAGGCACCGGCTCGGGATGCCACACCGGCTCGCCGCCGACCAGACCGCGCACGGCGGCGACGCGACGATGCTCGGTCTCGAGCCAGACGAGATCGGCGCGCGGCGCAAGTGCGCGCACGCGCGATGCGCCCGGCCCGGAGGCCGCGAACCCGGCCACCAGCTCGAGCAACCGCGGCAGCTCGAGAATGCCGAGCGCATGCGCGTTCATCACCGGCCACTCCATGGGACGAGAAACCCGAACGAGACGCGATGTCCGTTCGGGTTCACACAATCGACCGGAATACTCTCCGTCACCCCTGCTTGCTCAACTCCTCTCGCGCGATCGAATTGATCGTGCTGCCTTCGGCGCGGCCCTTGAACTGCGGCAGCACCTTGCCCATCACCGCGCCGATCTGCGCCGCGCCGCCAGCGATGGCGGCACGGACCGCGGCGCGCAGCTCCTCGTCGCTCACCGCCACCGGGAGGTAGGCCTCCAGCACGGTGACTTCCGCGCGCTCCTTGTCGGCCAGATCGTCGCGCTTGCCGGCGTACATCTCGATCGACTC